>QCLK01000003.1 GCA_003214615.1 Pelagibacteraceae bacterium AG-414-E02
TAATATCAATTACTGATTTTATATAGCTGTTTAAATTTTGGTTATTCATATTTTCTCTTAAATGTTTAGTCAATTCTTTTGTTTGTAAAATTAGTTTCTGATCAGCTGGGGAAAGATTATTTGATTTTAAAACTTTATTATTGCAATTATTTTTAATAAAAGAAAAAACTCTTTGACATAAATTACCATAATTATTTGCTAAATCACTATTTATACAATTCTCAAGACTCTTTAATGATATACTTCCATCGCTACCATGAGATACTTCTTTCATTAAATAATATCTGAGCTCATCAATACCATACTTATCAATAATTTCTAACGGGTTAAGAATATTTCCTTTTGATTTTGACATCTTTTCATCTCCCGACAATATCCATCCATGTCCAAAAACTCTATTTGGAGGTTCAATTCCGGCTGCTAATAAAAATGCGGGCCAATAAATAGCATGAAATCTTAAAATATCTTTTCCTATAACATGCAGTGATGCAGGCCAAAAGTCTTTATATAGTTTATTTTGGTTATCAGGAAAATTTAATGCGCTTAAATAATTAGTTAAAGCATCAAGCCAAACATAAATAACATGTTTGCTATTATTAGGAACCTTAATTCCCCAAGTAAAAGATGTCCTGCTAACTGATAAGTCTTTTAATCCACTTTTTACAAAATTTATGACTTCATTTCTTCTAGAAATAGGAAGTATGAATTTTTTATTTTGTTCATAGAAATCTAAAAGTTTATTTTGCCAGGAAGATAGTTTGAAAAAAAAAGAGTCCTCTTCAACCCAATCAACTTGTGATCCAGAAAAAGTTGATATTTTTTTTCCATCTTTTTCAATAACTTCGTCTGAATTATAATAGGCTTCGTCGGATACTGAGTACCAACCTTTATATTTGGATAAATATATATCACCAGATTTAATTAGTCTGTTCCATAAATCATTTACCGCTTTGTAATGTCTTTTTTCAGTTGTTCGGATAAAATCATCATTTGATAAATTGAGTTTTTTGGTTAAATCTTTAAAGATTTGTGAGATTTTATTACAATAAACTAATGGGTCAGAATTATTTTTTTCTGCGGCTTTCTGAATTTTAAGACCATGTTCATCAGTACCAGTAAGAAAAAAAACATTGTGATTATCAATTCTTTTGAATCTAGCAAATACATCTGCAAGAATACTGGAATAAGCATGTCCCATGTGTGGTTCACCAGATGGATAATAAATTGGAGTTGTAATATAAAAATTACTACGCTTCATTTTGCAAAATATTGTTAATGAAATTTAAGGAATTTTTTTCATTTAAATTAAATTTTTTCATGTTATGAATTTCCTTAATAATTTTTTGATAACTTAAGAAATAACTACTAAATCTATTATTATTTTTTAGACATACATCATTATAGAATTTCTCAATTAAAAGAAATAGAAATGGTAGTATTTCATAATTTTTATAATCTTCATATTTTTTAAGTAATAAAGAAATGGTCTCTAATCTATTTTCGGATAAATCAATATTTAAATCTTGTAATATATAAAGATTTCTTAATAAATTTCCTGGCGTATCATAATGAAGATTTGTATTAACTAAATCTTCATTAAAATCATGATTATATTGATTTTTGATATTATTAAAAATTTCCTTTTTATCTTTATTTTGAAAAAAAATTCTTAATAATAAACAGCGAGACTTAATTGTGTCTAAAATTCTAAATGAATCATTGTGAATAATAAAAAAAAAAGTGTTTTTACTAGGTTCTTCAAGAACTTTAAGTAGTGCATTAGATGAATTTAAGTTTAGATTTTCTGCATTATCAATCATAATAACTTTTAAATCTTCTAAATAAGTAGATTTATTTATGAATGATATGAGATCTCTTATTTGTTCAATTTTAATTTCTTGTGACTTATAATGATTTTCTATCAAATAAAAATTAGGATGGATATTTTGATTTAATAGATTATAGGTTTTGCTTTCACTATTAATTGAGAATTTATCAATTTGATAAGATTTTTCCTCATTTTTTGAGAGAAGATAATTAACAAAGTGGTAGACAAAAGTTGATTTTCCTAATCCTTTTGAGCCGCTAAATAAAATGCAGTTTGGCAATTCGCCTTTATTGAAAAGTTTTGCCAAAGAGCTAAAATAATTTGAATACCCATACAATGCTAGTTGGTTCCTTGGATGTAGAATTTCTGTGCCCTCTTTTTTTTTATTTTTCATTTTTTTAAAGTTTTTAAAAATTTATTAAATATTTTTTCTTCAACATCTTTATTGTCTTTTGAATTATCCAAAACGAAATATTTCTTTCTATTTGTTTTTGCTATCTTAATAAATGCTTTTTGAACCCTATTATAGAAGCTTTTAGAAAATTTATCATATCTGTTTTTCTTTTTTCTTTGTTTTAACCTTTTCATAGCTTTTGATATGTTAACTTTTAATAAAAAAGTTAAATCCGGTTTTATTCCTTTTAAGATGGATTTGTGAATTGTATCAACAAGGTTTTTATTAACACCCTTGCCATAAACTTGATATGCTAGCGTGGAATCAATAAATCTATCACATATAACAATTTTTCTTTTAGATATTGATGGTTTTATCTTATTTTCTATATGTTCACTTCTTGCCGCTAAGTAAAGAAGTGTATCTGTATATTTATTAAATTTTTCTTTTGAATCTGGATAAAAGTAGTCATCTAATATGATATTTCTTATTTTTTCAGCACCTTTGGTTCCTCCAGGTTCTCTGGTTTTAATTACGGACAGGCCCATTCTCTTTATCTTATTAAATAGTTTTTTGCATTGATAAGATTTCCCTGAACCTTCAATTCCTTCAAAAGTTATAAAAAGAGATTTTTTTTTATACATCTCCCCATACAAGATAATTTAGTGATCTGAACAATCTAGAAATGATATTTGTTCTTTTAATATCCTCGTTAGAAATAACATCAATTTCCTTTTTTAACTCGCCTGCAACATAAACAGTTAAAATTCCAATTTTATCACCTTTTGATATAGGTGCTTTCAATGGGCCGTTGTATTCAACGACAGCTTTTACAGATTTTTTTTTTCTTTTGGGGACAGTAAAATATAAATCTTCTTGAACAACAGCTTGAACTTTATTTTTCTTTCCTTGCCAAACATCTAATTCTAAAAATGGTGTATCTTTAACAGCAACTCTAATCGTATCAAAGGTTCTCAATCCCCAATTTAACAATTTAGCAGATTCTCTTGATCTTGAATTTTTAGTCTTAAAGCCACTAGCAACAGAAGTAACTCTTCTTTCATTAACTTTGATAGATGCAGCTAATGAATATTTTTCCACAGCCAGATATCCTGTTTTAATACCATCAGCACCAATATTTTTATACAAAAGTGGATTTCTATTTCCTTGGGTAATTGGATCTCCACCAGTTCTATCCCAAGTAAATGTTGTGTCTTTAAAATAGGAATAATATTCAGGATAATTTTCAATCATATATCTAGACATTATTAAAATATCCCTAACGGTAGAATAGTTGTCTGGATCATTAATACCTGAAGAGTTATTAAAATTAGTGTTTTCCAATCCAATCTCTTCAGCTTTTTCATTCATTAAAAGAACAAAATCTTTCTCGGTTCCGGACAAACCCTCAGCCAAAGCAACACATGCATCATTTCCGGACACAATGATAATACCTTTTAACAGATCCTCAACGCTTACTTGATCATTTAACATTATAAACATGGAAGAGTAGCCGCTTTGTGAAAGTCTCCACGCATTTTCAGAAATAGTAATTAGTTCATCCAATGAAGTTTCACCTTTTTTTAGTAAGTCAAACGCAACTATAGTGGTCATTATTTTTGTCATTGAGGCAGGATAGATTGGTTCATCAGGCTCTTTTTCATACAGAATTTCGCCGGACAAGTGATCCTGTAGAATAACATAAGTTGCATCTACTTCTAAAGCAGAATTAGATTTTTGTTGGTAAGATAAAAAAATAAATAAAATTAAAAAAAATTTTAACAATTTCATTATTATTCCCTGTAAATATTTAAGTCCTCAAAACCTAAATTATTTAAACTAATATAAGTAGTTTTTAAAGCATTAAAATTTTCAAAAGGGCCAACTAAAAGTCTATATTTGTTAATATTGATTTTTTTGACCGATATCTTGTTAATATTAATTTTTTTAGCTAATTCTGCCATCAAATTATTTGCTGAAGTTTCGTAATAAAAATCAGATATAACTAAAATATAACTTGTTTTATCAACTTTTTTTTTAATCTCAACTTTTGTTTCGGTAATATCATCCATTTTAATTTCATCTACCGGGGCTTTATCAGCTACATTCTTTTCTTCATCAAATGTATTACTTTTTTTAGCAACAAACTTTTTATTTTTTTTAACTTCAAAAACTTCAACATAAGGATTTTCTGTATCCAATCCTAGAATTGACGCCGCAGATTCACTTAAAACAATATTAAATATTTTAGGATAGTTTCCTTTTCTAGAAATTTTTGTTTCAATAAATTTTGAATTTTTTGGATTTAAAATCTTTACTGGAGTATTAACTCTTAAAATATTGTGCATAGCAGCAACTTTTTTATTATTTAATTTTTTATTTATCACTCTTTGTTTGTAAAGATCTTCACTAAAAATTAAAGCAAAGCCCTTTGAGGAATAAAATTTTTTTTCAATATTTTTTTTTGATTTTTGAACCTGATACTCTGCACAAGAAAAAATCAAGTTACATAATAGAAATAAATAAAGTATTTTTTTTAAATTCATGATTTTATCATATTGGCTAATGTACACACACTAATACCAAATCTTAGAGATCTGTTCCATTTAAGAATTTTTTCGTAATTTTCATAAACTAAATAAGTTGGAGAACCAATTTTTCCATCAGGTAAAATAAGCGCGGCCTTAAGATTATCATTAAGTTTGGTAGCACCAGAATTGATCACTCCTTTTTTTTTCCATTTTGAAACTTTCATTTTATGCTTAATTTTCCTAGCCGATGAGTTCATATATTTTTTGTTAATTTTTTTTGTAAGCTCTACCCTATAAAAACATGGCTGACCTTTTTTCCAACCTATACTATTAATATAATTTGCTGCGGATGCTAAAGCATCATTAAGAGATGACTTTAATTCAATTTTATTATTTCGATCATAATCGATTGCGTAACTTTTTATTGTAGAAGGCATAAACTGAAAATTACCATAAGCTCCCGCCCACGAACCAAATAATGTTTTCGGATCAATTATTTTATCATCAATTAAACTTAACAAAATCATAAGTTGTGAAGAAAAAAAATCTCTTCTACGTTTGTCATAACTTAATGTTGCTAAAGATGAAATTATATCCATTTTTCCAACATGTTTTCCAAAATTAGTTTCTATACCCCAAAGCGATAATAAAATCTCTTTTTCAACTAAAAACTCTTTCTCAATTTGTAAAAAAAGCTTCTCGTTTTTTACTAATAATTTTTTTGCTTTATTTAATCTAGAAATATTTGCTCTTTTGCTAACATAAGTTAGAGTATCTTCAAAAAACTCTGGTTGCTTTCTGTCATACTTTATAACTTGATCAAGAAATTTTACGTTCTTGAAAGCTATATCTATGGTATTTTGTGAAATGCCTTTTTTTAATGCAGTTTGTTTAAACGAAGTCAGCCAAGTATTAAAGTCGGGTTCGTCTTCAGCGGCATATGAGAAACTAAAAAATAAAAATATTATTAAAACTGGATAAGTAACAATTTTATAAATAGAAGGCATAAATACTACTCTTTCATAACAAATTTTTAAAATAAAGTTGTAATTTAATTATCTAAAATATATTAAAGACTTATCAATCACTCTTTGGAGAGGTGGCTGAGCGGTTGAAAGCACTGGTCTTGAAAACCAGCAATGGGGCAACTCATTCGTGGGTTCGAATCCCACCCTCTCCGCCATTTTCTTATAATTTAAAATTTTTAAGCATTGTTGATACTTTAGTTTTTGGGATAACATCATTTTGATTCCTTTTTATGTACCAATCAAATATTACTTCATCATCCATATATATTAATTTTTTCAAATCTAGAAGTTCAGCGTCGTTGAATTCGTTAATGTGCTTCTTAACAAAATTACCTAATAATAAATCCATTTCTTTGGTACCTCTATGAATAGATCTGTAGATAATTTGTTTTTTTAAAATTTCTTTATTTATCATATTAAGCAAAAATTATTATATATTATAAAACAATGAATCAATCTAAAATGCAAAATTTTTTATTTAATAATGTATCTAAACTTAAGGGTGTAGGTACAACAACAAAAAAAATATTAAAAAGAAAGAAGATAGAAAAAGTATCAGATTTACTTTGGAACCTTCCTCAAGGATTCACAGATCGAACAAATATAAAAAAACTTAATGAACTCGAAATAGGAAAAGTAACAACAATAAAGGTAAAAGTTTCTAAGTATAATTTTCCAAGGATAAGAAATCTCCCTTCAAAAGTTATTTGTGAGGATGAAGAAAGTAAAATTGATATTGTTTTTTTTAACAGTAGAGAAGGATATATCAGAAAAATACTTCCATTGGGATCTTCTGTAATAATAAGTGGTAAAATTAATTATTTTAAAAAAAAATATCAAATTACAAATCCTTCTTATGTTCTACCGGTTAGTAAAGCTGATTATGTGAACAAGGTTATACCAAAATATTCTTTGACTGAAGGTCTTACTGAAAAGATATATAGAAAGTTAATGGATCAGGTATTAAATGAAATAAGTAATGTCGATGAATGGCACAGTGATAAAATATTAGAAGAAATTGGTAATGTTAGTTGGTCAAAATCAATACGAGAGATTCACGCTAGCAAAAAACAAAATTTTAATTCAAAATTCTACAGGCGATTAGCTTATGACGAGATTTTAGCTAATTATCTAGTTTTATCACAAGTTAGAAAAAGAATTAGGAGATTTAAAAAAAAGAATAAAAAATTTAATAATATTTTATCCAAAAAAGTAATTAACAATTTTAAGTTTTCTTTAACTAGTAATCAAGAAAATGTAATAAATGAAATTAACAAAGATTTGAAATCTGATTTTAAAATGTTTAGACTTCTACAAGGTGATGTTGGGTGCGGAAAAACAATTGTTTCTCTTGTATCTGCTGCAAACGTTATAGAATCTGATTGGCAAGTTGCCTTAATGGCTCCTACAGAAATTCTTGCAAAACAGCATTACGATCTTGCTAGAGTAATTTTTAAATCAACAAGTATCAAAATTGCCTTTTTATCAGGCAAATCTGAATATAAAGAAAAAAAATTAATCAAAGAAAAATTGTTGAATGGAAAGATAAATTTATTAATTGGAACACATTCTTTGTTTCAAAAAAGCATTTCATTTAAAAATTTAGGCCTAGTTATTATTGATGAGCAACATAAATTTGGAGTTAAACAACGAATAGAACTGTCTAATAAAGGTGGAAACAATTGTGATATCCTATTGATGTCTGCTACTCCGATTCCAAGAACTCTTATGCTGGCTGCATATGGAGATATGGATATATCTAGAATCACAGAGAAACCTCTGAACAAAAAAGATGTGGTGACTTTAAGTAAACCAGAAGAAAAAATTGACGAAGTGTTATTTTTTATTAAAAGACAAATAAATAATGGAAATCAGGTTTTTTGGGTATGCCCATTAATTGAAGAGTCAAAAAAACTAGATTATTCAGCTGCTGTAAAAAAATATAATTATTTATCTAAGTCATTTGGCAATAAAGTTGGTTTAATCCATGGTAGTTTAGATAAAAATGAAAAAGATAAAATATTAGATAATTTTCTTAGTAAAAATATTAAAATTTTAGTTTCTACTACAGTTATAGAAGTTGGTATTGATTTTCCAAACGCCAATGTAATAGTTATAGAAAATTCTAACAAATTTGGTTTATCACAATTACATCAGCTAAGAGGTAGAGTTGGACGTGGAAATGTTCAGGGAACATGTATTTTACTTTATAAAAATAATTTATCTGAAAATGCAAAAAAAAGAATTAAAATATTAAAATCATCAAATGACGGATTTCTTATAGCTGAAGAAGACATGAAAATAAGAGGTTACGGAGATGTTCTAGGTTATCAACAAAGTGGAATAAAAGATTTCAAAATAGCTGATCCGATTCATCATGAAGAACTTTTTAAGATTGCTGAAAAGGATATTAAAAATATAGAAAGTAACCAAAAAAATTTTCGAAAATATTATTTTTTACTAAAATTATTTGACAAGGCTGATATTATTAATCAAATAAGTTTTGAAAAAATTATTTAGTATCCGAAGTTCCCGCTGAAACAATAAATTTAGAAGCTTCTTCAAAAGTCATGTCGAGAAAAATTACTTCATCTTTCTGAAACATAAGTAAAAAGCCGCTTGTAGGATTTGGTGTAGTTGGGATAAACACGTTTACCAGATCTTTCTTAGTTTTATTTTTAATTTCTCCAGTATTTTCTTTTGTCGCGAAACCGACTGCCCACGATCCTTTTCTTGGATATTCAACAAGAACAACATTTTTCTGATTTTTATCACCTTTAGTAAATAATTCTAGCATTTGACCGAAAGCTGAATAAATAGTTCTTAGGATAGGTATGTTTTTTAATACATTGTTAAATATATTTAATAATCTTTTTCCAATAAATGATAATGATAGCCACCCAATAAAAGTTATTAGTAGTACAGAAATAAATATCTCCAAACCTGGAATGTTGTATGGAAGATAATAATTAGGATTTATTTCTTTAGGTAGAATTTTAGATGAAATATTAACAAAAAAAAGTGTTAGGTATACAGTTATTCCTATTGGTATTGAAACTACCACACCAGTAATAAAATAGTTTCTAATTCTTACTAAAATACTTCTTTTTTTTTCTCTAATTGCCATCTATTATACAGTATTGATTAATGTCTAAAATTAATAACATAAATAGAAGAAAATTTCTCGAAATTTTTGGATGCTGTAGCTGTGGTCTTATAGTCTCATCTTGCACGACTGCGCCAATTACACAGAGAAAACAATTAAAATTAATACCAGAAAGCTCATTAAATAGACAAGCTGCACAACTGTATGAAAGAGTTAAAGCTAAAACAAAATTAAGTAATGACAAAAAACAACTAAACGAAATTAAAGAAATTGGTTCAAGAATTGAAACTGCTGTGAGTGCATATTTTGAATCAGTCGACAAGGCTGATCCAACATATAACTTTCAATGGGAATATATTTTAATAGATAATGATAAAATAAAAAATGCTTGGTGTATGCCAGGTGGTAAAATAGCTGTCTACACGGGAATTCTTAAAGCAACAAAAAATAAACACGGTCTTGCTGCAGTAATGGGTCATGAAATTGCTCATGCTGTGGCCAAGCACTCTGTCGAAAGGGCCAGTCGTGCATTAGCACTAAATCTTGGAACGGCTGTTATTGATATTTTTTCAGGTGGAGCTATTTCTAACACAAGAAGAACTACTGGCGTTGATGTTCCAGGAATGTTAAGAACTTTTGGTATTGATAATCCTTTTGGAAGAAAACAAGAAACTGAAGCAGATTATTTAGGTTTAATTTTTTCTTCTTTAGCAGGATACGATATTAGAGAATCTGTTGAAGTATGGAAAAGAATGAAAGACCAAAACAAAGGGCAAGAGCCTCCAGAATGGATGAGTACACATCCGTCTAGTGATAGAAGAATCAAAGTTCTTAAAAAGTGGATACCTGAAATTATGGTAAGCTACCCAGCAATTTCGATTGGTTAAAAGTAAATTATAAACACAATCTTAATTATGGTGAGCCGTATTGGATTCGAACCAATGACACCTTCCTTAAAAGGGAAGTGCTCTACCAGCTGAGCTAACGGCCCTTGAGAATTTACTTCTATATTTTTTTAATTTTTAATTCAATTATAAAAAGCCTTCAAACAACATTAATGTTAAATAATACCGATGTATTTATTATAAAATTCATCAAAAGTATTATTTTTTATATTTTCTCTGATTTTATTCATCAATTCTTGATAAAAACATATATTATTAAACGTTAAGAGCATAGAAGCCAATATCTCGTTAGAATTTATTAAGTGATTTATATAACTTTTTGAATACTTGTTTAAATTTTTTATTTTAAGATCTTGATCTATTGGAGTATCATCTTTCTGATATTTTGAATTTCTTAAATTGATTTTTCCTTGCCATGTATAAGCCAAGCCAGTTCTTCCTGCTCTAGTTGGTATAACACAATCAAACATATCAATTCCACGCTTGACGGCTCCCAATAAATCCTTGGGCGTTCCAACTCCCATTAAATATCGAGGTTTATTTTTGGGCATAGAAGGAACGATATCATCGAGAACTTTGAACATTTGTTTTTGCGTTTCACCAACGGCTAATCCTCCTAAAGCATATCCATCAAAATCAATCTCTTTGGTTTTTTCCAAACTTTCCATTCTAAGATCTTTAAAAATTCCACCTTGTATTATTCCAAAAATTGCTTTTTTAGGATTGTCTCCAAATTCAATTTTTGATCTTTTTGCCCAATCAATGGAAACATCAAGAGATTTATTAATTATATTTTTGTCATTTGTAAGTTTTGGGCACTCATCCAAAACCATAATAATATCTGAATCAATATCTTTTTGAATTTTAATACTTTCCTCAGGGCTTAATATAAATTTTTTTCCATCGATATGTGAATTAAAAATAGCACCTTTTTTTTTATCAATTTTAACAAACTTAGATAATGACATAATTTGAAAACCTCCTGAGTCGGTTAAAATAGGTAGATTGCAATTCATAAATTCGTGCAATCCGCCAACTCTTTTAATTCTTTCGACGCCTGGTCTTATCATCAAATGATAGGTGTTGGATAAAATTATTTGCGATCCTGTCATTATTAAATCATCGATGAAAACAGATTTAACTGTAGCCTGTGTTCCTACAGGCATAAAAGTAGGAGTGTCTATTTTTCCTCTATACGTATTTATTTTCCCTAAACGAGCTTGATGATCTTCTTTTAAAAGAGAAAAAGAAAATTTTTCTGAAGACATTTACTTAATAAAATTACTCAGCTGATAAACTTATAATTCTATCAGGATTTGAAACTTCTCCGTTAGATCCCTCACCTCTTTTTATTAAATCTACAAATTCCATTCCCTTAATAACTTTTCCAAAAACTGTATAATTTCGATCTAAGTGGGAAGCTGTTTTAAAGCAAATAAAAAATTGGCTATTAGCACTATCGGGGTCGCTAGAACGAGCCATTGATAAAGTTCCTCTTTCATGAGGTAAATTATTAAACTCAGCTTTTAAATCAGGATAACTAGAGCCACCCGTGCCGGCTTTACTTAAATTAAATTTTTCTGAGTTTGAATTTCCAAATTCAACGTCACCTGTTTGTGCCATAAAACCGTCTATAACTCTATGAAAAACAACTCCATCATATTTTTTTTCTTTTGCTAATAATTTAAATCTCTTAACATGATTTGGTGCAACATCCTCATACAATTGAATTACCACGTTTCCATCTTTTAATTTTAATATCATATTATTTTCCTTTGCTTGTATTTGATTCATAAATAATAAAAAAAAAACGATTAAAAAAATTTTCTTGATCATATTTTATTTCTAATCATTTTTATTGTACTTTTTGTAACAAACTGATTTATTTTACCACCAAGTTTTGCAATTTCTTTAACAAACTTGGATGAAATAACCTGTTTCTCTGCATCAGACATCATAAAAACTGTCTCGATATTGTTGTTAAGTTTTCTATTCATTCCAGCCAATTGAAACTCATATTCAAAATCTGATACCGCCCTTAGTCCTCTTATTATAATGCTGGCTTTATGTTTGTTACATAATGATGTTGTTAAATTATTAAAAGGAATTATTTTAAGGTTTTGTTTTTTGAATTTTAAGTCTTTAAAAAGAGCATTTTTAATTATCAAAACTCTTTCTTCTGCAGTGAATAAATAGTCTTTTGAATAATCATTAGAAACGGCTATGATTAATTTGTCTACAATTTTTAAAGCTCTCTTAATCACGTCGATATGACCGTAGGTCATAGGGTCAAAAGTACCCGGATATATTCCTGTTTTATTCATTAAAATGTTAAGTAAAATTATCTTCTATTTTAATTGCTGATACAACCTTTTCCTCGCCGGAAAGTTTAAAAATTCTTACTCCTTGAGTGTTTCTTCCTGCACTCCTAATCTCCTTGACGGCACATCTAATAACTCTGCCTTTGTCTGTAGAAAGTATAACCTCGTCACCTTCATTGACCGGGAATGATGCTGCAACATTTCCATTTCTTTCTGAGTTGACAATTCCAATTATGCCTTTTCCACCTCTATTTGTAACTCTATAATCATAAAATGATGTTCTTTTACCAAAGCCATTTTCTGTTATAGATAAAATAAATTTTTGTTTTGCCAAAATTTCGGATGATTTATTTTTATCTTCTTTTCCATTTTTAAGTAAATTTTTGGCAATTTTTGGTTTTATATCTACATTATCAACAACGGACAATGAGATTACTTTATCATTTTGGCCTAAATTTATGCCTTTAATTCCTTTTGATGATCTTCCTTTAAAAATTCTAAGTTTCTTAGACATGAATCTTATACATTTACCTAATTGAGTACTCAAAATAATATCTTGATCATCTTTACAAATCTTCACCCCCACAATTTTATCATCCTCGTCAAGTTTCATTGCAATTTTTCCAGTAGATTGGATATTAGAAAAATCCACTAAACTATTCTTTCTGACCTTTCCCTTAGAAGTAGCAAAAACAACGTATAATTTTTTCCACTCTTCTTCATTATCAGGAAGCGGCATAATAGAACTAACAGATTGATGATTTTTTAAAGGAAGTAAATTAAATAAGGTTTTGCCTTTCGAATTAGCTGTACCTTGAGGTATTTTCCATGCTTTCAATTTATAAACCAGCCCTTGCGTAGAGAAAAATAAAACTGGGGTGTGAGAATTTGCTGTAAATATTTGAATAACATAATCTTCGTCTCTCGTTTTTATACTTGATTTACCTTTTCCACCTCTCTTTTGAATTTTTACAGAAGATAAGGAACCTCTTTTAATATAACCTTTATGCGTAATGGTAACTACAATAGCTTCTTTTTGTATAGTTTCCTCAATATTATAGTTTAAAACAGCATCTATAATCTTCGTCCTTCTTTTAACAGAAAATTTATCCTTTATTTTATTTAATTCTTCAATAATTACATTAAAAAGTTCTTTTTTAGATTTTAAAATTTTTTGGAAATTTTTTATTTGGATAGCAAGTTTTTTAAGTTCAGTTTCAATTTCATTAATTCCAAAACTAGTTAATTTTTGTAATCTCAAATCTAGTATTGATGAGACTTGTTCCTCAGATAAATTATAGGTACCTTTGGCCTTTTCAGAACCTATTAGTTTTAATAATTGAGCAGATTTGTTAATTTTCCATTTTTTTGTAAGCAAGGCCTTTTTTGCAGATTCTGCTGTACTTGAATTTTTTATAATTTTAACTACCGACTCAATATTTTCTACCGCTACTGAAATTCCTAAAAGAATATGTGCTCTTTCCTGAGCTTTTTTTAAATCGTGTTTAATTCTTTTAGTTAATGTTTCTTCTCTAAAATCTACAAACTTTGATATGAATTCTTTTAAATTTAATATTTTTGGTTTGCCTTCTACAATTGCTAATGTATTAAATCCAAAAGAAGACTCTATTGATGTTAATTTATATAATTGTCTTTTAATAGTTTCTGCTTCGATATTTCTTCTTAAATCTATTACTACACGCACACCTTCATGGTTAGATTCATCTCTAATATCACTTATTCCTTCTATCTTTTTGTTTCTTGCAAGTTCTGCAATTTTCTCATTTAGTACAGACTTATTAATTTGATATGGAATAGATTTTATTATAAGGCGTTGTTTTCCATTTTTTAAAGTTTCCTCATCAATGTCACCTCGTATTTTTATTGACCCTCTTCCTTTGTTATAACCTTGTTTTAAATTATCTTTTCCAATTATTATTCCTCCTGTTGGAAAATCAGGACCAGGTACTCTTTTCATCAATTGTGAAATTGTAATATCCCTATTATTTATAAAAGCTATCGTTGCTTCAATTATTTCACCAAGATTATGAGGTGGTATACTAGTCGCCATTCCTACAGCAATACCTCCTGCACCATTTACTAATAAATTTGGAAACTGTGATGGTAAAACAGTGGGTTCTTTTTCTGTTTCATCGTAATTACTTCTATAATCAATTGTATTTTTTTCTATATCATCTATTAAGAACTGTGAAATCTTGGCCAACTTTGTTTCTGTATACCTCATTGCTGCAGGCGGATCTCCATCGATAGAACCAAAGTTACCTTGACCATCAATTAATGGAACACTCATAGAAAAATCTTGAGTAAGTCTAACTAATGCATCATAAACGGCCTGATCGCCATGAGGATGATATTTACCAATCACATCACCAACTATTCTTGCTGATTTTCTAAACTGTTTTGACCAGTCAAAACCACCTTTATACATCGCATAAATAATTCTTCTGTGTACTGGTTTTAAACCATCTCTAACATCAGGTAGAGCCCTACTGACAATTACGCTCATTGCATAAGATAGATAAGAAGAACTCATCTCATCATATACAAATATAGGTTTGTAATTATTTTTAACTATATTAGATTCTGTATTTTCCATTAAAATTAAAAAGGTATTTCATCATCAAGATCACTTGATGGAATGTTTTCATCACTAGGGAGAGAGCTTTTTGTTTCTGGGCTTTCTTCTAAGCTCTTCATTTGATTATTTTTACTACTTAATATTTTAAATGTTGAATTAAAACCTTGAAGAACGACTTCAGTAGAGTATCTATCCTGACCTGATTTTTCGTCAGTCCATTTCCTTGTAGTAAGTTGACCTTCAACATAAACTTGTGCTCCTTTTTTTACATATTGTTGTACAACATTAACCAAACCTTCATTAAAAATTACAACTCTATGCCATTCGGTTTTTTCCTTTTTTTCCCCCGTATTTTTATCCTTCCAGGTATTGCTTGTAGCTAAGCTAAGTCTAGCGACACTTTTTCCATTCACCATTTGCTTTATATCTGGATCCGCCCCTAGTCGACCAATTAAAAGAACTTTATTTAGACTTCCTGCCATATTATTTATAGATTTGTTAAAAGATTATTTGTTAATATATGTAAATATAACATATTTTCATCTTTTTATTAATAGGATAGATATAGTTGTCTAAAAATATGGTTAAAAAAATCGTTATAAAAGGCGCTAAAGAACACAATTTAAAAAATATTTCTTTAGAAATCCCAAAAGACAAATTTATTGTCATAACTGGCCTCTCTGGGTCAGGAAAATCATCTTTAGCATTCGATACTATATACGCTGAAGGTCAGAGAAGATATGTGGAAAGCTTATCTGCATATGCTAGACAATTTTTAGATAAGATGAAAAAACCAAAAGTTGACCTAATCGAGGGTTTAAGTCCCGCAATATCAATAGAGCAAAAAAATACATCAAAAAATCCTAGATCGACGGTAGCTACAGTCACAGAAATTTATGATTATATGAGAGTTCTGTTTGCTAGAGCTGGGACTCCTTTTTCACCATTTACTGGTAAACCTATAAAATCTCAAAGTGTTGCAGAAATTGTTGATAGAATTAAAAAATTACCCAAAAAAAGCACAATATATCTACTTGCTCCAATCGTAAGAGGTAGAAAAGGAGAATATAAAAAAGAAATTGCCAGTTATAAAAGAAGAGGATTTCAAAGAATTAAAGTTGATGGTGATTATTATAACATTGATGATTTTCCTGATTTAAATAAAAAAATTAAGCATGACATTTATATTGTTGTAGACAGAATAATTATAAACAGTGATTTAGGTAATAGACTTGCTGAAGGTGTAGAAACTGCATTGAATTTAGCTGATGGATTATTGTTTGTTGAATATGAGAATGAAACATTACCAAAAAAATATCGTAAAATCGAAAAAATTATATTCTCATCAAAATTTGCGTGCCCGGAAAGTGGTTTTACTATTGAAGAAATAGAACCTAGACTTTTCTCTTTTAATAGTCCTTATGGAGCATGCGAAGAATGTGAAGGTATAGGAGTAAATTTAAATGTTGATCCAAACTTAGTTATACCTAACACCAAAAAAACAATAGCTGAAGGCGCAATTGAGCCGTGGGCAAAATCATCAACCATGTATTACGCTCAAACTTTATCTTCTTTATCAAGACATTATAAATTTTCACTAGACTTGCCATGGAAAAAACTGCCTAAGGAAGTAAAAGATATAATTTTATATGGCTCAAATGATGACGAAATAAAATTTTCATATGATGATGGTTATGAAAAATATTCCACAAGAAAAACATTTGAAGGCGTGATAAATAATTTAGAGAGACGTTACCTTGAAACAGAAAGCGAATGGAAAAGAGAAGAAATCTCACAATATCAAAGTGAGTCTGATTGCGAAAAATGTAAGGGCATGAGACTGAAAGATGAGGCTTTATGCGTTAAAATTGACAAATTGAACATAAGTGAAGTTACCAAGAAATCAATATCCGAAGCCAAAAAATGGTTTTATGATTTAAATGAAAAATTAGATGATAAAGAAAAAAAAATTGCACAACACATATTAAAAGAAATTAATGAGAGATTAGATTTTTTATTAAATGTTGGACTTGATTATCTAACACTATCAAGAGAATCAGCGACTTTATCTGGCGGTGAATCTCAAAGAATAAGATTAGCTTCACAAATAGGATCTGGGTTAACTGGTGTTATATATGTTTTAGATGAACCTTCAATTGGTTTACACCAGAAAGATAATGTTAAGTTAATTAACGCTTTAAAGCGCCTACGAGATTTAGGAAACACAGTTATAGTTGTTGAACATGATACAGAGACTATGGAAAACGCAGATCATATTATTGACCTGGGTCCTGAAGCTGGTGTTGACGGTGGAAATATTGTTGCACAAGGAGAAATAAATGAAATTATGGAAAACAAAAATAGTATAACGGGAAGTTATTTATCAAAGAAAAAAAGTATTTCTATACCAAATAAAAGAAGGTCTGCAAAAAATGGTAGATTTTTGGAAATTTTGGGCGCTTCTGGTAATAATCTAAAAAATATAAATCTTAAAATTCCATTAGGAACATTTACTTGTGTTACCGGTGTGTCTGGAAGTGGTAAATCTACATTAATTGTTAATACTTTATATAATGCTTTAAATTTAATGTTGAACAATAATAAATCTAGAAAACTCCCAAAACCTTTTAAAAATTATAAAGGTGTAGAGCAAATTGATAAAATTATTGATATAGATCAATCCCCAATAGGCAGAACTCCGAGATCTAATCCAGCAACTTACACAGGTGCTTTTGGACCTATAAGAGATTGGTTTACAAATCTACCAGAATCAAAATCTAGAGGATATAAAGTTGGTAGATTTTCTTTTAATGTTAAAGGCGGAAGATGTGAGTCTTGTGAAGGTGATGGTGTGATTACTTACGAGATGCATTTTTTACCAGATGTCTATATAGCTTGTGATGTTTGTAAGGGTAGTAGATATAATAGAGAGACACTCGAAATAAAATTTAAAGATAAAAATATTGCAGATGTATTAAATATGACCGTTGATGAGGGATGTAATTTTTTTGAAAATATACCTGCTGTTAGATCAAAATTACTTACACTTAAAAAAGTTGGTTTGGGATATATTAAAATAGGTCAACAGGCTACTACATTATCAGGTGGTGAGGCACAAAGAATTAAATTGGCTAAGGAGTTGTCAAAAAGATCTACAGGCAGAACTATGTATATATTAGATGAGCCAACAACAGGACTGCACGCCCATGATATTAAAAAATTGTTGGAGATACTCCAAACCTTTGTCGTTCAAGGAAATACAGTAGTTGTTATTGAACACAATCTTGATGTAATAAAAACTGCGGATTGGATTATTGACATGGGACCAGATGGTGGAATAAACGGTGCTCAAATTATAGCAGAAGGAAGCCCTGAGAAAATTACTGAGATAAATGGCAGTTATACAGGAGATTTCTTAAAAAATATTATAAACAACAAACTTAAAAAAACAGCTTAGTTTTCTTGTAAAAGATGGTATAAACAAAATATGGTAACAATATTACAATCGCTTTCAAAAACTATTCACCTTTCAATAGTCTTGGCAATCATTTTATTTATAGGATTATTTTTTGGGGGTGGTGATTGGGCTTTTGATCAACTTTTTTGGAGTTGGCTATTTAGATACTTGCATGTTCTTGCTGGAGTAATGTGGATTGGTCTGCTTTGGTACCTAAATTTTGTTCAAATACCAAGCATGCCAAAAATTCCGGATGAACAAAAACCAGCTATCGGCAAAGTAATAGCTCCAGCTGTTTTATTTTGGTTTAGATGGGCTGCTTTAGCTACGATAGTTACTGGATTGATAGTTGCGTATTTAAATGGGTACGTTCATCAGGCTTTAGCCTTAGGCATAGGTTCTGGAGGAGGCAAGAATACGGCTATTGGCATTGGAATGTGGTTAGGTTTAATAATGGCTTTTAATGTTTGGTTTATTATTTGGCCAAATCAAAAAAAAGCATTAGGAATGGTTGAGTGTTCACCAGAAGAAAAACCTAAATCTGCTAAAACTGCAATGCTAACATCTAGAATAAACACTCTTTTGTCACTACCAATGCTATTATCCATGGTAATGGCACAAAATCTATATTAATTTTTAATACTAGGTCTTACTTTATAAAAATTTTGAAGTGTTAAATTAAGAACTAATTCATTCCACAAATATTGACTACAGTCATCGGTTTTATTTAGAAAGTTCTTATACTTTTTCATGAAAAATTTTTTGTTTATTAATATATTATAGTCTAGCAAACGTTCCATCAATTTTTCGTCTCGCAGGAGCGTTTCCTTAGGAAACGCAAAACCATGTTTTTTACGTTTCATGATTTCTTTAGGAATTATATTTTTAAAAGATTTTTTTAAGAAATATTTTTTATTAAAGAACTTATACAATGTGGATATATCTTGATCTAAACTAAAATTAATTATTTTTTTACTTAAAAATGGAGAACGACTTTCAACGGAATTAAACATACTAGCATTATCTATTTTTTTTAAAATCATTGGTAAATAGAATTTATAATAATATAATTGACTATATCTCATTAGATTAAAGTTTTTTGTGAATAATTTATTAGAGCATTCGTACAAATTTTCTTCATTAATATTTTCATTAAATAAAACACTCATATCTTTGGTATTTAAACATCCCATCCAACTAGGTAGAAGATATTTTTTTTTTAAATGTATAGAACTTAAAAATTTTCTTATTTTTGTTGAAAAAGTTAAATAATCAAAAGAAATTTTTTTTAAATTAATTAATTTTGATAATAATTTAAAAATAAAATTTGGGATAAATTTTTTAATTATTGAAGCTAAAATAAAAGCATCAAATGTAATATAGCCGAAGAAGGATTCATCTCCTCCGTCACCACCTATCGATACATTCGAGTACTTTTTTATTTTTTTTTGGATTATGTAAGTGGGTATTAAAGAACTATCACCAAGTGGATCGCTCAAGCGCTCTGATATTTCTAATAAATTATCTTTCAATTCATTATTATCAGCATAAAAAATTTCCTTTTTTATTTCTTTATTAATCTTTTTTACGAATCTTGCTTCATCAAAAGTTTTATTTTCAAAACCTAATGTGAAAGAGGAAAACTCTTTATTGGTTTTAATTAAATATTCCATAATAATATAAGAGTCTATTCCTCCACTTAATGATAATGCAGGGGTATTATCTGCTATAGAATGCTCTTTAATAATTTTTTCAAAATTATCCTTAAAGGTATTAATTTCATTTTTCTTAAAAAATATATTGTAGTCTGGTCCATTTTTTAAATCCCAGTACTTTTTGGATGATAAATTCAAATTTGAAGAATTAATATAAATATTTTCTCCTGGTTCAACTTGAAAAATATTTTCAAAAATCGTGTGGGGTGCGGGCACGTGAGAATACGCAAAATATTTTTTTATATTTTTTAATGAGACATTAGTTGAAATTTGATTATCAATAAAAATTCCACTTATATCACTTGAGAAAATATGATAATTGTTATTTCTAGAATAATAGAGAGGTTTCTGGCCAACGTAGTCTCTTGATAATATTATTTCTTTTTTTTCTTGATCATAAATAGCGATAGCCCACATACCATCAAAATAATTAAATGCTCTATCACCAAAATATTCAAAGGCATTGGCTACCACTTCCGTATCACAATTTGTTTTAAAGTTTATGTTTTTTGATCTCAAAAATTCTTTTATTTCTAAAAAATTATATATACATCCATTAAACACCGTCACGTATCTTTTGCTTTGTGAATGCATAGGCTGTCCTCCATTTTTTTTATCAATAACCGACAATCTGTTGTTTCCTAATGAGACAAGATTATCACTACTCACAAAAAAATTTTGTTCGTCTGGGCCTCTAAAAATTTGTTTATTAGAAATTTCTTTAATTAAATTTAAGTTTGCTCTACCTATTATCCCAAATATTGCGCACATTTGAATTTTAGTATATTAATAAAATCTAATGAATTATACAGTAATTGTTCCTTTTTATAATGAAGAAAAAAATATCTCATCATTTAACGATGGATTGATAAATAATATAAAAAAAATTGAAAATAAAGACAGAAAATTTGAAATTGTTTATGTTGATGACGGCTCACAAGATAAAACCTTTGAAGAGTTAAAAAAATTAAACGGTAATGCTTGTGATACTCTTGTAGTAAAACATAGCAGTAATCTTTCTCAATCTGCAGCACTGAACACAGGAATCAGTCAATCTAAAAATGACAATCTAATAATTATGGATGGTGATTTGCAAAACGATTCTGAAGATTTAGTTAAGATGGTTGAAGAGTACGAGAAAGGTTGCGATATGATTATTGGATGGCGCAAAAATAGAAAAGATAATTTTTTTTTAAGAACTGTACCTAGTATAATAGCAAATTATATTGTTAGACTTTTTTCAAAATCAAAAATTCATGATCATGGATGTGCTTTTAAAATTGTAAAAAAAAATACGATTGATGATTTAACAAATTGGGGTGATTTCCATAGATTGCTTGCTGCTAGGCTTGCCAATAATGGTTATGAAGTTAAAGAGATTGAAATTACACACAAACAAAGAGTTCATGGCACTTCCAATTATGGTTTTGAGAGAATTTTAAAAGTAATTATTGATTTGTTCTACTTAAAATTTTTTAAAAACTATAAAAGACAGTCAATTTACTTTTTTGGTCTATTTAGTTTTTTTTCGTTTCTTTTATCAGGAGTATTTTTTGTATACATGATAATTCTTAAATATAACTACGATACTTCATTCATTCAAACGCCACTGCCTTTACTAGTGATATTTTTAATTATGATAGGACTAATTTTCTTATTTATCGGAATATTAGCACAATTAATTATAAATCAAGGAAATGACAACAAAAGTAAGCGAAGTAATATTCAAGAAAAAATTTACTTTGAAAAAAAATAGTTTAATAAAAAGCTATTTATAATAAGAGTTATACCATTTAATTAATTTATCGACACCAGTATTTAAGTCCACTCGTATCTCATGATTAAAAATTTTTTTCTCTCTCAGCACATTTGATTTTGTAAGAGTTAAATCTCCTAACTGTTTTTTTATATATCTCTTTTTGGCTCTTTTTCCCATTTTTTTTTCAACTAGGCCTATAAATTTTTTTAAGTGTATTGAATTTGGATTACCTACATTGAAAACATCAGATACTTTTTGACCCCTTGTCATAAACTTATTGATTATTTTAAATAGATTTAAGATCACATCATCAATATAAGTAAAGCTTCTATAATGTTTTCCATAATTGTATATGTTTGTATTTTTATTTGATTTAATTCCTCTTAGTAACTTTAAATAAAACATGTCAGGTCTCCCCCATGGGCCAAACACAGTAAAAAAACGAACACCTATAGTATTAATTTTGTATAAATGACTGTACACCTTTGAAATTAATTCCATACTTAATTTAGATGCGGAATAAACTGAAATAGGATTGGTTTGTGCTAATGATGATACGGCTTTTTTTGATCCCTTCTCTCCATAAACGGAAGAACTGCTAGCGTAGATAACTAATTTAATTTTTTTTGTATCTTTAAAAAATTCCAATAAATTTACATATGAAATAATATTATTTTCTATATATGTGATTGGATTCAATATTGAATATCGAACACCAGCCTGACCAGCAAAATGGACTATAACTTGAATTTTATTTTTATATTTATTTATCTTTTTTGAGATATTTTTTTTATTTTTTAGATCAATTTTATAAAAAATAAAATTAGGAAACTTTCTTAATATTTTAAGCCTATCAAATTTGATTTTTGTATCATAATAATCACTGATATTATCAACCCCAATTACTTTTTTTTGTTTCTTTAATAAAGATAAGCTTAAATGAAATCCAACAAATCCTGCTGCTCCTGTGATTAAATACATAAATATTGATATTTTTATAAAAAATTTGACCTTTTTCGACACATTATGTTGTTAAAACATTTTATCAACATAAATTTTTTTTTTTTTCAAAAATAATGTATTAGTAATAACTTAATATATGATGAAATTTTTTAAAAGAAGTACAAATCGTGAAAAAGTCACTGTTACCACTGTTTATCTAGTTTTTTTAATCATTGGAATAGTTGCTTTTAAAGATTTTGGTATTTCAGTTGATGAATGGGAATTAAGAATACTTGGTTTTGCAAATTTAAAATATGTAATGAGTCTTGTCTTTCCAGCGGGAATACAAAATCTCGAAAAAATTTTATCAATACCTGAACTTTCAGATTATTTGGGTACACATGGCGCCATATATTCAATGCCAATGGCCTTTATAGAATATTTTTGGAATATTACTGATAGTCAAAAATATTATTTTTTTCGTCATTACATAAATCATTTTATATTTTTAGTTGCAAATTTCTATTTTTTTCTACTGGTAAAAGAAAGGTTTGATAGTTGGATATACGGAATTACAGGGGCTATTTTTTTATTTTTATCGCCAAGAATATTTGCTGAGAGCTTTTATAATCACAAAGATATAATATTTTTGTCTCTTTTTATTATTAATTTATATTATGGGATAAATTTTTTAAAAAATCCAAATTTTAAAAATTCTCTACTTTTTTCAATAACTACTGCTTTAGCAATTGATATAAGAATTATGGGAATAATAATTATACCTGTTATTATTTTAGCAACATATATCAAGTATTCAAAAAATATTAAAAAGATTCTTCCATTTTTACTAAGTTACTTTATTTTGCTTCCTTTATTTATTGTTATTTTTTGGCCATATCTTTGGGAGAATCCCATAATGAATTTTATTAAAGTATTTGGAACTTTAAGTTCTTTTCCTCATACCGGGTATAATTTCTATTTAGGTGATTATCATTTGGCATCCTACACTCCTTGGCACTATATTTTTGTTTGGATTTTTATCACCACTCCAATTTTATATTTACTACTTTTTATTTATGGTTTTTTTAACCTGAGTTTATATATAATTAAAACTAATAATCTCCATTCTAAATTGCGTAAAAACACTAGAATAGAAGACTTGGTATTTTACTTTTTATTTATCAGTCCAATAATTATAGTAATCCTCTTAAATTCAACAATTTATAATGGGTGGCGACATCTGTACTTTATTTATCCCTGCTTATTGCTTATTTCTTTACATGGACTTGATTTGTTAAGAAAAAAATACTCTGAAAAAAAAAGTAGACTTTTGCTAATAATAATAGCGATATTTTTACTACAAATAACATTTTCAATGATTAAGCACCATCCCTTCCAAAATGTTTACTTTAATATGCTTGCTGGGAAGGAAATCGAAAAAAAATTTGAAATGGATTACTGGGGACTTTCTAACAAACAAGCTCTTGATTATATTTTAAAAATGGAAAATAAGAAGTTAATAAAAATAGGGTCCGCTGGACCTATATCGATTGAAAATAGTAAAAAAATATTGAATGTTAAAAAAAGAAATCGTATTAAAGTTACTGACAATAAAGACGCTGATTATATTATTGATAATTACATTAATTGGCACGGTAAATATAAAAAAAGCGAGCATTTAATACCTAACAATTTTGAAATTTATAAAGAAATATTTGTAAATAATATGAGAATTCTTTCTATATATAAAAAAAATGAAACTCTTTAGTGCAAATAATTATATCAGAAAACTAATTTTTGCTGATTATCGTGAAGAAATTTTAAGCAAACAAATTATAAACGAAATGGAAAGTTTAGAAAACTTTAAAAATAAAAAAATAATAAAAATAATTGATTATGGTTCAGGATATAACCCAATCGTAATTAAAAAAATAATAGCCAAATTGTCTAAAAAATATAAAAAAACTAAATTTATTGCACATTGCTATGATATTTATAAAAATAAAGAATTAAAATTATTAAAAAGCAACAAGATGATTAAATTTTTTCATATTAATGCTTTACCTTTTAATAAAAAGAAAAAATATAACTTTTGTTTACTTTTGGACGTATTGCATCATATCGATATAAAAAATACTAATAGGATTAAAAAAATAACCAAAAATCTTAAAAATATGTCTAAATATATCTTTATTAAAGATC
Source organism: Pelagibacteraceae bacterium AG-414-E02 (assembly GCA_003214615.1). GTDB lineage: Bacteria > Pseudomonadota > Alphaproteobacteria > Pelagibacterales > Pelagibacteraceae > AG-414-E02. The sequence goes on from QCLK01000003.1 coordinate 24,788, forward strand.
ATTTTCAGCATGGATTGGTTTCAAATTTTATTTTACGTTTAATGGATTTTGTCAGTAATTATAGTGACAATGTTAAGATACCTAGCATTTACTTTAATAAAACAACGTACGAAAATTTTATATCAAGTTTAAAAATAAGAGAAATTAAAAGAATAAATGACATCAGTTACTACAAATGGTATTGGTTCTTCTTTAATAATAAAAAACTGCAATTTATTTCAGTACTCAAAAAATAATGGATAAAATTAAGCAAAAAGGTACCGTACAAGAGTTCGGTGATCAATTTAAGCAACATTCTAAAATTGATGACCATTGGGGTAGTATTGAAATGCTCAGAGATATTGTGAGACCTTTTAACCTTGATCAGAATACTTTAGAAAACAAAACTATTTGTGAAATTGGTTCCGGTTCTGGAAGAATATTAAAAAATTTATCTACTTTTTCTCCAAAAAAGATTTTTTCTATTGAACCATCGGATGCCATAGAAGTTGCTAAGGAAAACAATAAAGATTCAAAAACTGAAATTATATTTAAAAAAATTACTGCTCAAGAAATGCAATTTAATAATGAAATGGATTACGTTTTTTCTTTGGGCGTAATTCACCATATTCCTGATGATTTAATCGTTTGTAAAAAAATATATAACTCTTTGAAACCAAATGGTAAATTTATTATTTGGTTATATGGAAAAGAAGGTAACGAACTATACTTGATTATTTTTAATAATTTAAGAAAAGTAACAAAATTATTACCTGATAAATTACTTAACTTAATATCAGTCTTCTTAAACTTTTTTTTAAGTTTTTATATTTATTTATGTAAATATTTTAATTTGCCATTAAAAAAATATATCGTAAACGTTATTGGTAAGTGTTCTTTTGAGAAAAGAAAATATATAATTTTTGATCAATTGAATCCATCTTATTCTAAATACTATACAAAAGATGAGGTCAATAATTTACTTGATAAAGCTGGTTTTAAAAAAATTCAAATACTACATAGACACGGTTATAGCTGGACTGCTGTTGCTGAAAAATGATTAATTAATCATGGCGGAGAGAGAGAGATTCGAACTCTCGGTACATGTTTCCACGTACGGTCATTTAGCAAACGACTGGTTTAAACCACTCACCCATCTCTCCTAGTGATCTATTTACCTTTATTTTAGGCGCTTTTCAATTTAATGATAGTAATTATTTATGAATAAAAATACTTTCCAAGGAATTTTATATGGTGCGAGCGGCTCATTATGGTGGGGAACTATCGGAGTTATCTATTTTAAAGCTTCATCTTTTGCGGGACCTATTGAACTTGTAGTGCATAGAACTATTTGGACTGCCTTCTCTCTAATTATTACTACTTCATTATTTTCTAAATGGGATAGTTTTTTTAATATTATTAAAAAAAAAAGAGAAATGATTTATCTTTTAATAACTGGAATTTTAATTTTTACTAATTGGTCTACCTGGATATATGCAGTTGTTACTAACAAAATTATTGATGCTAGTTTCGGTTATTTCATAATGCCAATACTAAGTGTCTTTTTCGGGATTCTTTTTTTAAAGGAACCATACAATAAACAAAAAATATTATCTGTTTTACTTGTGGCTATTTCAGTAGGATATTTACTGCTTAATTTTGCTTCAGTTCCCTGGGTAGGGTTAATTGTTGCTTTAACATGGAGCGTTTATTCTTTATTAAGAAAGAAAATAAGCGTCGAGTCAGACGTTGGGTTGTTAATTGAAAGTTTATATATAACGCCGTTAGCTTTACTTATTTTTTATTTAATTACTATTGATGGAAATTACTATTTTTCACTTGATAATCCAAAAATAGCATTTTGGCTATTTTTAGCTGGACCTATGACAGTAATACCTCTTTTTCTATTTCTAAAGGGAGTAGATTTAGCTGGTTTAGGAACATCAGGTATGGTTTTCTTTATAACTCCTACCTGTCAGTTTATGCTGGGTGCTTTTTACTATAATGAATATTTTGATTTAAATAAATTAATCGGATTCATAATAATTTGGATAGCTGTGGCTATTTATTTACATGATTTATATAGAGAAAAAATACGTAATTGATATAATTTATTTTAATGAAGAAAAAATATTCAATATTTGCCCTTGTAAAAAACTCATTAAGCTACCATGAAAACTGGCAACGAGCTTGGAGAGATCCCGAGCCAAAATCTCGGTATGATGCTGTCATAGTTGGTGGAGGTGGACATGGTTTAGCCACTGCATATTATTTAGCTAAAGAACATAATCTAAAAAATATTGCCGTAGTAGAAAAAGGATGGATTGGTGGTGGTAACACAGGTAGAAATACTACAATTATAAGATCGAATTATCTTTGGGATGCAAGTGCAGGTATGTACGACCATGCCTTAAAAATTTGGGAAAATCTTTCTCAAGAATTAAATTACAATGTCATGTTTAGTCAAAGGGGAGTAATGAATTTAGCTCATAATCAACATGATGTAAGAGAATTAAAAAGAAGAACTCATGCTAATAGACTCAATGGTATAGATTGTGAATGGCTTAATGTTGAGCAGGTTAAAAAATTCTGCCCAATTATTAATTGTTCTCCTAATATCCGATATCCAGTAATGGGCAGTACTTTACAAAGGCGTGCTGGCACTGCGAGACATGATGCTGTTGCCTGGGGGTATGCTAGAGGAGCGGATGCCATGGGAGTTGATATTATTCAAAACTGTGAGGTAAAAGGAATAAAAAGAAATGGTGATTCTATTGAAGGAATTGAAACTACAAAAGGTTTTATCAAAACCCAAAAAGTCGGTGTTGTTGCTGCAGGTCATTCTAGTGTAATTGCAAACATGGCTGGTTTAAGACTTCCACTCGAAAGCAAACCATTACAAGCATTAGTTTCAGAACCAATCAAACCAATAATAGATACAGTTGTTATGTCTAATGCCGTTCACGCATACGTAAGTCAGTCTGATAAAGGTGAACTTGTTATAGGAGCTGGCACTGACTCTTATATTTCTTATACACAAAAAGGTACCCATGAAATTGTTGAAGGTACGTTAAAAGCTATTTTAGAACTTTATCCAATTTTTAGTAGACTTAGAATGCTTAGACAATGGGGAGGTGTTGTTGATATATGCCCAGATGCAAGCCCCATAATAAGCAAAACTTCAATTAAAGGACTTTATTTTAACTGTGGCTGGGGAACTGGTGGTTTTAAAGCTACCCCAGGATCAGGACATTTATTTGCTCACACAATGGCAAAAGATGAACCACATGCTTTGAACGAAGCATTCAACATCAACAGATTTATAAGTGGTGATCTTGTCGATGAACATGGTGCTGCTGCAGTAGCTCATTAATATGTTTATAATTAAATGCCCATATTGTGGAGAAAGAGATCATAGTGAATTTAATTATGGAGGAGAAGCTCATTTAGTAAGGCCTAAACAACCCACTGAATTAAGCGATGATCAATGGGCTGAATATTTATTTATGAGAAAAAATATAAAAGGTCTTCAATATGAAAGGTGGAATCATTCACACGGGTGTAGGCGTTGGTTTAATGTGTCTAGAGATACATCAACCGATAAAATTCACTCAGTTTACAAGATAGGAGAAAAACCAAGTAAATAATGTCTAACGAATATAGATTATCTTCTGGTGGTCAAATTAATAGAAGTGAAAGTATTTCTTTTAAATTTAATGGAAGAACTTTTCATGGTTATAAAGGTGATACTTTAGCTTCAGCACTACTTGCAAATGGCATACACTTGGTCGGTAGAAGTTTTAAATATCATAGACCCAGGGGAATATTCTCTTCTGGGGTTGAAGAACCTAATGCTTTAGTCCAAATCATTAAAGATCAAGGTAAAACTGATCCAAATTTACGTGCTACTCAAATTGAAATTTACGAAGGTTTAAATGCAACAAGTCAGAATTGCTGGCCATCAGTAAACTTTGATTTAGGTTCAATTAACAATTTATTTTCGCCTATTATTCCCGCAGGTTTTTATTATAAAACTTTTATGTGGCCAGCAAATCTTTGGGAAAATGTATATGAATATTTTATTAGAAGAGCAGCTGGTTTAGGAAAATCTCCTACTAAAAAAGATCCTGATAATTATGATCATATTTATTATCATTGTGAAGTTTTAATTGTTGGAGCTGGACCTGCTGGATTAGTAGCGGCAAAAATTGCTGCAAATGCCGGAAAAAAAGTGCTCTTAGTTGACGAAAGACCCAATTTTGGTGGAAATCTAAATTTTTCCAACAAAGACTACAATAAAATAAATGGATTAACTCCCTTAGAATGGATTAAAAAAACTTGTCTAGATTTAGAAAATAATAAAAATATCAAAATATTAAATAGAACGAGTGTTGCGGCATATCATAATTATAATTATTTAATTATGGTGCAAAATCTAACAGATCATTTAGCTGACAAAGATAAAAATGATCAAATAAGACAACGTTTGTGGAAAGTAAGAGCAAAAAAAGTAATTTTAGCTACTGGATCAATTGAAAGACCAATGATTTTTGATTGCAATGATAGACCGGGTATAATGCTTTCTTCAGCAGTTAGAAAATATGCTAATACCTATGGCGTAAAATGCGGTAACAACATTAGCTTTTTTACAAACAACGATGATGCTTATGAAACAGCTATTACTTTACATAACAAGGGCGTTAAAATTAATTCAATAATAGACATTCGAGAAAAATCAAATGCTGATCTACCAAAAAAGTGTGATGAATTAGGCATTAAAATATATTGGAAAAGCGCTGTAATTTACACAGAAGGATATAAAAAAATTAATAATATACATGTAATGAGCCTCTCAAAAGATAACAGCAGTGTTATTGGAAACAAATTAAAAATAAATTGTGATTTGTTATGTGTCTCTGGTGGTTATACGCCAGCAGTTCATTTATTTACACAATCAGGTGGCAAATTAGAATATAACGAAAAAAAACATTATTTCTTTCCTAAAAAAAATACTCTTTACCAAATAAGCATTGGTTCGTGTAATGGAACTTTTGGATTAAAAAATATTATTTCAGAAGCTCAAGAAAAAACTAGAGAGTTTCTCAGTATTAAAGAGGTAGACCGGTTAGATGTTTTGACACCTAAAGGTGGAGATTTTGAAAATATATGGCTGTTGCCAAGCAATAAAATTTCAGGCAAAACTAAATCTTTCGTTGATTATCAGAATGATTCTACGGCAAATGACATAAAACTTGCTTTAAGAGAAGGTTTTAAATCGATTGAACATGTTAAGCGATATACGACTACTGGAATGGCTACAGATCAAGGAAAGATTGCCAATATGCACGCGTTAGGAATTATTTCAGAAATTACAAATACTAAGTTGGGCGAATTAGGTACAACAACTTTTCGCCCTCCCTACTCTCCAATTACTTTTGGAGCTCTTGTAGGAAGAAATGTTGGGAAATTTTTTGATATAACTAGAAAGACCCCAATGCACGATTGGCATGAAAAAAATAATGCAAAATTTGAGGATGTTGGCCAGTGGAAAAGGGCTTGGTATTACCCTTCGGATAAGGAAAGTATGTATGATGCTGTTCAAAGAGAATCTAAAGCAGCTAGAACTAGCGCCGGGATTTTAGATGCTTCAACTTTAGGAAAGATTGATATCCAAGGTAGTGATGCTTCTGAGTTTTTAAATCGTGTTTATACTAATGCGTGGAGTAAACTAGCAATAGGAAAATGTAGATATGGGTTAATGCTTAACGATGATGGCATGGTTTATGATGATGGTGTTACAACACGTTTAGACGAAAATCACTATATAATGACAACTACAACAGGTGGTGCAGCTACTGTAATGGGCAAGCTTGAAGATTTTCTTCAAACAGAATGGCCTGAATTAAAAGTTTATTTAACTTCTGTAACTGATCATTTCGCAACTATAAGCGTATGTGGTCCTCATAGTAAAAAAATATTAGAAAAAGTGACACAAAGTATTGATTATTCGGATGACAACTTTCCTCATATGAGCTTTAAACATGGTTTAATAGATAAAATAAAATGTCGTGTTATGAGAATAAGTTTCACAGGTGAATTGAGTTACGAAATAAATATTCAAGCTAATTATGGCCAATCAGTTTGGGAAAAATGTATGTCTGTAGGCAGAGAATACGGAATAACACCATATGGTACAGAGGCTATGCATTTATTAAGAGCTGAAAAAGGTTTTATAATAGTAGGTCAAGAAACTGATGGAACTGTTACTCCAGTTGATTTGCAAATGGACTGGATAGTTAGTAAGAAAAAATATGATTTTATAGGAAAAAGATCCTTGTATAGATCCGACACAATGAGGGAAGATAGAAAACAATATGTGGGCTTATTGACTAATGATCCTAAAGAAATTCTTGAAGAAGGTGCTCAAATTGTAGCTGAAGTTAAAAGCAAACCGCCCATGGACATGATTGGACATGTAACATCAAGTTATTATAGCCCTAATTTGAATAAATCTATTGCATTAGCCGTTGTAAAAAATGGAAAGAAATTAAAAGGCAAAAGACTTTATATTCCTATGAAAAACAAAACTATCGAAGTAACAGTATCAGATACAATTTTTTTAGATAAAGAAGGTAAGAGGTTAAATGCTTAATTTCATATCACCAATTACTGAAAGTCATACTTATAATAATTTTTCGATGAGTGAAAAAACTCCTATAACAAAGATTAATTTGAGAGGTGATTTGGAAAATAAAGATTTTGCTAGTAAAGCTGGAAAAATATTAGGGATGATTCTTCCTAATGAAGCATGCACAACTTCCACAAAAGAAAAAATAACTTGTATGTGGTTAGGACCTAATGAATGGCTTTTGGTTTCAAATGATACTATAGATAAAAAATCTAATAACCATGAGTTAGAACGGTTATTATTTAAAGATATTTCAAAAACAAATTTAGGTGCTGTCACAAATGTTAGTGACCATTACACTATATTTAATTTATCTGGCTCTAATATTTTTGAGATCCTCTCTAAAGGATCTCCATTTGATTTTGATTCAGAATATTTTGGAGATAATAAGGTAGTTCAAACCATACTTAACCATGTAGATGTTACTATACATAGAAAAACAAAAGAGAATGTTGATCTTTATGTTAGAAGATCTTTTTCAGATTACTTATGGGCTTGGATTAAAGATAGCTCTAGATTTATCTAATCTTGTTTTAAAATAATAGATAATAATCAAGAAATATGAAATTGAGAAAAACCAATTTATTCCTACCCATATCCAAAAAAAGGTGCTAAAACTCGCATCAATATATTTTGCTATATAAAATACTACTATTGGATTAAGTACATTTCTAAAAAGATTTGAAATCATTGCCATTTCTGATTTTTTCAAAGCCATAAAAAAACCATTTGATAGAAAAAAGACTGGGTATGCAGGTAAAACGAATGCTGAAATTTTTAAATACCTTTCACCATATTCTATTACTTCAGGATCATTTGAAAATATGCTTGTAATAATACTTGCTGATATAAAAACAATTATTCCAGAAATAAGCATAATAATAAAAGCATATTTTATGGCGGTAAAATAAGTTTCTTTTATTCTGTTGAAATTTTTAGCACCATAATTTTGAGCTATTATTGATATAATTGCTGTGTTGATACCTAAAATAGGAAGTAAAACTACCTGTTCAATTCTAGTCCCTGCCCCATAACCTGCTGCCGCATATTCTCCTGACTGACCAACATAGGTAAAAATAATAGCTGCAGCTAACGCATAACCGCAAATTGATACTGTTATAGGCATAGATTGAAAAAAAATGTTTTTAAAGAAAATAAATTTTGGTATTAGATAATTTTTATTTATCTCTCTTATTCTTTTGTTTTTTAAGATCTTAGTCAAAACAATAATTAATGACACTGATTGTGCAATTATAGTTGCAATACCAATACCTTTCACTCCCATTGCAGGCACAAAAAGGAAACCAAAAATTAGAATTGGATTTAGAACAATATTAAGAAAGAAAGATAAAACTAAAACATTTCGATAAGTTTTTGTATCACCCTCAGCATGCAGAAATGAATTTAACGCAACAACTAAAATAAAAAGGACCGATCCTAAATAAATCACATTTGTATATTCTAGGCCTAAAAAAACAACTTCATCACTTGATCCCATTAAATAAAAAACTTTTTCAGCATAAGTTAGTCCAAAATAGGTGATAATTATAGAAACAAAAATTCCGTAAAAAATAATGTGTGTAAAATAATATAAAATTTTATTTTTATCTTTTTCACCAATACTATTACCGATTAATGCAGTACCAGCCACGGTAACTCCAATAGATGTTGCTACTATTATAAAATAGATAGGAAAAGATTTACTCAATGCTGATAGTGCCTCGGGTGATATTCTTCCAGCAAAGAAAGTATCTACGATATTATAAAGTGTTTGAAAAAGAGTACCCACCATAGCAGGCAGAGCAAGCTTTTGGACTAATTTTGGAATATTGTCTTTTAATAAATTCATTTTTAAAATTCTTTTTGGAATATGTGCTTTTTTCCTAGTTTTTTAGCAAGATTTATTTGTTTTTGTCTCATTCTGAATCTCTCTTTTTGTGAGGGTTTTAAGTGGTCGTGACAATTTGGACATGATACTCCCTCTTCATATTTTTTTGATTTCTTGTCTTTAAAAGAAATGGGCTTTCTACATCCACTACACATTGAAAATGAACCGGGAGTTAAGCCATGTCTAATTGAAACCCTATTATCAAAAACATAACATTCGCCTCTCCATAAACTTTTTTCTTTTTTTATTTTTTTCAAATAATTTATAATTCCACCTTTTAACTGAAAAACATTTTTAAAACCTTTTTTTTCAAGAAAGGTACTTGCTTTTTCACACCTTATTCCACCAGTACAAAACATTGCTATAGTTTTTTCTTTATTTAAATTTTTTAAATAAGTTGGAAATTCCCGAAAATTGTTAACATTTGGATTTATTGATTTCTTAAATGTACCAACTTTGTATTCAAAAGGTTTCCTTACATCTAATAAAAAAGTATTTTTATCTCTTATTAATTTATTCCATTTAACAGGATCCACATGATTTTTAAATTTTCTCTTTGCAATTTTTATTCCCATAGGAACAACTTCTTTTTTTATTTTAACTTTTCCTCTGTGAAAAGGTTGATAACTACACTTGGACAAATTTATGTTATCAAAGGTACTAAAGTTAAAAGTTTTTTTTATTTTATTTATAGCATTGTTTAAAATTTTTTTCTTAGCCGATATCGTCCCGTTAATTCCTTCTCTTGAAATAATTATAGATCCTCTAATGCCGTTATTCATAAAATATACCTGCATAACATTTTTATTTTTTTTTATATCTGATATTTTTATAAACTTGTAAAATCCTGAGATATAATACATTACAACTTTCTACAAACTGTAAGACCATCGCCAACAGGAATGATTAGATTTTCTGTTCTTTTATCTTTATTTACGTAAATGTTAAATTCTTTGATGACTGTAGTTAATTTATCTCGTTTTTTCGTATCAACTACCTCACCATGCCACAAAACATTATCAACTATAATCAAACCATTTTTTTCTATTAAATCTAACGATTTTTCATAATAATTTTTATAATTTTCTTTATCTGCATCAATAAAAACAAGATCAAATTTCTGCTCCCTTTTTTTAAAATTACTTATGCTTTCAAGAGCTGGACCAATAATTGTCTTAACTTTGTTTTCCTGTTTTGCTTTTTTAAAAAAATTGGATGCAATTTTATTTCTTTCTGCATTTTTATCTAAGGTAACCAACTTTCCGTCACTGGGCAGAGATAAAGACATGGTTAGACCGCTTAAACCTGTAAATGTCCCTATTTCTAAAATCTTTTTGATATTTGAGATTTTAATAATTAAATGCAGAAAATGACATTGTGATACAGAAATCTGCATTCTTTTAATGTCGCCTAAAGTGTTATTGTATGAAATTATTTCCTTTTGAACCGTTGTTAGTTCAAGTGAATGATTATTAATATAATTTTCAATTTCTTTCGTAATTACAAGATTTGATCCCATTTTATCTAGTGGAGTTTATTTTTAAGAATCTCATTTACTAATTGTGGATTAGCTTTTCCTTTAGATGCTTTCATTACTTCACCAACAAAATAACCAAAAAGCTTTTCTTTACCGGATTTGTATTGTGCCACTTTATCTTGATTTTTTGATATCACAGCGACTATTATTTTTTCCAATTCTTTAGGGTCACTTTGTTGTAACAAACCCTCTTTTTCGACTATTTGTTTTGGATCTTTGTCATCGGACTGCATTTTTTCAAAAACATCCTTGGCTATCTTTCCTGAAATTTTTCCTGAAGTGATCATTTTAATTAATGAGGATAGATTCTTAGCGCTTATAGGTGATTGTTTAATTGAGAGATTTTTTTTATTTAAAACTGCGAATAGCTCGACTGTAATCCAATTTGTGGCTAATTTTTTATCACAACCTTTAATCACTTCCTCGTAATAATCTGAAATTTCTTTTTCAGAAACTAATATATTTGCTTCATAAGAAGATAAATTATGTTCTTTTATAAATCTTTCTTTTTTTTGATCGGGTAATTCTGGTAGTTCTTTTTTTAATTTATCAATTAAGTCTTTATCTAAATTGAGGGGTAATAAATCTGGATCTGGAAAATACCTATAATCATGAGCATCTTCTTTAGAGCGCATAGATCGAGTAGAATTTTTTTTTGTGTCAAATAATCTTGTTTCTTGATCTATAATTTTTCCAGACTCTAATAGTTGAATCTGTCTATTAGCTTCATATTCAATAGCCATTTCCATAAATTTAATTGAATTTACGTTTTTAATTTCACATCTGGTTCCAAACTTCTTATCTCCAACTGTTCTTACTGAAACATTAACGTCTGCTCTCAAAGATCCTTCTTGCATATTTCCATCGCAAGTTCCTAGATAACGCATAATTGATCTTAACTTCTTTATATAAAAGTTTACTTCTTGAGGTGATCTTAAATCCGGCTTGCTAACAATTTCCATTAAAGCAACTCCAGATCGGTTAAGATCTACGAACGAATTTTCTGGATCCATATCATGTATACTTTTTCCTGCATCTTGCTCTAAATGAAGGCGTTCAATCCCAATTTTTTTTGTACCATATGGCATATCAAGAATAACCTCGCCCTCTCCCACTATTGGATTTTTATATTGTGAGATTTGATAGCCTTGTGGTAAATCTGCATAAAAATAATTTTTTCTATCAAAAACAGAGTTTAAATTTATTTTTGCTTTTAAACCCAAACCAGTTTTAATGCTTTGCTCTATACAAAATTGATTAATTACTGGAAGCATACCAGGAAATCCAGAATCGACTAAGCTTACCTGGGTATTCGGTTCGCTCCCAAATTTTGTTGAAGATGAAGAAAAAAGTTTAGATTGTGATAAGACTTGAGCATGAACCTCCAAACCTATAATTACTTCCCACTTATCTTTCTCTCCATTTATAAAATAATCAAATTTTTTTTCTGTCATTAAGTCCACCAAACACTATAATTTTTCTTAAAATTAGCTCTTTTTTCTATAGCTAAAGACAAATTTAATATCGTCTGTTCATCAAATGCTTTTCCAATAAGCTGCAATCCCAATGGTAAATTATTTTTATCGTAGCCTGCTGGAACAGAAATTGCTGGTAAACCTGATAAATTTACTGGCACCGTAAAAATGTCATTTAAATACATTGATACAGGATCATCTGATTTATCTCCTATTTTAAACGCTGAGCTCGGTGTTGATGGTGTCAATATAGCATCTACATCTTTAAAAGCTTTATCAAAATCATTTTTAATTAATTGTCTAACTTTTTGTGCTTTTAAGTAATAGGCATCATAATAACCGGAAGATAATACATATGTGCCTATTAAAATTCTTCTTTTTACCTCATTACCAAAACCTTCTGATCTAGTATTCTCGTACATTTCTATTAAATTTTTTCCTACAGCCCTGTGGCCATACTTAACTCCATCATATCTAGCTAAATTTGAAGATGCCTCTGCTGGTGCGACTATATAATAAGCTGGGAGCGCATACATTGTGTGTTCTAGCGAAATATTTTTTATTATTGCCCCAGCATCTTTTAAATATTCTATACCTTTTTTCCAAAGATCATCTATCTCGGTTGGCATTTTATCAACTCTATACTCCTTAGGGATTCCTATTTTTAAACCTTTTATTTTTTCAGTTAAATTTGAAGAATAATTCTCGATTTTTTTATTTACGGATGTTGAATCTTTTGAATCATAACCTGACATAGCTTGTAATAGCAAAGCACTATCTTCTACACTGTTGGTCATAGGTCCTGCTTGATCTAATGATGATGCAAATGCAACTATTCCCCATCTTGAACATCTTCCGTATGTAGGTTTTAATCCCACCGTTCCAGTAAAAGAAGCTGGCTGCCTGATAGATCCACCAGTATCAGTTCCAATAGTTGCTGGAGTAAGACCTGCAGCTAAAGCAGACGCTGAACCACCTGATGAACCTCCCGGAACTAATTTTTCACCATAAGGATTTTTTACATTTCCAAAAAAGCTTGTCTCATTAGAAGATCCCATAGCAAATTCATCACAATTTAATTTTCCTAATAAAAAAGCACCTTGCGACCAAAGATTACTAGTAACTGTTGATTCATAGGTTGGGATAAAATTATGTAATATTTTACTACCAGCTGTGGTTTTAACATTTTTTGTACAAAACAAATCCTTGACTGCAATAGGAACACCTGACAACAAACCCTTATAATCTTTTTTTTTATCAAAATTTTTTGAAATTTCTAATGCTTCATCAAAACATTCAGTAATATATGTGTTTAATTTTTTAGACTTTTTAGAACTATCAATAAATGATTTTGTCACTTCCTCAGATGAAAAATCCTTTTTTTTTATTCCATTAACTATTTTTGTTAGAGATAATTCTGAAATTTTAGACATTTTATTCAATAACCTTTGGGACGACAAAAAATTCATCATTTTTTTCTGGGGAATTTTTCAGTATTTGATCCCTTATTTTTCCATCTTTTACTTCATCTTTTCTAGATTTAAGTGAAGCATTTATAATTGATGTTAATGGAGTTGTTTTATCTGTATTGAGTTTGTTTAAACTCTCAATAAATTTCATTATTGATGTTAGATCTTTAGATAAACTTTCTACCTTATTTTCATCCAATGAAATTCTTGCTAATTTTGATATGTGTTTTACTGTATCTTTATCTATTGACATTTGAGATTATTGGCAAATAAGTAAGGAAAATAGCATTTAAGATGAAAACATACAATATATACGGTATAGATGAGTTTAAAAAAACTATTGGAAACAATTCCAGATTGTTGGGAATTGACCCAGGTAGCAAAAATATAGGATTTGCTATATGTGATGAAAACAAAAAAGTTGCGACACCACTTAAAGTTATACAAAAAACAAAGTTTCAAATTTTATTGGTAGAAATCAATCAAATAATTAAAGAAAATCATATAAAAGGAATCATCATTGGGAATCCAATAAATATGGACGGTTCATTAGGAAAATCGTCTCAATCAACCTACGATTTTGCTAATAATTTATCAAAAAATATTACCATACCTATCGCTTTATGGGATGAACGTCTTTCCAGTGAAGCTAGCTTCAAAATAACCAAAGAATTGGGCACAAATGTAACTGATAGAGTCAAAAAGTTAGATAAAAATGCTGCTGCTTTTATACTGCAAGGTGCAATAGATTATTTATCTAATTGATTAAAAAGCTTGCATAGTTACCCTTAAAGGACTATAGAGTTGATTTTAATGGCTATAATTAAAAAATTTAAAGCTGTTAAAAAAGAACAAAATCACCTTCTTGGTATTCAAAGTCTTTCTTTTTCTGAAATCTCAAATATTCTTAACCAAGCTAAAACCTTTATTACACTTAATAAAAGTGCATCCAAAAAATTAGATATATTAAGGGGCAAAACTCAAATTAATTTATTTTTTGAACCTTCTACTAGAACGCAAAGTTCATTTGAGCTCGCAGGTAAAAGACTTGGCGCTGACGTAATGTCAATGAATATTGTTAATTCTGCAATAAAAAAGGGAGAAACTTTAATTGATACCGCTATGACATTAAATGCTATGCATCCTGATATTATTGTAATACGTCATCAAGACTCAGGAGCTCCAAATTTATTATCACAAAAAGTAAATTGCTCTGTAATAAATGCTGGTGATGGAAGAAGAGAACATCCTACCCAAGCCTTGTTAGATGCACTTACTATAATTAACAGAAAGGGAAAAATAGAAGGATTAAAAATAGCAATTTGTGGTGATATATTGCATTCAAGAGTTGCCAGATCAAATATTTACCTAATGAATATGTTAGGGGCAGAAGTTAATGTTGTGGCTCCAAAAACTTTGCTTCCACATTCAATTGAACGTCTTGGTGTTAAAGCATTTACCAATATGAAAAAAGGTTTAGATAAATGCGATATAGTCATGATGTTAAGACTTCAGAACGAAAGAATGCATGGTTCTTTCTTACCCTCCGCGCGAGAATATTATGAATATTTTGGTTTAACTCCTGATAAATTAAAATGTGCAAAAAAAGATGCTTTGATAATGCACCCTGGACCAATGAATAGAGGTGTTGAAATTGATACAAACTTAGCTGACGATATTAATAGGAGTGTTATAAGAGAACAAGTTGAGCTTGGTGTGGCTGTTAGAATGGCTTGTCTAAAAATTTTTTGTAAGAAAGTATAAATGAAAGAAAAATATTTAATAAACGCAAGAATTATTGATCCAAAAAATCAAATTGATGAAATAGGAGGATTAATTATTGATTCAAAAGGTTTAATAAAGGCCATAGGTAAAAAAGTTTCTAACGGAAACATACCTTCTGAAGCTGATAAAATTGATGTTAAAAAGCAAGTATTAATGCCTGGTATTGTAGATATGAGGGTTTTTGTTGGAGAACCTGGTTTTGAATATAAAGAAAATTTTAGAACATTGAGTAATGCTGCTTTATCTGGTGGAGTAACATCGGTTGTCTCTATGCCAAATACCTCACCAGTTATTGATAATGTTTCAATGGTGGATTTTCTTAAGAGAAGAGGAAGGGATAAATCAAGAATTAATATTTTTCCAGCTGCTAGCCTTACTAAAAATACTGAAGGTAAACAAATGACAGAATTTGGCCTTCTCAAGAGAAAAGGTATAATCGCATTTACCGATGGAATTAAAACTGTCCAAGACCCTCAAGTTATGTCCAGGATAATGAATTTTGCAAGTCAGTCAAAATCATTAATCATGCAACATGCAGAAGATAACATTTTGTCAAAAGATGGATTAATTAATGAAGGTGAAATATCGACTAGACTGGGTCTAAAAGGAATTCCTTTCTTGGCTGAAAAAATTATCGTTGAAAGAGATTTATCTTTTCTTGAGGAATACTTTTGTAGATATCATATTTCACAAATATCATCTGAAAAAACTCTCGATGTTATTAAAAAGGCCAAAGAAGAGGGAAAAATTTTTACTACGGGCGTTTCTATTAATAATCTTACTTTAAACGAAAATGACATAGGTAATTTTAAAACATTCTTAAAACTTTCCCCTCCTCTTAGGACGGAAAAAGATCGCCAATCTTTAGTACAGGGAATAAAAGATGGATATATTGATGTTATTGTTTCCGACCACAAGCCTGAGGACGAAGAGTCAAAGAGATTAACTTTTGCTCAAGCTACTACAGGAGCTAGTGGTGTAGAAACATTGCTTTCATTAGTTCTTGAGCTTTTCCATAATAAATCAGTCAAACTGAATAAGCTCATAGCTTCAATCACTTCTAATCCTGCAAAAATTCTAGATGTAGATAAAGGAAATCTAAAAAAAGGAAATGATGCTGATTTTTGCATTGTTGATATTAATAAACCTTGGGTCGTTGATAAAAGTAAACTGAAATCAAAATCTAAAAATACTCCAATTGAAGACAGAAAGTTACAAGGTCAGGTATTAAAAACTTTCATTAAAGGAGAAGTTGCCTACGAAAGAATTTAATAGATAATGGATATCTTATTAGTCGTATTATTTTCATATTTTAGCGGATCAATACCTTTTGGACTAATTTTAACAAAAATTTTTGCCAATCAAGATGTTAGAAATATTGGATCTGGTAACATTGGAGCAACAAATGTACTCCGAACAGGAAAAAAATTTCTTGCCGTGATAACTTTAATATTAGATGTTGCAAAAGGTTATCTTCCAGTACTAGCAACTCAATATTTTTTTACAGAACATTTACAAATTTCTGCAATATTTGCTTTTTTGGGACACATTTTTCCAATTTGGCTAAAATTTAAAGGCGGTAAAGGTGTAGCTACATACTTAGGAATATTATTTGCTTTATCTTACAGTCTAGGAATATTATTTGTCTTTACATGGATAATTGTTTCATTAATATTTAAATATTCTTCTTTGTCATCAATCTTCTCTTCTTTAACCGTTTTAATGGTTACTGTTTTAAGAGAAAACGCAGTCAAAGCTATTGATCCTAATTTTGCTTATACATCAAATATAAAATTAATTTTGTTTATTTTTTTTATTTTGATTGTATTCACTCACAGAAAAAATATTTATAATCTAAAAAATAGAACTGAGCAGAAAATAAAACTCTAGATTATAAGCCATTTTCTTTATCAAATTTAATCTTCAGTTTGACAAAACAAAGTATATTTGACACTAAAGTCCAAAAAGGACATTAAATGAATTTAGTAATTGTAGAAAGTCCGGCCAAAGCAAAAACAATAAATAAATATTTAGGAAAAGATTATAAAGTGTTAGCAAGCTACGGACATATTCGGGATCTACCTTCAAAAAATGGATCAGTCGACCCAGAAAATAATTTCCAAATGCTTTGGGAAATAGATTCTTTTTCAAAAAAGTACTTAAAAGAAATTACAGATACAGCTGCGGACTCAACTAAAATAATTTTAGCCACTGACCCCGATCGTGAAGGAGAAGCTATTGCTTGGCACGTTAAGGAAGTATTAGATCAAAAAAAATTGTTGAAAGATAAAAAAGTAGAGAGAGTCGTTTTCAATGAGATTACAAAAAAAGCTGTCACAAAAGGTATAGAAAACCCTAGAGATATTGAACCACTGTTAGTCGATGCTTACATGGCTAGAAGAGCATTGGACTATTTGGTTGGTTTCAATATTTCTCCTATTTTATGGACTAAGCTTCCCGGGTCCAAATCTGCTGGACGTGTCCAGTCTGTTGCTTTGAAATTAATTACTGAAAGAGAACATGAAATTGAATTATTTAATCCTAAGGAGTTTTGGACTTTAAAAGTAAATTTTAAAGACAAAAGTAATAAGATAATAACATCTAATATTTCACAACTTGAAGGAAAAAAAATAGAAAAATTTTCTTTTAAAAGCAAAGCAGATATTAATGATGCCGCCGAACAAATTAAAAAAATTAAATTTAGTATTTCAGATATATCTTCAAAAATTGTAAGCAGAAACCCCTCAGGCCCATTTACTACATCAACGCTTCAGCAAGTTTCTTCTGGAAGATTAGGTTTAGGTGCTTCAAGAACAATGCAAATTGCTCAAAAACTTTATCAAGGAATTGAGATTGATGGTGAAACAATAGGATTAATTACTTATATGAGAACAGACGGAACAAATATATCAGAAGAAGCTGTGTCCGACTTTAGAGGTTATATTAAAAATATATATGGGAACGAATACCTTCCCAAGGACCCTTTAAATTATTCTGGTAAGAAAGCAAAGAACGCACAAGAAGCTCACGAAGCAATACGGCCTACTGATATTCATAAATCACCTGATAAGGTAAAAAAATATTTAAGTCCAGAACAGCATAAAGTTTATGATCTAATTTGGAGTAGAGCTTTATCTTCTCAAATGCAATCTGCTCAATTTGACAGAAATACAATTACAATTACATCCGATAACAAGGAAACTATTTTAAAAACTACGGGATCGGTAATTAAATTTGATGGTTACTTAAAAGTTTATAAAGATCCTAAAAAAGAAGATGGCGAAAGTATTTTACCTAAAATGTCGAATGGTCCTGTCAATATTGAAAGTGTTATAGATGAGCAACATTTTACACAACCACCGCCCAGATACTCAGAAGCTAGTTTAGTAAAAAAACTCGAAGAACTAGGTATTGGAAGACCATCTACATATGCAAGCATTATTTCCGTTATATCTACTAGAGGTTATGTTGAAACTTTAAATAAAAGATTTCATCCTACAGATAGAGGAAAATTAATTACAGCCTTTTTGGAAAAACTATTTTCTAAATATGTAGATTACAATTTTACTGCTGGATTAGAAAATCAATTAGATGAAATCACCTCAGGAAAAGAAGGATGGATAAAAGTTCTAGAAATGTTTTGGAAGGATTTTAGTCAAAATGTTACTGAGGTTAAGGAAAAAAGAACAAGAGAAGTTTTGGATTTATTAAACGATAGTCTGGGCTCCTTAATATTTGAAAGAGATAATGATGGTAATATTGATAGAAAATGCAAGCTATGCGCGAATGGACAATTAAGTTTAAAGAACAGTTTCCGTGGAGGTGCTTTTATTGGTTGTTCTAATTATCCAGAATGTAAATTTACCAGACCTTTGTCAAAAGCTAAAGCCGCTCAACAATCACAATTAGCTGAACCAAAATTAATTGGAAAACATGAAAATGGTAATGATATGTATTTAAAAGTAGGAAGATTCGGTCCTTACATTCAGTATAAAAAGACTCCTGAAATTGTTGATGAAGAAGTTAAAAAAATAAGAAAAAATAAGAAAAAAAAAGAAAAAGATAATAATAATTTCAAAAATGTTTCAATTCCAAAAGGAATTTCAATTGACTCAATAGATTTACAAAGAGCAAATTTTCTGTGTTCATTACCTAAAATTTTGGGCCAACACCCAGATAGTGGAAAAGATATTACATTAAATTCTGGTAGATTTGGACCCTATCTTAAGTGTGAAAATAAATCTGCTAGAATAGAAGCATCTGAAGATATTTTTACAATAGGTCTTAACAGAGCTGTTACAATGTTGGCTGAAGCTAAGCCAGGTCGAATTTCCTCTTCTGAAATAAAACACTTAGGCGAGCATCCGGAAGATAAAAAACCTGTGAGAGTAATGAAGGGAAAATTTGGACCTTATATTAAATATAAATCACTAAATGCAACAATTCCTGAAGAAAAAGACCCAAATGAGATTAATATGGAAGATGCTTTAATACTTATTGAGAAAAGGAAAGAATATGATAAAAATAAAAAAAAAAGAAGAGGTAATAAATGAATAAAACAAAGATTATATTAATAACGTTATTATTTTCTTTCTTTAGTACTACATCTTTCTCTGAAGAACCAATTAGATGTAATGATATTGAAAAGTACTTTGAAAGAATAAAATGTAAAGCCAATTCTGCTAAAAGAATTATAGGTTCAAAAGTGCTAAATATAAAAGAAGGTACTAACAAAGCATTAGAAAAAGTTAAATAATAATGCTTGATGAAAACCTTAAGAATCTAAAAATAGAAATTCCAATAGCCCCATCTCCTGTTGGTGCTTATGTCGCTTACAAAAAAACAAATAATCTGATTTTTATTTCTGGACAGTTACCAATATCACCTGATGGAAAAATGATAAAAGGTAAAATAGGAAAAGATTTATCTCTAGAAGATGGTCAAAAGGCCTCTAGACTTTGCGTAATTAATATTTTAGCTCAGTTAAAGAAGGCTTTAAATGGAGATTTAAATAAAACTAAAGGCTGTGTAAAAATAACTGGTTATGTTAATTCCACAGATGATTTTATAGACCAACCCAAAGTTATTAATCCAGCTTCAGAAATAATATCAAAAGTTTTTAATGAAAAAGGAAAGCATTCAAGAGCTGCTGTTAGCACAAATTCACTGCCATTAGGTGCAGCGGTTGAAATAGATGCTATTTTTGAAATATAAACTTTTATCTTCCTATGGAATAATACTTGAAACCTTTTTTTTTCATAACCTCTGCTGAATAAAGATTTCTCATATCATAAATTTTGAACTTTTTCTTTTTATACAATTTCTTAAAATCTAATGCTTTAAATTCTTCCCATTCAGTATGAATTATAACTAAATCTACATTTTTGCACGCATCATATACATTATGACAGAATGAAAGATTTATAAGCTTAGAAAATTCTTTCTTTTCCCCAGATGGATCATAATAACTAATTATAGCACCTCTTTTTAACAAAAATGGTATCATTAACAAACTTGAAGATTCTCTCATATCATCAGTATTTGGTTTAAAGGTAACGCCCAAAAAAGCAATTTTTTTATTTTTAATTTTATTTGATAAAATCTTTTTTACTCTTTCCGTCAAAAGTATTCTACGTTTTTCATTAGATTTTATAACGGATTTAATTATTGAAAGATCGGTTTTAAACAAATCCCCAGTCACTGTTACAGCTCTTGTATCTTTAGGAAAACATGAACCTCCGTAAGCTGGTCCAGCTCTTAAAAAACGGCTGCCAATTCTCTTATCTGAACCTATTCCAAGTGAAACGTCTTCGATATTAACTCCTGTTTTTTCGCACAAGTTTGCTAGCTCATTTATGTAAGATATTTTTGTTGCTAAAAATGCGTTTGCTGCATATTTAATCAATTCAGCTCCTCTTCTATTTGTTGAAAAAAATTCTGCACCTTTTTTGATTAATGGATCGTATAGGGATCGTAATTTTTTTGTAACTTTTTTATTATTAGAGCCTATGATTATTCTATCAGGAAATCTAAAATCTCTTATTGCTTCCCCTTCTCTTAAAAATTCAGGATTTGAAATTACTTCGAATAATCCCTTTCTTTTTTTTTTTGAAATCAATTGTTCGATTTTATCTCCTGTTGTCACTGGTACTGTTGATTTGGTTACTATTATTTTAAATTTATTAATATGTTTAGTAATTTTAGAAGCAACTTGAAAAACATTACTAAGGTCAGCAGAGTGGCTTTTTTTTGATGTTGGTGTACCAACACAAATAAATATAATGTCGGAGTTACTAACAGCTAGCTTTAAATTTGAGGTAAACTTTAATCTATTTGAAGAAAAATTTTTATTAACAAGTTCTTCCAATCCAGGTTCAAAAAAAGGAACTTCACCATTATTTAGTAATTCGATTTTTTCTTCATTATTATCAACACACCAAACTAGATTGCCTAAGTCAGCAAAACATGCTCCGCTGACAAGACCTACATAACCAGTACCTATAATACAGATTTTCATATTTTATAATTTGGAGATCTTTGTAAATGAATTAATGTAACCATTCATTGTCCCACAATCCAAATATTTTCCGGCAAAAAGATGACCCATGAACTTATTTTTTTTGCGTATTAGTGTTCTAATGGCATCTGTAATGTGAATCTCGCCATTTTGACCAGGTTTCTGTTTTCTAAGAATTTTAAAAATCTCTTTTGGTAGTATATATCTTCCAATAACTGCATAATTTGAGGGCGCAGATTTAATAGATGGTTTTTCGATAACATCTTTTATAATAAAATCTTTATTATTTATCTTTTTGATATCAAAAATACCCCATCTTGAAACACTTTTTTTATCAACTTTTTTGGAAGCGATAACTGATGATTTGTATTTTTTATGTAATTTTATTAATGAAAGTGAACAATTCTTCATTATTATTAAATCATCGGGCATTAACATTAAAAAATGTTTTGATTTAATTAGATTTGCACATTTTAAAACAGCATCTCCAGTTCCACGAGGCTTATTCTGATAAACGAATTTTATCATTTTTTTATATTTCTTGATTTTGGCATATTCTAATTTTAATTTTTTATTATCTTTTTTCTTTTTAATAAGATTTTTATAGAATGAATCATTATAATAATACTTTTTAATAATTTGTTTTCTCTTTGAAATTATAAATATAATTTCTTTAATTCCTGATTTTACACACTCATCTAGTATATATTCTAGTCCAGGTTTTCCGTTGATTGGTAAAAGTTCTTTTGGTAAAACACTAGTCAAAGGTAACAATCTTGTGCCCAAACCTGCTAAAGGAATAATTGCTTGTTTAATCATTGCTTTCTTTTACATATAATATTTCAAATTTACAAATGAAAATAATTTCACATAAAAAGAAACTTAAAAAATTTATACTTGGCGAAAGAAATTTAGGTTTTGTACCGACTATGGGAGCCATACATAAGGGCCATCTATCATTAATTAAGAAATCTATAGCTCAATGCAACAAAACAATTGTATCTATATTTGTTAATAAACCTCAATTTAACAGAATTAATGACTATAAAAAATATCCCAGAGTACTAAAGAAAGATATATCTTTGCTTAAAAAAATTGGAGTACATTACCTGTTTCTTCCAAGTCACAATCAAATTTACCCAGATGGAATCAATAAAAGAATTAAAGTGCATCCTTTTAGTAAAAAATTATGTGGTAAATACAGGCCACATCATTTTGAATCAGTGGTCGATGTAGTGGATAGATTTATTAAATTAATACACCCAAAAAAAATATATTTTGGTGAAAAAGACATGCAGCAATTAAAAATAGTTGAAGATTTTATCAAAAAAAACCATTCCTATGTTAAGGTAGTTGCTTGCAAGACAATAAGAGAAAAAAATGGTATAGCCCTTTCCTCAAGAAATTTTTTGCTTTCTTTTGATGAGAGAATGATTGCTTCAAAAATTTATAAAATTTTAAGAATGAGAAAAAATAATTTAATTAAAAAAAGTATATATATAACAGATATAAAGAAAAAAATTTTTACACTTGGAGTCAATAAAATAGATTACATTGAAATTTTAGATATAAATAAGTTGATAAAACCTTATAAAAATAAAGTTATATATAAAGTTTTTATAGCCTACTTTCTTGGAAGCACTAGACTGATTGATAATATTTAAGTATAAAAAAAATAAGCACCTAATCCTAAAAAAGATAAAAAACCTATTACATCAGTTATTGTTGTTACAAACACACTTGATGCAATTGCTGGATCAATGCTGAATTTTTTTAATGAAATTGGAATCAATATTCCAAACAAACCTGCAACTATCATATTCAACACCATTGATATCGCTATCAAAATAGATAAGTTAATTTCTTTGAACCATAACTGAACTATTAATCCAGTTATAATTGCAAATATAAATCCATTTAATATGCCGATAACAAACTCTTTTGTTATTACCTGACGTATATTTCCCGAAGATAATTCCTTACTTGCTAAAGCTCTAATTGTTACAGCTAAAGTCTGCATACCAGCATTACCCCCCATAGAAGCAACTATCGGCATTAAAAAAGCTAAAGCGACCATCTGTTCAATGGTTGCCCCAAACTTACTTATAACCCATGTAGCTAATAGCGCTGTAAAAAGATTTAATAATAACCAATTAAATCTTCTTTTAGTTTTTTTAAAGATACTATCCGTAATCTCTTCATCGCCTACTCCTGCAAGTCTTAATACATCTTCTTCGGCTTCTTCTTTAAGAACCGTAAAGACGTCATCACCAGTAATCATTCCCACTAACTTATTTTCTTTATCAACTACTCCAGCAGAAACTAGATTATAATTTTCAAATATATGACCAACCTCCTCCTTATCCATCTTCACTGGTATTAAAACTTGTGTTTCGTTCATTATAGAATTCATTTTTGATTCACGAGGTGCACGTAAAACTTTAGATGAAGGAACTGTTCCAATAGGTTTAAAGTTATTATCAACTATAAAAATTTCTAAAAATTCCTCAGGTAAATCTTTATTTTCTCTTAAATAGTCAATTGTTTGTCCTACTGACCAATTGCTCGGTATAGCAGTAAATTCTCTTTGCATAATACGAGCAGCGGAGTCTTCTGGGTAGCTTAAACCCTCTTGTAATAAAAATCTGTCCTTTGGTGAAAGTTTATCTAAAACTATGTTTTTCTTTTTTTCATCTAAATTTTCTAATATTTTAAGTGCGTTATCAGATTCTAAACGTTTTAAAATATTAGCAATTGATTCTATAGATAAGAGAATAAAAACTTCTGATTGTATAGATTCGTTTAATTCTATGAAAATTTCTGGATCAACACTAAATCCCACAAGTTCGATTAATTTAGATCTATTTTCAGGAAGCAAGTTTTCAATTATATCTGCCGAATCGGCAGGATGTAATTCTTTTAGAGTTTTATCTAAAAATTCTGTATTATTATCTTTAATTTTTCTGTTAAAGACGTTTATAAATTCCTTATTAAACTCAAAATTAACTTTTTTATCTGTTATTTCTTTTGTTAAACTCATAAATGTAACTAATTATTTAATTTTGAAACTATTTAGTTGATTTTTTTTGAAACCACAAACTTAAAATGAATATAGAAGTTAAAAACACAGTAAAACCTATTAATTACGCAAAGTCTATGAAGATGCTAGAAAATCGTGTCCAAGATGTATTGATTGGAAAAAAAGATGAGCTTTTATGGATCTTAGAACATAAAACAGTATACACAGCCGGTAAAAGTGCTAGTGAAAAAGATCTATTGGATAAAAAAATATCTATATTTAAAACAAATAGAGGGGGAAAGATAACAGTTCATGCCCCTGGCCAAAAAGTAATTTATTTTGTTTTAAACCTAAATAAGAGAAAAAAAGATATAAGAAATTTAATAAACAAAGTTGAAAATTGCATTATTGATATCTTAAAAGAATATAAAATTAAATCATATGCGGATAGAAAAAATATTGGAATTTGGGTAAATAAAGAAAATAAACCTATGAAAATTGCTGCTATTGGAATTAGGGTAAAAAAATGGATTGCTTATCATGGGTTTGCATTAAATATAGAAAATGATCTAACAAAATATAAAAAAATAATTCCCTGTGGTATAAAAGATAAAGGTGTTACTAGCCTAAAAAATATGGGAGTAAAAAATTATAAAAATATAGATAAAATTATAAAGAAAAACTTTTTAAATACTTTTCTTTAATAGTGTCTTTAAAATTTGGTGGTAATTCGGCTGAAAAATTATATTTAATGTTATCAATTGAAAAAGAAATTTTATGAGCATGCAACATTAGATTGTTGTCCTTAATTTTTGTTTTTTCAGAAATTCTATATTTAGAATCGCCTAAAACTGGATAACCATGTATCAAAAGCTGTTTTCTTAATTGATGCTTCCTTCCTGTTTCAGGATAAAGCTCTAATAATGAATAATGATTATTTGAGTCTATTACTTTGAAACGAGTTATAGCCTTGGATTCAATTTTTTTGTTGCCTTCGTAACTGAACAAAATATCAACTAACTTACCTTTTTTCTCCTTAAATTCACCAAGTACAATGCAAAGATATGTTTTATGAATTTTTCTAATACGAAATAAAGTTGTTAATAACTGGGCATATTTTCTATTTTTTGCAACAATTAAAATGCCTGTGGTCTCTTTATCTATTCTATGAACTGCATACGGTGAAGCATCTTTAAACTCATGCGTTTTACGAATTATATCTAGGATATTTTTTTTTGATTTTGTGCCAGATTGTACTGAAATTCCAGCAGGTTTATTTATTACAGCAAAGTTTTCATTATTTTCTATGAATATTTTACTAGAAAATAATAAATCTTTTTTGCTAGGATCATAAATAAACTTCTTCTTTTTCTCCAATCTAGCTTTAAAAGTAAAATTATAAAAATTTATTTTATCGTTTTTTTGGAGTCTGTATGAACTTTTTATTTTTTTATCGTTAACCTTTATTTTTCCCTTACGTAGATTTTTTTCAATTAACGATTGGGGTATCGGACTAATATTTCTTTTTAACCATCTATCTAATCGCGAATTTATGGAATCACCTGTAATTAGAAAAGATCTATTCATAAAATAACTATAATACTATTATAAACAATTATTTTTTAGTTTTAATCTTTTTTTCAGTATCTTTAGTTTTTGGTGCTAATGGTGTTTTAGATTCTTTTTCGGTCTTCTTTTTTATATCAACTTTTTTTGCTTGAATATCACGATCAACAAGCTCAATAACTGCCATTGGGGCGTCATCTCCATATCTAAAACCAGATCTTACGACTCTGCAATAACCACCTTTTCTTTTTTCGTATCTTTGTGACAGTATTTTTGAAAGCTTGTCTACTGATGATCTAGACTGCAGTTCCGCAAATAAATTTTTTTTAGACTGTAGACTATTTTCCTTTCCTAGCGTTATTGCCTTATCAATTTTCGGTTTTAACTCTTTTGCTTTAGGTAGGGTTGTTGTAATTTGTTCATATTTTATTAGAGAATTAAGCATATTTTTGAACATAGCTTTTCTATGTTCTGAAGTTCTGTTTAATTTTCGATAGCCTAGCTTATGTCGCATTTTTAGATATTATCTTCTAGTTTTTTAGATAATTCAGCTATGTTGTCAGGTGGCCAATTAGGAATTTCCATGCCTAAATAAAGAGACATAGAATTTAAGACTTCTTTAATTTCATTTAAAGATTTTCTTCCGAAATTTGGTGTTCTCAACATTTCAGGCTCAGTTTTTTGAACCAAGTCGCCAATATAAATTATATTATCATTTTTTAAGCAATTCATTGATCTTACTGACAGCTCAAGTTCGTCTACTTTTTTTAATAAATTTTTGTTGTATTCAGGTTCAGTTATTGTAGGTTTTTTCTCAATTTCTTTTGGATCTTCAAAGTTTACAAATAAGGATAATTGTTCTTGAAATATTCTTGCAGCATAAGCTACAGCATCTTCAGCAGTGACCGAGCCATCTGTCTCTACAGTCATAACTAATTTATCATAATCTAAAGATTTTCCCTCTCTAGCATTTTCAACTCGATAAGAAACTTTTTTAACTGGACTAAAAAGAGAATCAATTGAAATTAATCCTAAAGGCGCATCATCAGATTTATTTTTTTCAGAAGGAAAATAGCCTTTTCCAGTACTAGCCATAAGCTCCATATGGAATTTTGTATTTTCATCTAAATGGCAAATAACTAAATCTGGATTTAAAATTTTTACTTCTGGATTAGTTTGAATATCTTTAGCCTTAATAATGCCTGGACCTTTTGCATCCAATATTAATTTTTTTGCCCATCGGACATTACCTTCACAGATAGAGATTTAACATTTAAAACGATGTCTGTTACATCTTCTCTTACTCCCTTAATTGATGAAAATTCATGAAGAACACCATCAATTTGTATAGCGGTAATTGCAGATCCCTGTACTGATGAAAGCAATATTCTTCTTAATGCATTACCAATAGTAAGAGCATAACCTTTTTCCAAAGGTTCAGCAGTTATTGTAGTAATTGATTTATCATCGCTATTTTTAATATCTAACTTACTTGGCTTAATTAAAGATTTCCAATTCTGTGCTACTGTTGTGTTTTCCATTTAATTTATACCCTTCTTTTTTTTGGTGGTCTTGAACCGTTATGAGCCATAGGTGTTACATCTCTGATCGAAAGAATTTTAAATCCTCTTGACTGAAAAGCTCTTAAAGCAGTTTCTCTACCAGCTCCAGGACCTTTTAATTTTACTATTAATGTTTTTAGTCCATGTTCCTGAGCTTTGCTAGCTGCTGTATCAGCTGCAATTTGGGCAGCGTATGGAGTAGACTTTCTCGATCCCTTAAATCCTTTTGCTCCAGCAGAAGACCAGGCTATAACATTTCCGCTGTCATCCGCTATGGAAACAATTGTGTTATTAAAAGTTGCATTTACGTAAGCTATCCCGGTCAAAATATTTCTTTTTATTTTCTTTTTTGCTTTATTTATTTTTGGGGTTGGAATAGTTTTTTCAGATTCTATTGGTTTTGATTCTTTAGTTTTGCTTTTTTTTTTATCCATAAATTTATTTTTTTAAAGGTGTTAATTTTTTCCCAGCAATTGCTATTGCTTTTCCTTTTCTAGTTCTGGCATTACAATGTGTTCTTTGACCTCTGACTGGTAATTTTTTTTTATGACGCGATCCTCTGTAAGTAGCTAAATCAACTAAACGTTTAATATTAAGCGAAACTTCTCTTCTTAGATCACCTTCAACCTTATAATTTCCATCTATAAATTCTCTAATCTTAAGAACTTCGTCATCTGTTAAACTATTCACTCTTTTATTTTTAGAAATATTAAGTTTCGTACATATATCATTAGAAAATTTTTTCCCTATACCATGAATGTATGTAAGAGCAACATGAATTACTTTGTTTTGGGGTATGTTTACGCCAGCTATTCGTGCCATATTATTACTGAGATATGCTATTAAAAACGCTATTTATATAAGTACATCTCACAAAGTCAAGTATCTAAAGAATCAATAATTTGACGTATTTCCTTGTAAATTTGATCTATTTTTTGCATTCCATCAATTTCTTTTAAAATATTTTGATTTATATAATATTTAATAATTGGCATCGTTTCTTTATTATATGTTTCAAATCTGTTTTCTACAGTTTTTATATTATCGTCGGATCGAGTTATTAAAAATTTTGGATCACAAGAATGATTGTCTTTAGTAGCCTTATTAAAATGTTTATTAAAAATCGATCCACATTTTGAGCATATTAATCTAGAAGTTATTCTTTCAATAATAGCGTTTTTATTAACTTCCAAACTTAAAACACAGGATATTTTCTGATTGTATTTTTTTAATAATGTATCTAAGCTTTGTGCCTGGCGAAGATTTCTTGGATAACCATCAAAAATTATGCCTTTATAAGAATTTGTATTGCCTAAAATATTCTCAATTAGATTATTTATAATATCGTCTGAAACTAAATTTCCTTCATCAATAATAGATTTAATTTTAGCTCCTAACGAACTTCCTTTTTCAATTTCATTTCTTAATAGGTCGCCTGTTGAAATTTTAGTTAAACCAAAATCTTTTACTATTTTATCACTTTGAGTGCCTTTTCCAGCTCCTGGTGGTCCAAATAGCACTATGTTCACTTGTTTATCTTCCAAATTTTGTTTTTTTAATCAATGATTCGTACTGTTGACTCATTAATCTAGTTTGAACCTGAGAGACTGTATCCATAGCCACAACAACAACAATTAATACTGACGTTCCTCCCAAATAAAAAGGTATTGGATATTTTGAAATTAAAAATTCAGGCATTAAACAAACTAATGTTAAATATAATGCTCCAATAGTTGTCAATCTTGTTAATATCTCTTCAATAAAATAAGCCGTTCTTTCTCCAGGTCTTATTCCGGGAACATAACCTCCTTGTTTTCTTAAATTTTCTGCTGTTTCTTTTGGATTAAAGACTATTGATGTATAAAAAAAACTAAAAAATATTATTCCAGAAGCATACATTAACATGTAAAGAGGCTTACCTTGTGAAAATAATGATGAAAAATCCAGGAAAAATTCTGAATCTGAAAAGGTAAAATTTGAAAAAGTTACTGGAAGCAATAATAATGCTGATGCAAAAATCGCAGGTATAACTCCAGCAGTATTTATTCTTAAGGGCAAATGCGATGACTCGCCACCATAAATTTTTGCTCCCATTTGTCTCTTTGGATAATTTATCAAAATTTTTTCTAACAGCTCTCTCAATAAAAACAATGAAAGCTACAGTGCCAAGTAATAAAACAAAAATAATTAAAATCATTGTAGCGGACAGCGCACCTGTTCTTCCTAGTTCAAAAGTTGTAGCTAATGCTCTTGGTATTTCAGCAACAATTCCAGAAAATATAATCAAAGATATTCCGTTACCAATTCCTCTCTGAGTTATTTGTTCTCCTAACCACATAAGAAAAATGGTACCCGCAACTAATGATATAATAGTCGTAATTTTGAAAAAGACACCAGGATCAACAACAACACCACCAGAATTTTCTAAACCAACTGCAACTCCATATCCTTGAAGTGTAGCTAAAAGAACCGTACCGTATCTTGTATATTGAGTAATTTTTTTTCTTCCAATTTCGCCTTGATTTTTTAAATTCTTAAAATAATCCGAAACTCCAGTCATTAACTGAACTATTATAGATGAAGATATATACGGCATAATACCTAAGGCAAATATTGCCATTCTACTTACAGCCCCACCTGAAAAGACATTGAACATGCCTAGTAAACCTTTTTGATTACCTTCCATTAAATTTTGTAAAGATAATGCATCAATGCCTGGTAAAGGAATATATGTTCCTAATCTATATATACAGAGAATTAAAAGTGTGAATAATATTCTATTTCTTAAATCGTTATTCATAAATTTATTATTAGTTAAAAAAGTTTATTTAACTAAAGAAACTTTTCCACCTGATTTTTCAATTTTTTCCTTAGCAGAATTCGATATAAAATTTACTTCAACATCAAATTTTTCTTTAATATCTCCTGTGCCTAATATTTTTAATTTATTATATTTTTTACCAATTAAATTACTTTTTTGTAGAGCTGACAAATCTAATTTATTTTTAGCAAAAATTTTTTTATTATCTAAATTTTCCTGAATTTTTGATAAATTGATAATTGCAATGCTTTGTTTATTTTTATTATTTATAGCTTTAAAACCGCGCTTCGGTAATCTTCTATATAAAGGCATTTGGCCGCCTTCAAAACTTTTTATAGCAACCCCAGACCTAGATTTTTGTCCTTTATGTCCACGACCGGATGTTTTTCCCTTACCAGACCCTATGCCTCTACCAAGTCTTTTTTTTGATTTATTTTTTATTCTCAAACTTAAATTATTTAATTTCATTTTTTTATTATTAATGCTTCATTTTTGTAATTTCAGCAATTTTTTTACCTCTTATTCTTGCAATTATTTTGGGTGAATTTTGGCTTTTTAAAGCTTTTAAACAAGCCCTTAGTACGTTCATAGGATTTGATGTTCCTAAAGATTTTGCAACAATATCTTTTATACCAGCTACTTCGCAAACAGCTCTTATGGGTCCTCCGGCAATAATACCTGTGCCTGATGGTGCTGATCTTAATATTACTTTACCAGCTCCATCTTTACCGTAAATATCATGGTGTAAAGTTCTTTCTTCACGAAGCGGAATTTTACACAGATTATTCTTTGCGCTTTCCGTAGCCTTTTTAATTGCATCAGGAACTTGCTTGGCCTTGCCATGACCGTATCCTATTGAGCCAGCTTGATTTCCTACTACAACCAAAGCTGAAAAACCA
The DNA here is from genome assembly GCA_003214615.1 of Pelagibacteraceae bacterium AG-414-E02. Taxonomy (GTDB): domain Bacteria; phylum Pseudomonadota; class Alphaproteobacteria; order Pelagibacterales; family Pelagibacteraceae; genus AG-414-E02. The sequence goes on from QCLK01000003.1 coordinate 55,993, forward strand.
AATCTTCTTCCTCCCTTAACAACTTTAGTTATTCTATTAATTGAAACAAGCTTGTCTTTTAAATTAGTATTATCCATAAAATTAAAATATTAAACCATTTTTTCTTAAAGTGTCAGCAAAAATTTTTATTCTTCCATGATATTTATATCGTCCCCTATCAAAATATACTTTTGTAATTTTTTTATCCAAAGCTTTTTTTGCAAGCATTGTTGCTACATTAATCGACATATCTTTTTTATTTTTAATTTCTGACTTTGCTTTTAATGATGAGGCAGATATTAAAGTTTTATTATTCATGTCATCAATAATCTGTGCAAATATATTTTTTGATGATCTAAAAACTGATAATCTGAATCTATCAACATTAGCTTTTTTTAGCTTTCTCCTAACTCTTTGAGATCTTTTTTTATTTATGTCTTTTCTCATTTTATTTTTTCTTACCTTCTTTTCTTAAAACGTATTGACCTTTTTCTTTAATGCCTTTTCCTTTATATGGTTCAACTGGTTTTAACATTTTTATCTCTGAAGCTACTTTACCTACTAAATCTTTATCTATACCTGCAATTTTTACAACTATACTTTTCTCTACCGTAATTTTTACTCCTTTTGGTATTTTGTATGTAACGTCATGGCTAAATCCTAGCTGAAGGTTTAACAGTTCACCTTTGAGCATCGCTCTAAATCCCACTCCTGTTAGTTCTAATATTTTTTCATATCCGGTACTTACACCTATCATTGCACTATTAACGATACTTCTAGTAGTTCCCCACATCACTTTTGACTTTTCATTTTTTTTTAGCAATTTAAGTACTAAATTATTATTTTCAGATATAGAAGTTGAAAAAATTTTATCATTAATATTTAATTCTTTAGAACCTTTCGGTCCAGTTAAAATTAATTTCCCACCCTCTACCTTAACTTTAGTATCTTTGGGTATTACAATAGGTTTTTTTCCAAGTTTTGACATAATTTTTTTAAAATACCTTACAAATTATTTCTCCACCGATTTTTTGATTTCTAGCATCGTGGTCGCTCATAATCCCTTTTGATGTTGATACAATGGCTAAACCTAATCCATTTTGAATCTTAGGGATAGTATCTGCTCTTGCATATACTCTTCTACCTGGTTTTGAGACCCTATTAATCTCCCTAATTACTGGAATTCCGTTATTGTATTTTAAATCAACATGCAACTTACCTTTATTAGTTTCGTCAGATAAAATTTTATATCCTGCTATATAACCTTCATTCTTAAGCACATCTAGAATTCTTTCTCTGAATTTTGATCCAGGAATTTTTACATTATTTAACATTCTCATTTGAGCATTTCTTATTCTTGTTATCATGTCACCAATTGGATCTACAAATGCCATATTATATTACCTCCATTATTTACCAGCTCGATTTTGTCATACCAGGAATTTTTCCTTTTAAAGCCAATTCTCTAAGAGCAATCCTAGAAATTTTTAATTTTCTATAAACCCCATGAGGTCTACCGGTAATTTCACATCTATTCCTTATTCTTGTTTTTGCTGAGTTTCTTGGCAACTTAGAAAGTTTTAGTTGAGCTTTAAACCTTTCTTCAAGTGGAATTTTTCTGTCTTTAATAATTTTCTTAAGTTTCTCTCTCTTTTTTGAAAATTTACTCGCCATTTTAATTCTTTTAAGATTTCTTTGTATAGAGCTTGTTTTGGCCATAATTTTTAAACAGTTTTCCTTTCTTTAACTTTTTTACTTTTTATAAATGGAAAATTCATTGCTTGTAACAACGACTGTGTCGTTTCTTTATTTTTTCCACTAGTAACAATCGTTATATCCATTCCTTTAATTTGATCAACTTTGTCAAAATTAATCTCCGGAAAAATTACATGTTCTTTTATTCCAAAACTGTATCCGCCAAAATTATCAAACCCTTTATCACTTAAACCTTGAAAATCTTTAATTCTTGGTAAAGCAATATTTACCAGTCTATCTATAAACTCGTACATTCTTGAACCTCTTAAAGTGACTTTCACCCCAGCGACAGTTCCTTTTCTGGTTTTAAAATTAGAAATAGATTTTTTAAATCTAGTAGTTATAGGTTTTTGTCCACTTATTTGACCCATATCTTGAATACAATTTTTTAGTATTGTTTTATTGCTTCCATCAACTCCTAATCCCATATTTAATACAACCTTTATTAATTTAGGCACCATAAGGTTGTTTTTCATTGAAAATTTCTTTTTTATGTCAGGCACAATTAATTTTTCGTATTGTTCTTTAAGTCTGGGTATCATTTTTTATCCTTATTAATTTTTTTTTCATCTACTTTGTCTAAATTTTTTACATTTGAAATAGAAAGAAAGTTTTCTTTGGAAATTATCCCCCCTTTTTTTTCCTTTGTAACTTTTTCATGTTTTTTAATCATATTAATGCCTTTAACTTTTACTCTATTTTGCTTTCTTAAAATTTCAATTACCTCACCCTTTTTTCCTTTATCTTTTCCACAAATTATTTCAACTTGGTTTCCTTTTTTAATTGTCATTATAAAACCTCCGGAGCTAAGGAAATAATTTTTGTTTGCCCTTTTGTTCTTAATTCTCTAGTAACAGGGCCAAAAATTCTTGTGCCTATTGGTTCGCCTTTTTCATCAGTGATGACAACCGCATTATTGTCAAATTTTACGGCACTGCCATCATTTCTATAAATTGCTTTTTTTGTTCTAACTACAACAGCCTTATGAACTGAACCTTTTTTTACTTTTCCATTAGGAATAGCATCTTTAACACTCACAACAACTAGATCACCCACAGATGCATATCTTCGTTTAGATCCACCTAAAACTTTTATGCATTCGACAATTTTTGCACCCGTATTATCAGCTACGTTCATTTCTGTTTGGACTTGTATCATTTATTAATAACCTCCCATCTCTTTTTTTTTGAGTATGGCCTAGATTCTATAATTTTTACTAAATCACCCGTTTTAAATTTATTATTTTCATCATGTACATGATATTTTTTTGAAGAAGTTACGACTTTTCCAAAAAAAGGTTCTAAGTATCTTCTCTTAACTAAAACTACTATTGTTTTATCATTTTTGTCCTTTACAACTTTTCCATTTAATACTTTTTTGGTCATATTATTTTTTAATGTTCAGCTGTGTTAGCATTTTAGCAATACTCTTTTTTAACTCAGAAACTTTTGCTGTATCTTCTAATTGTCCGTTAACTTTTTTAAATCTTAAATTAAACAAATCTTTTTTTAATAATGCTGATTTATTTTTTAATTCATCTATAGATAATTTTTTAACTTCTTTGTTTTTCATACTTTAATACCTCTTTATAAATTTGGTTTTAATAGGTAATTTTGCTGAAGCCTTGTATAAAGCTACTCGTGCCGTTGCTTCGTCAATTCCATCAACTTCAAAAATTATTCTGCCAGGTTTTACTCTGCAGACCCAAAATTCTGGCGACCCCTTACCTTTACCCATTCTTACTTCGGTAGGTTTTTTAGATACTGGTATATTTGGAAAAATCCTTAACCAAACTTTTCCAGTACGTTTCATATATCTTGTCAAAGCTACCCTTGCAGATTCAATTTGTTTTGAAATGATTCTCTCAGGTTGCATAGCTTTTAATCCATATGACCCATAATTAAGAACCTCTCCTCGAGATGCTCTTCCGTGTATTCGTCCTTTATGTGCTTTTCTATATTTTGTTCTTGTTGGTTGTAACATCTTGTTTGTCCTTTTTATTTAAAGTTCTCGCTAAAATATCACCCTTATAAATCCAAACTTTAACTCCAATTATTCCATAGGTAGTCAAAGCTTCTGCTTCTGCATAATCTACTTCGGCTCTTAATGTGTGCAGTGGTACACTTCCCTCTCTTAACCATTCTGATCTTGCAATTTCGTTTCCAGCCAATCTTCCACTTACACAAACTCTAATACCTTTGGCTCCCAATCTAAGTGCTGATTGCATGGCTCTCTTCATTGCTCGTCTATAAGCTATTCTTTTTACTAATTGTTGAGCTATATTTTCTGCTACTAGATAAGAGTTAAGTTCTGGTTTTTTTATTTCCTTTATATTTAAACTGACTTCGGTACTAGATATCTTAGCTAAGTTTTTTTTTATTTTATCTACATCAGATCCTTTTTTTCCAATAACAAACCCAGGTCTTGAAGTATGGATAGTTATTATGCATTTTTTATTTGTTCTTTCTATTATCACTTGTGACACTCCAGAATTAACGATATTTTTTTTTATGTAATTTCTTATTTTATAATCCTCAATTAAAAATTTTCCATATTTGTTCTTTTTCGCAAACCATATGGAATCCCAGTTTCTATTTATTCCTACTCTTAAGCCTATTGGATTAACTTTTTGTCCCATGTAATTCCTTTTTCTGTTTTGCTCCTTCTGACAATATAATTGTAACATTGCTGTAAGGTTTTTTTATAGCACTAGCTCTTCCTTTCGCTCTAGCTCTAAATCTCTTCAAAACTATTGATTTACCTACGTACGCTTCTTTCACATACAAATTATCAATATCATACTGAAAATTGTTCTCTGCATTAGAAACTGCCGATTCAACAGTTTTTTTAATATCATGGGCTATTCTTTGTCGAGCAAACGATAAATCTCTTATAGCTATATCTACTTTTTTTCCACGTATAAATTTAAGTAAGAGATTAATTTTACGAGGGCTCGATCTAACGTTTTTGTTTATAGCTTTTGCTACAGTTTTATTTTTTTGCATCAGTTTTTGCCTCTGTTGTTTTTGGTGCAGTAGCTCCCGGAGCTTTTGGAGTAGATGCTGGTCCAGATTCAGCCGCTGCGGTCTCAGCTGCCTTTTTGTCAGCTGGTGTATGGCCCGAAAATTGTCTAGTAGGAGAAAATTCTCCTAATTTATGACCAACCATCTCTTCTGATATCTTTATTGGTATGAACTTTTTTCCATTATAAATTAAAAAACTTATTCCTACAAATTCTGGAATAATTGTTGATTTTCTCGACCAAGTTTTTATGGGAGTCTTGTTAGCTTGATTTTTTAATTTTTCAACTTTTTTAATTAAACTTGGATCAACAAAAGGTCCTTTCCATACAGATCTTGACATAATATTTACCTACTTTTCCTCCTTGATATAATAAATTTATTGGTTCTCTTATTTGTTCTAGTTTTTAAACCTTTTGCAGATTGACCCCAAGGAGATACGGGATCTCTTCCTCCCGAAGTTTTTCCTTCACCTCCACCGTGCGGGTGATCTACTGGATTCATTACAACACCTCTTGATTGTGGTCTAACGCCCTTCCATCTATTTCTTCCTGCTTTACCTATTTTAATATTTTGATGGTCATTATTTGAAACTGATCCTATTGTAGCTCTCGCCGTATTTATAATTTTTCTTATTTCTCCAGATTTTAACTTGATTATACAATAATTATCATCACTTCCTGAAATTTGTGCAGATGCTCCTGCTGATCTAACAAGTTTTCCTCCTGAGTTAGGCTGTAATTCAATGTTATGAATATCTGTACCTGTAGGAATATCTGACAGTGGCATACAATTTCCCAATTCAATTTTTTTATTTCTGCCAGAAATAATTTCATCTCCAACTTTAATCTTATTTGGAGCAATTATATAATTCATCAGTCCATCTTCATATTTGATCAAAGCAACATAAGCTGATCTATTAGGATCGTATTCAATTCTTTCAATCTTCGCTTTCATATCATCTTTTTTTCTATAAAAATCAATTTGTCTATATTTTTGTTTATGTCCTGCACCCTTATGTCTAGATGTAATCCTGCCAAGATTATTTCTTCCACCGGTAGAATGACTTCCCGCAGTTAATGATTTAAGTGGTTTACCTTTCCATAAATCTTTTTTGTCAACTAAAACTGTTCCTCTTGTAGACTTTGTGTATGATTTAAATGTTTTTAATGCCATAAAGTTAAACTCCTGTAGACAAATCTATACTTTGTCCTTTTTTTAGAGTTACTATAGCTTTTTTATATCCTGGTTTTTTTGTTATCTTACCCCGAACTAGTTTCGACTTTCCTTTTGTAGAAATTGTATTAACTTTGATAACATTTACTTTAAATATTTTTTCTATACTTTTTTTAATAGTTTTCTTGTTAGCGCCCTTATGAACTTTAAACACTATCTTATTATATTCTGATAAGGATGTTGCTTTTTCAGTTATTCTTGGAGAAATAATTGTATCTAATGAATTAAATTTTTTCATTTTGAGAGCCTGTCTTGTAATAGTTTTAATGAAGTTGTTGTAAACACAACATTTTTAAACTTCAATAAATCATAAATATTAGCGCCTGATTGTTCAACTATTTTTAAATTTGGAATATTTCTAGCAGATTTAATTATTTTTGAAGTTGAATTTTTGTCAGATATTATCAATGAATCTTTTAATTTATTTTTTTGTAAAAAATTATTAAATACTTTAGTTTTTTTAATTTCATTTTTAAAATCTTCTACTACAAAAAGGGAATTTGCATTTTTCTTATGCGATAAAAGATGTATAAGACCAAGTTTTACAACTTTCTTATTGAGTTTTTTTGTTTTATAGACAGCACCTTTTGGACCATGAGCAACTCCCCCACCAACAAATATTGGGGCTTTCCTACTGCTGTGTCTTGCTCCACCAGTTCCTTTTTGGGCATATATTTTGGCAGTAGAACCAGTAATTTCGTTTCTCTGTTTAGTTTTTGCTTTTCTGGGCTTCAAATGATTTGCTTGCCAGCTAACAACTTCTTGTATTACGTTTTTATTAGGCTTTAACATGAACAACTTGTCCGAAAGCTCTACGCTGTCAGTTTTTTTTCCCTCTATATTAATTACTTCTATTTTCATTTCTATTTTTTGTCCGTTTTATTTTTGGTTTCAACTTTAGTCTGTTTTGGTGGAGTTTTGTCTTTTGGAGTATCTTTCTTTTTATCAACTTTTTGAACTGTTTGTGATTGCATTTTTTTAATTTTTTCTAATGTCGTTGTTTTATTAATATTTTTGGCAGTTTTTTGAATTAAAACTATGGAATTTTTTGATCCAGGAACAGATCCTTTTATAAAAATTAAATTATTCTCTAGATCCGATTTTATAATTTCAAGATTTTGTATTGTTCTAATTTTATCACCCATATGACCTGCCATTTTTTTACCTTTAAATACTTTTCCTGGGTCTTGTCTTTGACCTGTTGAACCATGAGACCTGTGAGATACGGAAACACCATGCGTAGCTCGGAGACCCGAAAAATTATATTTTTTCATTACACCAGCAAATCCCTTTCCTATCGTTTTGGATGTTATATCAACAAATTTTTGATCCTTGAAAAGTTCTAAACCTATTTCATTTCCTTCTTTGAATTCAGATGTGTTTTCTACTCTAAATTCTCTTAAAAATTTTTTGGGCTCAGTTGATTTTTTTGTAAATACACCTTTCATTTGTTTTGTTAATTTCGAACTTTTTATCTTTCCAAACCCAACTTTTATAGCATTATATCCTCTTTTTTCTTTTGTGATGACATCAATAATTCTACCTTTTTCTACTGACAAAACAGTCACCGGTACCGAAAGTCCTGTTTCATAAAACTCTCTTGTCATTCCAATTTTTTTTCCAATTAATCCTATCGACATCTTGTTCCTATAATTTAATTTCTATATCAACTCCCGATGCTAAATCTAGTTTCATAAGAGCTTCTACTGTTTGTGGAGTTGGATCTAAAATATCAATGAGTCTCTTATGGGTTCTTGTTTCAAACTGTTCTCTACTTTTTTTATCAATGTGTGGGGATCTTAGTACCGTAAAAACTTCTTTTTTTGTTGGTAGAGGAATAGGTCCTTTTATCTGAGCTCCCGTTCTTTTAGCAGTATTTACTATTTCGATCGTAGATAAATCTAAAATCTTGTTATCATAAGCTCTCAAATGTATTCGTATATTTTGTTTTTCCATTGTTTATGCCAATTTTTTTGTTACTTCGTCTTGAACATTCTGAGGTACTTTTTCATAATGATCAAAGAACATTGAATATTGTGCTCTACCTTGAGACATTGAACGAAGGTTGTTTATGTAACCGAACATATTTGCTAAAGGTACCATTGCGCTAATTACTGTGGCATTACCTCTTTTGTCTGTGGTTGAAACTTGACCTCGTCTACTATTTAAATCACCAATTACATCTCCCATATAATCTTCTGGTGTTACGACCTCAACTCTCATCATAGGCTCCAATAATTTTAGAGCTGCTTTAGTGCAAGCTTCTTTAAAACAATGTCTAGATGCTATTTCAAATGCAAGAACGCTCGAGTCAACATCGTGATGCAATCCATCAACTATGGTTACTTTGTAATCAATCAATGGAAAGCCGGCTAATATTCCGCTATCAGCTACACTTTCAATTCCTTTTTCTACTCCTGGAATAAATTCTTTTGGTATGGCTCCTCCTTTAATCTTATTTTCAACCTCTCTACCTTTTCCTGGTGGTAGCGGTTCAACGGTTAACTCAACTTTAGCAAATTGACCAGCACCACCGCTCTGTTTTTTATGAATGTATGTATTGTTGCAAGATTTTAATATTGTTTCTCTGTAAGCAACTTGGGGAGCACCAATGTTTGCTTCAACTTTAAATTCTCTTTTCATTCGATCTACAATAATATCTAAGTGTAACTCTCCCATACCCTTTATTATTGTTTGACCAGATTCTTCATCAGAAGTAACTCTAAATGAAGGATCTTCTCTTGCTAATCTTCCCAAAGCTTCCCCCATTTTCTCTTGGTCGCCTTTAGTTTTAGGTTCAACAGCTATTTCAAGAACAGGGTCTGGAAATTCCATAGGTTCCAAAACAATTGGATTATCCTCATCTGATAAAGTATGACCAGTTATTGTATATTTAAGACCAGCCAACGCCACTATATCACCTGTATTAGCTTCTTTTACATCTTCTCTACTATTTGCATGCATTAATAACATTCTTCCAACTCGTTCCTCTTTATCTTTTGAAGTATTGTAGATACCAGTAGCGGTTTTTAGTGTACCTGAATAAATTCTTATAAACGTTAAGGTTCCGACGAAAGGATCAGTAGCAACTTTGAAAGCTAGTGCTGAAAAAGGCTCTTTATCATCAAATTTTCTTTCAAGTTCGTCTTTAGAATCCGGTTTGGTTCCTTTAATTAAACCAATATCAATAGGACTTGGTAAAAAATCTACAACTGAATCTAATAAAGGCTGAACTCCCTTATTTTTGAATGCTGATCCTGTAAGAACAGGTACAAATTCGAATTTTAAACAACCTTTTCTTACACAAGATATTAAGTCAGCTTCGGATATTTCTTTACCATTTAAATAATCATCCATAAGCTTTTCATCCTGCTCTACGGCTGTTTCTACTAATTCTTTTCTATATTCTTTTGCTTTTTCTTTTAAATCATCTGGTATTTCCACATACTCAAATTCTGCTCCTAGTTTTTCATCTTTCCATAGAACTGCTTTCATTTTAATCAGATCTACCACTCCTTTAAAGGAAGCTTCTATTCCTACTGGTAGTTGCGTTACTAAAGGTTTTGCACCTAATCTCTCTTTAATCATATCTACGCACATAAAAAAATCAGCACCAGTTCTATCTAGTTTATTAACAAAGCAAACTCGTGGAACTTTATATTTGTCGGCTTGCCTCCAAACAGTTTCGGATTGAGGTTCTACACCAGCTACTCCATCAAAAACACATACGGCCCCGTCTAAAACTTTTAATGATCTTTCTACTTCAATTGTAAAATCAACATGACCAGGAGTGTCGATAATATTTATTCTGTGCTCCCTCCAAAAACAAGTTGTAGCTGCAGAAGTAATAGTAATTCCTCTTTCTTGCTCTTGCTCCATCCAATCCATTGTTGCAGCTCCATCATGTACTTCCCCAATTTTGTGACTTTTTCCTGTGTAGTATAATATTCTTTCAGTGGTTGTTGTTTTACCAGCATCAATATGAGCCATAATCCCAATATTTCTATAATTTTCTAATTTGTGTGATCTAGGCATTGTTTGTTACCATCTGAAATGTGCAAAGGCTTTATTAGACTCAGCCATTTTATGAACATCTTCTCTTTTTTTGATTGCAGATCCTTTTTTTTGATAAGCATCCATTAGTTCATTAAATAATTTTTCTGACATTGATTTATTTTTTCTTTTTCTTGACGCTTCCAATAACCATCTTAATGCTAATGTTTGTGATCTTTTAGTTTTAACCTCAACAGGAACTTGATAAGTAGCTCCACCAACTCTTCTGGATCTAACTTCAAGATTAGGTCGAATATTATTTACAGCATCATTAAAAACTTTTATAGGGTCCTCTTTGGTTTTTTCCCCAATTTGCTTTAAAGTATGATAAATTAATTTTTCTGCTGCAGCTTTTTTTCCATCATACATAACAAAATTTATAAATTTGGATAAAATCAATGATTCATATTTCGCGTCGTGATAAATTTTTCTCTGTGGTGCTCTATTTTTTCTGGACATTTTATTATTTAGGTTTTTTAGCTCCGTATTTTGATCTTTGTTGTTTTCTTGCAGTAACTCCTTGGGTATCCAGATTTCCTCTTAAAATATGGTAACGAACTCCAGGTAAATCTTTTACCCGGCCTCCTCTTATCAATACTACAGAGTGTTCTTGCAAATTATGACCTTCTCCTGGAATATAACACGTAACCTCATGACCATTTGATAATCTAACTCTAGCTACTTTTCTAAGTGCTGAATTTGGTTTTTTTGGCGTTGTTGTGTAGACTTTTGTACATACACCTCTTTTTTGAGGTGAACGCTCTAAAGCAGGAACTTTACTCCTAAGCTTTACTTTTTCTCTGGGTCTTTTAATCAACTGGTTAATCGTCGGCATAATTCTATTTTTGATTGTTGTAATTTAGGAAAAAAGGAACTTATTAACTTAGTTATTTCTGTAAATTTTAGTTAGTGTTTAAGGTAATTAGCACCTCACTTCCAACCATCAAAATTGCGCTATTATTACTGGCTGAAAAAATGAATGTCAACAACTCAATTAGTAAATTATACGCAATTTACGCGGTTAATTTCGCAATAAACTAATAATTTTTTAGCTAGATGGAAGTTGCTTTTCTTCGGGTTTGTCTGGAGTAGAAACTTCAGTTGCCGCATCTCTTTCTGCTGCAGATTTTTGCCATTTCATTTTAACATACCCAGTTCCAGCTGGAATTAAACGACCCACTATGACATTTTCTTTTAAACCTTTAAGCTTATCAACTTTTCCTTTTATAGCAGCGTCCGTTAAAACTCTTGTTGTTTCCTGAAACGAGGCAGCAGAAATAAATGAGTTTGTCTGCAGTGATGCTTTTGTAATACCTAATAAAATCCTTTCTGCTATAGCAGGTTTTTTTCCTTCTTTTTTTAAATTTTCATTAATTACGTCTAGATCAATTTTATCAACCACCTCGCCTAAAAGTAATTTTGAATCTCCCGAATTTTTAATTTCAACTTTTTTAAGCATTTGTCTAAGTATAGTTTCAATATGCTTATCATTTATTACAACTCCTTGTAGCCGATAAACTCCCTGAACTTCGTTTACAAAATATTCTGTTAATGCAGCCGTTCCTAAGATTCTTAAAATATCATGTGGCGCTGGATTGCCGTCTAAAAGATATTCCCCTTTTTTTATTCCTTCTCCTTGATTAAAATTAATATGTTTTCCTTTCGGTATTAAATAAGAAGATGATTGACCTTCTGGTGAAACAATTGAAACTTTAAGCTTTCCTCTTAATTCTTTTCCAAATTCTATTTTACCATTATTTTCAGCTATAATAGCGCTATCTTTTGGTCTTCTTGCTTCAAATAATTCAGCTACACGAGGTAAGCCTCCTGTAATATCTTTTGTTTTTGAAGTTTCTTTAGGTAATCTTGCTAAAACATCCCCAGCAAAAACTTCTTGGCCATCATTTACTGATAAAATTGAATCTGGAACTAGATAGTATCTAGCTTCATTTTCGTCAGCTTTTTTTACAACATTTCCTTTTTCATCTCTCAGTGTGATTCTTGGTTTCAATTCTTTATTTTTTGATTGTGATCTCCAGTCCAAAACTGACTTGGAAGATATTCCTGTTGCATCATCTGTTGTTTCTGCTAAGGAAACCCCGTCTACTAAATCCATGTAGCTTACTAGCCCACTTTTTTCTGCAATCACGGGTAAAGTATATGGGTCCCATTCACAAATTTTTGTTCCTTTAGAAACTTTCTCATTATTATCTTTAAAAATTTTTGCCCCATATGGGATTTTATGTACTGCAAACTGTCTTCCATTATCATCTTCCAATGATATTTGCGTATTTCTTCCCATGACAATTTTATTTTTTTTAGAATCTTCTATAATATTTTTATTAATAATCTTTATTGTTCCGTTAGAATGTGCGACTACCTGTGACTCTTCCTTAATTTGTGCCGTTCCTCCTACGTGGAAAGTTCTCATTGTTAGTTGGGTCCCCGGCTCACCAATTGATTGAGCTGCTATCATACCAATTGCTTCACCTGTAGTAATTAGATTTCCTCTTGATAGATCTCTACCATAAGACATTGCACAAACACCATTTTGAGATTCGCATGTTATTACAGAATATACTTTAACAGATTTAACTCCCGCAGAATCTATCTTTTCACAATATTCTTCATCTATCATTATTTTTTTCTTAACAATGACTTCGCCACTAATAGGATGTTTTATATCCTCAAAAGCAACTCTACCTAAAATACGTTCAGACAAACTAACTACAATATTTCCTCCTTCAATAATTTCAGTCATTGTTAAACAGTTTTTGGTTTTACAATCACATTCTACTTTTGTTATGGAAATATCTTGAGCTACGTCGCATAATCTTCTTGTTAAATATCCTGAATTAGCAGTCTTTAATGCTGTGTCCGCTAACCCTTTTCTTGCACCGTGTGTAGAATTAAAATATTCCAATGCTGTTAAGCCTTCTTTAAAATTAGCTGTTATTGGTGTTTCAATAATTTCACCTGAAGGTTTTGCAATTAAACCACGCATTCCTGCCAATTGTTTCATTTGAGCAGATGAGCCTCGTGCACCTGAATCAGCCATCATGAAAACTGAGTTAGTTTCTATAAGTCCACTTGGTAAAGTCTTTGCGGTTGCAGAGATTTCTTTCATCATTTCGTTTGCTACTAAATCAGTGCACTTTGACCAAACATCGACTACTTTATTATATTTTTCACCCCTAGTAATTAAACCTTCTGAGTATTGTGTTTCATAATCTTCTATTTGTTTTTTTGCATCTTCTACTAATTTTTCTTTTGTTTTAGGAATTATCAAATCATCCTTTCCAAAAGAAATACCGGCTTTAAAAGCATGTTTAAATCCTAAAGATTTGATTCTATCACAAAAAATTACAGTTTCTTTTTGCCCACAGTACCTATAGACAAGATCAATAATTTCAGAAACTTGTCTCTTGGTAAGTATTTTATCAACAATAGCGAATTTAATTTTATGATGTTTAGGTAAAATACTAGATAAAATAAATCGTCCAGCTGTACTTTTATATTTCTCAAAAATCTTATTTCCTTTTTCATCAACAGTTTCAAATCTACATACTACAGGGCTGTGGAGACTAATATTTTTATTCTCAATAGCTATTTCGATTTCTTCAACATTGCTAAAATAACCCTTAGGCTTAACATCTTTCCCGTTTTTTTCATTTGATTGGGATAAATAATAAATGCCTAATATCATATCTTGGCTAGGTACAATTATAGGTTTTCCATTTGATGGGCTTAATATATTGTTTGTTGACATCATCAGAACCCGAGCCTCCAATTGAGCTTCTAAACTTAATGGAATATGAACTGCCATTTGGTCTCCATCAAAGTCCGCATTAAAAGCTGCACAAACTAATGGGTGTAACTCTATTGCGTTACCTTCAATTAATTTTGCTTCAAAAGCTTGTACGCCCAATCTATGTAGTGTTGGAGCTCTATTTAATATTACTGGATGTTCCCTAATGATAACTTCTAAAGCATCCCAAACTTCAGGCTTTTCTTTTTCGACCATTCTTTTTGCTTGCTTAATTGTTGTTGCTAAACCTAATTTATCTAATCTTGCATATAAAAAAGGTTTAAATAACTCTACTGCCATTTTTTTAGGTAATCCACATTGGTGCAGTTTTAATTCAGGTCCAGCTACAATCACTGATCTACCAGAATAATCTACTCTTTTACCTAATAAGTTTTGTCTAAATCTTCCTTGCTTACCTTTAAGCATTTCTGCAAGAGATTTAAGCGGCCTCTTACCTGTTCCAGTTATTACTCTTCCTCTTCTTCCATTGTCAAATAATGCATCGACCGATTCTTGAAGCATTCTTTTTTCGTTTCGTACAATTATATTTGGGGCTTTCAAATCAATTAATCTTTTTAATCTGTTGTTTCTGTTTATTACTCTTCGATATAAATCATTCAAATCTGAAGTAGCAAATCTACCTCCATCAAGAGGAACAAGAGGTCTAAGTTCAGGTGGAATTACTGGAACAGAAGTTAAAATCATCCATTCAGGTTTATTTCCTGATTCCATAAACGATTCTATCAATTTTAATCTTTTTATAGTTCTTTCTTCCGCTACCTTAGATTTAACATCAGATAATAAAGCTCGTAATCTATCTCTTTCACTTTTTAAATCTATTTTAATTAGAAGATCTCTTATTGCTTCTGCTCCAATTCCAGCTTCAAATGAATCTTCTCCATATTCTTCCACCGCCTTTGTATATTCTTCTTCGGAAAGTAATTGCTTATATTGAAGTTTTGTAAGACCAGGCTCTGTAACAACAAAGTTTTCAAAATATAGCACTCTCTCAACATCTTTAAGCTTCATGTCAACTGCTAAAGATATTCTGCTTGGAAGTGATTTCAAAAACCAAATATGAGAAACTGGGCAAGCTAATTCTATATGTCCCATTCTATCTCTTCTTACATTTGATCTTGTAACTTCAACTCCACACTTTTCGCAGATTATGCCTCTAAACTTCATTCTTTTATATTTTCCGCATAAACATTCATAATCTTTTACTGGACCAAAAATCCTTGCACAGAAAAGTCCATCTTTTTCAGGTTTAAAAGTTCTATAATTAATAGTTTCTGGTTTCTTTATTTCACCATAGGACCATGATTTTATTTTTTCTGGACTAGCTATAGTAATTTTTATTTTGTCGAACTTTTTTTCAACTGGTTCGTTTTTAAATAGATTTGTTAAATTTTTTTTCATAATAAATTAATTTATCTCAATATTAAGTCCTAAAGACTTAATTTCTTTTACTAAAACATTAAATGATTCTGGAACCCCAGATTCAAAATTGTCATCACCTTTTACAATGGTTTCGTATACTTTCGTTCTGCCCGCCACGTCATCTGATTTTACTGTTAATATTTCCTGCAATGTATATGAAGCTCCATAAGCTTCTAGAGCCCAAACCTCCATTTCACCAAATCTCTGTCCTCCTAATTGAGCTTTACCTCCTAAAGGTTGTTGGGTAACCAAACTGTAAGGTCCAGTTGATCTAGCATGAATTTTATCTTCCACTAGATGATGTAGTTTTAGTATATATATTGTTCCAACTGTAATTTTACGATCAAATTTTTCTCCAGAACGACCATCCCATAAATTCGTTTGTCCTGAAGAAGGTAGATCTGCAAGTTTTAATAAATTAGAAACATCGTCTATTGAAGCTCCATCAAAAACTGGTGTAGATATCGGGACACCCATCGATAAATTTGATGAAAGTTCGTCAAACTCCTTTTTGTTTAATGACTTTATATTATTGTCATAAATTTTCTTCCCATATATTTTTTTAAGAATTTCTTGGATAGATTCTTCTCTTTTTCTAGCATCATTTGTAGTTTTTATGATTTGATTAATTTTATCTCCTAATTCGGAGCATGCCCATCCGAGATGGGTTTCTAAAATTTGTCCAACGTTCATTCTGCTTGGAACTCCCAATGGATTTAAAACTACGTCAACCGGTTGTCCATTTTCCATGTATGGCATGTCTTCAATAGGAACAATTTTACTGATGACACCTTTATTACCATGTCTCCCAGCCATTTTATCACCGGGTTTAAGACTTCTTTTTACAGCAACAAACACTTTTACCATTTTCAAAACATTAGGTAAAAGCTCATCTCCTTGCTGAATTTTCGTAACTTTGTCTTCAAATCTTTCTTTAATGTCTTGCTTAACGCTAGAATATTGATTTTTAATAATACTTAAATCTTTATTAACTTCTTCCTCTTCAAACTCAATCTTCCAATAATCATTTAGCTTAAGATTCTTTAAATCATCTAAATTAATTTTGTCTCCAGGTTTATATTTTCCAAATTTTTTACTTAATTTTTTCTCATTAGCAATTTCTTGAACTCTTATTTTTATATTTCTTTCAAGAATTTCTTCTTCTACTAGTTTGTCTTCTTGAGCTGACTCTATTTCACTTTTTTCGATTGCAGTTGACCTTTCATCTTTTTCGATTCCATGTCTATTGAAAACTCTAACATCAACTACTATTCCATTACTTCCTGGAGGCATTTTTAAAGAAGAGTCTCTTACATCCGTAGCTTTTTCACCAAAAATTGATCTTAACAATTTTTCTTCGGGATTTGTCAGTGTGTCACCTTTAGGTGTTACCTTTCCAACTAAAATATCTCCAGGTTTTACTTCGGCTCCAATATAAACAACTCCTGATTCATCTAAATTTCTTAAAGACTCTTCGCTAATATTAGGAATGTCCCTCGTTATTTCTTCAGTTCCTAGCTTTGTATCTCTAGCCATTAGCTCGTGTTCTTCAATATGAACCGATGTAAAAACATCGTCAGTTACGCATCGTTGTGAAATTAAAATTGAATCTTCAAAGTTATAACCAAGCCATGGCATAAACGCGACAGTAACATTTTTTCCTAAAGCCAATTCCCCCAATTTTGTAGAAGGTCCATCAGCTATTATGTCTCCTTGTTTAATCATATCTCCAATTTTAACCAATGGTTTTTGATTAATAGTTGTATTTTGATTTGATTTTTGAAATTTAAGTAAATTATAAATATCAGTACCTGATTTTGAAAGGTCTTTTTCAGTCGCTTTAACTACAATTCTTTTTCCATCAATTTTATCTACAACTCCATCTCTCTTAGCTACAATTGTCGCTCCAGAATCTAAAGCTACACCCTGTTCAATTCCTGTACCGACTAAAGGAGATTCAGGTTTTAGCAAAGGTACTGCTTGGCGCATCATATTTGACCCCATTAATGCTCTGTTTGCATCATCATTTTCTAAAAAAGGTATTAAAGATGCTGCCACAGAAACTAATTGTTTTGGAGATACGTCAATATACTCAATTAGATCAGATTTTGATAAAATAAAATTAAGTCCTTTTCTACATGCAACCAACTCTTCTTTAAAACTTCCATCTTGGTTAAGAGGAGAATTTGCTTGTGCAATAGTAAATTTTACTTCTTCGACAGCCGATAAATATTCGACTGTATCAGTTACTTTTTTGTTAATAACTTTTCTATAAGGGCTTTCAATGAAACCATATTTGTTAACTCTGGAGTATGTAGCTAAACTATTAATTAAACCTATATTTGGACCTTCTGGTGTTTCTATTGGACATATTCGACCGTAGTGAGTTGGGTGGACATCCCTTACTTCAAATCCAGCTCTCTCTCTAGTTAATCCACCTGGCCCCAAAGCTGAAACTCTTCTCTTATGAGTAATTTCAGACAATGGATTTGTTTGATCCATAAATTGGGATAGTTGTGAAGTTGCAAAAAAATCTTTTAATGCTGCACTGATAGGTCGCGGATTTATTAAATCTTGAGGCATGGCAGATTCTACTTCTAAAAGAGAGGACATTTTTTCTTTTATAACTCTCTCCATTCGTAAAATTCCAATTCTAAACTGATTTTCAACTAGCTCTCCAACAGATCGTACTCTACGATTACCTAAGTGATCTATGTCATCAACCTCACCTTTGCCATCTCTTAAGTCGAGCATGTGTCTTATAATTGCTATTATATCGTCATTTCTCAATATAGTGACATCATTCGAACAATTAAGATTTAATTTACTATTTAATTTAACACGTCCAACGTCGGAAAGATCATAACGTAGGGAAGTAAAAAATAAGTTATTAAAAATTTCTTTTGCAATATCAAAAGATGGTGGTTCTCCAGGTCTTAAAACTTTATAAATATCGTTTATGGCTTCTTCTTTGGAAGTGTTTTTATCAAAATTTATCGTATCAATTAAATAAGCCCCTTTATTAATCGGGTCGATATTTGCAATCGTAAGTGTG
Source organism: Pelagibacteraceae bacterium AG-414-E02 (assembly GCA_003214615.1). Classification (GTDB taxonomy): domain Bacteria; phylum Pseudomonadota; class Alphaproteobacteria; order Pelagibacterales; family Pelagibacteraceae; genus AG-414-E02. The sequence goes on from QCLK01000003.1 coordinate 74,339, forward strand.
CCAATTTTTAATTCAAGAATTTTGTCTAAATTTTCTTGAGTTATTGTTGAACCCGAATTTAAAAATACTTCATTGGTAGAAGGATTTATTAAATCATTTTTAATATATTTTCCTAAAAAATAATCAGAACCAACCAAAATTTGTCTTAATCCATCATCGTAAAGTTTTTTCGCTATCGGAAGGTTAATTTTAGAACCTTTTTTTAAAACTTTTTTCCCATCTGCTGCGTTTATAAGATCATCCTTAAGTTTAAGTGGGCGTCTAAAGTCTTCGACACTAAATTTAGCTTTCCATCTATTTTCGTTTTTATCTAAAGTAAAGCTCTTAAAGTCATAAAACAATTCTAAGATTTCTTGCTTTTTGTAGCCTAATGCATATAAAAAAGTACTTACAGGAAGTTTTCTTTTTCTATCAATTCTGAAATATAATATATCTTTAACATCATACTCAAAATCTAACCAAGAACCTCTGTTGGGTATGACTCTACAGTTAAAAAGTAATTTTCCGCTAGCATGAGTTTTACCTTTATCATGATCAAAAAATACTCCCGGACTTCTGTGCATTTGGTTTACAACAACTCTCTCAACTCCATTGATTACAAAAGTGCCGCTTGGAGTCATTAAGGGTATCTCTCCCATATAAACTTCTTGTTCTTTAGCTGAAAGAACTTGCTTCGTATTAGTTTCTTGATCTATGTCATAAACTACTAAACGCAATGTGGGCTTTAAAGCTGAAGAATATGTTAAATCTCTTTGTCTGCATTCTTCAACATCAAATTTTGGTTTTTCCAATCTAAAAGATAAATATTCTAAAGTAGCTTTATCTGATAGCTCTTCAATAGGAAAAATATTTTTAAAAACTCTATCTAAGCCTTTTTGTAAATTTGAATCAGTAACATTTGCTGCTGTTAAAAATTGATTATATGATTTTTTTTGGACTTCTATTAAATTTGGGATGGATAATATTTCCCTTAACTTTCCGTAATTTTTTCTGATTCTTTTTTTTTCTGTAAAAGATAATCGCATGCAATAATTTACATCCTGGGATGCAAATACAAAATTTAAATTAATAAAACTATTTTAATTCTACTTTAGCCCCTGCTGCTTCAAGCTTTTTCTTTGCTTCTTCAGCATCTTTTTTTGCAACACCAGCTTTTACTTCTTTTGGTGCTGCCTCAACTAAATCTTTTGCTTCCTTTAAACCAAGTCCTGTGATTGCTCTCACTTCTTTAATAACATTAATTTTTTTATCTCCTGCTGAAGCAAGAAAAATCGTAAATTCACTTTTCTCTTCTGCGGGTGCTGCTGCTCCAGCCGCAGGTGCTGCTGCTGCAGGTGCTGCTGCTTTTACTCCCCATTTTTCTTCAAGTTGCTTTGATAGGTCAGCTGCTTCAACAACAGTTAATTTTGATAATTCGTCTATAATTTTATTTAAGTCTGCCATGATAATTTGATTTTAAGTTTTTTTACTTTTTGCGAGCGCCAAAATAGCAATTTTTGAGCCAGGTGCAAGCAAAATACTTATAATATTTTGTGCTCCAGTGGTCAAAATAGCCGCAATTTTACCTCTTGCTTCATCTAAAGTTGGTAATGTCGCAATTTTGGCTACATCTTCAACTGAAAGCGGTTCTTTTTCCATTATGCCGCCAATTATTTTTAATTGAGAATTGCTTTTGGCAAATTTTGTTAAGATTTTTGCTGAAGTAATAGCATCTTCTGAAAGAGCAACCGCTGTTGGTCCGGTAAATAAATTTTCCAATTTTTTAAATTTTGTACCTTCTAAAGCAAGCTTCGTAATTCTATTTTTTGTAATTTTGAAAAGTATTCCATGTTTTCTCATCTCTGCTCTTAGTTCATCAATTTGTTTAACGGTAAGGCCTTGATATTGAGTAACAAAAATAGAACTATTCTTGTTAAAAAAATCTTTCATTTCTTCGATATAAGCCTTTTTTTTACTTTTACTAATCATAATTATTTACTCTTTAAATTTATCTTATAAGAAACTCCCATAGTAGAAGTTAGAAACGCAGCTGTTATAAAATCACCTTTAATACCAGAAGGCTTTTCTTTTAATATGGTATTAAGAAATGCATCAAAATTTTCTTTAATTTTGGTATCTGCAAAACTTTTTTTACCAATTGAAGCACCAACATTTCCATCTTTATCATTTTTAATTTCAATTTGGCCTGTTTTTATAGAATTTACTGTTGACTTGATACTATTTGTAACTGTACCGATTTTTGGGTTAGGCATCAAACCTTTGGGTCCTAAAATTTTTCCAAGTTTTCCTATTTTTGGCATCATTGATGGAGTAACAATTAATTTATCAAATTTTATTTTTCCCGATGTAATATCTTTAATTAAAATATCTGAATCAAAAAAATCTGCACCTGAATCTTTTGCTTCCTGCGTTTTACCATCCTCACATATGACAGCAACTTTAATTTTCTTTCCATTTCCATTTGGCAAATTAACATTTGTTCTTAATGTTGTTTCTTCCTTTTTTTGTTTAAGATTCAATTTAAAAGAAACATCAATCGATTCATCGAACTTTGCTGTACAGTTTCTTTTAACGTTTTTTATTGCCTCATCAATATTTTCAATTTTTTTAGTTTTTGAAAGGTCTAAAATTTTTCTAAATCTTTTTGATGATTTGTTTTTCATTACTCTTTTACCTCAATACCCATAGATCGTGCTGATCCACAAATTATTTTTGTTGCTTCCTTTAAATCAAAAGCGTTCAAATCCTTCATTTTTTCTTGAGCAATCTTCTCTGCTTGCTTCATTGTAATAGACCCAACAATAACTCTTCCGGGTTCTTGTGATCCTGATTTTAATTTTGCTGCTTCTCTTATAAAATGTGATGCTGGTGGAGATTTAATAATAAAATCAAACTTTTTATCTTTATAAACTGTTATAACAACTGGAACAGGTTTACCCATAAAACTTTTGGTTTTTTCATTAAAAGCTTTACAAAATTCCATAATATTAATACCTCGTTGACCTAAAGCGGGACCTACTGGTGGAGCGGGGTTAGCTTGACCTCCTTTTATTTGTAACTTTACATACCCTGTAATTTCTTTAGCCATAATTAATTTTTCTCCACCTGGTTATATTCTAACTCAATTGGTGTTGGTCTTCCAAAAATGGAAACTGAGACTTTGAGTCTAGATTTTTCCTCATCAACTTCTTCAACTAAACCACTAAATGAAGCAAACGGACCTTCACAAACTCTTACTTGTTCACCAATATCAAATGTAACTTGTGTTTTTGGAACTAAAGTTCCTTCTTTAATACTTCCCATAATTTTATCAATTTCTTTTTCAGAAACAGATGCTGGAGAACCTGATCCTCCTAAAAATCCAGTAACTTTTTGAATATTTTTTATCATATGATACAACTCTTTATTCATTTCCATTTTTACTAAAACATAGCTAGGAAAATATTTCTTCTTTCTTTGAACTCTTTTGCCTCTCTTTACTTCTGTAACTTCATGCATTGGTACCAAAACGTTTTCTATTTTTTCACTTAATTCTTGTTTTTTTATTATATCTTTTAACGTTTCTGCAACTTTTTGCTCAAATCCAGAAAAAGTTTGTACTATATACCAATTTTTCATATCGAAATATTAATGTTTAAAATTATATCTAATAAAACCTTATATATTTGATCTAAAAGTAAAAAAAAAATTGCAGCAATAGTAGCCAGAGCAAAAACCATCAAAGAACCAACTAGTACATCTTTTCTTGTTGGCCAAGTAACCTTAAATGCTTCCTGCTTTACACTCTGTATAAATTTTAATGGATTAAACATTTTTATTCGCTCTATTACTTGGCAGGAGCGGAGGGACTCGAACCCCCAACCTCCGGTTTTGGAGACCGGCGCTCTACCAATTGAGCTACACTCCTAGTAGCTTATTTAATAATTTTTGTTACCACACCAGCACCAACAGTTTTGCCGCCTTCCCTAATAGCAAAATTTAATTTTTCGTTCATTGCAATTGGAGTAATTAATTTAACATTAAATTTAGCATCATCCCCAGGCATAACCATTTCGGTTCCTGAAGGAAGAGTAACCTCACCAGTTACATCTGTAGTTCTAAAATAAAACTGAGGTCTATATTTTGTAAAGAAAGGAGTGTGTCTTCCACCTTCTTCCTTTTTTAAAACATAAGCTTGAGCCTCAAATTCAGTATGAGGAGTAACCGACCCCGGTTTTGCTAAAACTTGTCCTCTCTCTATATCGGTTCTTTCTACACCTCTTAGTAAAGCACCAATATTATCACCGGCCTCACCTGTGTCTAAAATTTTTCTAAACATTTCAACACCTGTAATAACTGTCTTTTTGGTTTCCTTAATCCCAACTATTTCAAGTTCTTCCCCTGTCTTAACTACTCCTTGCTCAACACGACCAGTTGCAACAGTACCTCGTCCAGATATTGAAAAAACGTCTTCTACTGGCATTAAAAAAGGTTTGTCTTTTGGTCTTTGAGGTTGAGGTATATGTTCATCAATTGCTTTCATTAATTCAAGTATTGAATTTTTTCCAGTTGCTTCATCTTTTCCTTCAACAGCATTTAATGCAGATCCTTTAATTATTGGAATTTTATCTCCAGGAAACTTATAAGATGTCAAAAGTTCTCGTATTTCTTCTACTACTAAATCTACAAGTTCTTTATCTTTCACTTGGTCTATCTTATTTAAATAAACAACAATAGCTGGAACACCTACTTGCCTTGCTAAAAGAATATGTTCCCTAGTTTGTGGCATAGGTCCATCAGCTGCATTAACAACTAAAATAGCTCCATCCATCTGAGCTGCACCAGTTATCATATTTTTTACATAGTCAGCATGCCCTGGGCAGTCAACGTGAGCATAATGTCTTTTATCAGTCTCATATTCTACGTGGGCAGTTGCAATTGTTATTCCTCTTTCCTTTTCCTCTGGAGCTTTATCAATTTGATCATAAGCAATAAATTCAGCTCCACCCTTTTCTGATAAAACTTTAGTTATAGCAGCAGTTAGAGTTGTCTTTCCATGATCAACGTGGCCAATTGTTCCTACGTTAGCATGTGGTTTTTTTCTTTCAAATTTCTTTTTCTCAGCCATTTTTCTTACCTCTATATTCCTTTTTTTAATTATACTTTAAGCTTGGAGCGGGTGAAGGGAATCGAACCCTCACGACCAGCTTGGAAGGCTGGTGTTCTACCATTGAACTACACCCGCATCATTCCAAACGTATCACACTCTTAAGTCGACCAAAACTTTATTGACTTTGGTGGAGGGGGAAGGATTCGAACCTTCGAAGACCGAAGTCAACGGGTTTACAGCCCGCCCCATTTGACCGCTTTGGTACCCCTCCAAAATTTCGGAGGTTACCTAAACAATAAAGCTCTATTCAACAAGGTTTTATAAGCATTCTTATAAACAAATGCAATAAATGATTTTACTCATTAATGTGCTATTAATGCTCTTATTTTAAGAAAACATGAAAAAATCAAGCTTTTTAATTGCAGGTAAGCATGCGGTAATGGAAGCGTTAAAAAATCCAAAACGTAAGGTGTTGAGAGTCTTTTTAAACGAAGCATCAAAAAAAAATATAAATAGAGAAAATCAAAACTATAATTTATTTAAAGGAATTAAAATTTTTTATAAAACTCAAAAAGAATTAGATCGTTTATGTTCAAAAGAACAAATATCTCATCAAGGTTTGATTGCAGAAATTGAACATTTGGAAGATATTAGTCTTAAAGATTATTTAAACTTATCAGAAAATAAAAAAAATATTACTTTTCTTGCTCTAGAAGAAGTTTCGGACCCCAGGAATATTGGTTCAATTATAAGATCCGCCGCTTCTTTTAATATTGACGGTATAATTGTTAAAGAAAGATCTTTCCCAAACGAAAGTAAACTTCTATACAAAAGTTCTAGTGGTTCTATTGAACATATAAATATATTTGAAGTATCTAATATAAATACAGCTTTAAAATACTTAAAGACTAAAAATTTTTGGGTTTGTGGATTTGATAAAAATGGTAAAAAAGATTTTACCAAGCATGCATGGGATGGAAATAATGTTTTGCTATTTGGTTCTGAAGGATTCGGTTTAAAATACCAAACATTAAAAAATTCAGATTTTTTATTTAATATTACAATAAATAAAAAAATTGAGAGTCTTAATATTTCTAATTCTGCTGCAATTGTATTGCATCACTTAGATTTTATAAGAAAAAAAATTGATCTGTAATTAATTTGACTTGCTTAATTTCTTATTTTCAATTACATAAATATTCTAGCCCCTATAGCTCAATTGGTAGAGCAACTGATTTGTAATCAGTAGGTTCGCGGTTCGAGTCCGTGTGGGGGCACCAGTATCGTCTGGAATTATTTATTTTTTTATAGAAAATTTAACAAGTCAACAGATAAAAATAATAAATTATGCAATTCCTTTTTTGAGTTGTTCTAATTTTATTTTTTTAGACAACACACTGCTACTATCGTAAAGTAATTTAAATTTGATTGAATTATTTACTTTTACATGAACATTTTTAATATTTCTTACCTCTACATTGTCTGCTACTGCACTAATTGGTCTTTTAAAAATATTTAAATTTTTAATTTTAATTGATGAAGAGGTAGAAGCAATTTTTCCTTTCCATCTTCTTGGTCTGAAGGGGCTTATTGGAGTAATTGCAATTTTTTTTGAATTTAAAGATAGAATAGGTCCATGAGCCGATAGATTATAAGCAGTACTTCCTGCTGGTGTAGAAACTAAAACTCCATCACAAATTAATTTTTTAATTAAAACCTTTTTTCCTTTTAAAATTTGTAGAGAAGCAGCCTGTCTACTTTGCCTTAATAGTGAAACTTCATTAATAGCTATAGCATTTTTTTTTATATTATCTTTTGTTGTAGCACGCATGTCTAACGCAGAAATTGTAACTGATTTTGCTTTTAAAATACTTTTTATAATATTTTTTGTTTTATACTTATTCATTAAAAAACCAAAAGAACCTCTGTTCATTCCGTAAAATGGTTTTTTATGTTTTCTATATTTTTTTAATGTCTTAAGCATAAAACCATCGCCTCCTATCACGACTATAACATTTGATTGATTGGGTGGATAATTTTTATATTTTTTTAAAAAGAAATTTTTTGAGTTGCTAGCTTTCTTAGTGCTGTCAATTGCAAAGTGAATTTTTTTTAAAATCATATTTTATTTATTATAATGCAATTTTCTTGCTAATTTTAAATTTTCAATTGTATTTATGTCAAGACATTCTTTTTTTGATTTAAGAAGTAGAGGTAAAAAATCATCATGATAAAATGTTTTGTGCCTCCTAAGTTTTATAGGAGATGTTAAGTAAACTACACCATTTACAAAATTGCCCTTTTTTTTTGTATAAGAAACGCTAACAACTTGTCTGGGCTTGTACTTTTTAAATAAAGCAATCGTATCTCTTATCGTTTTTTTCGTTCGGAATGGTGAGGTGGGTTGAAGCAACAATAATCCGTCAACTTTGGTTACAAATTTTTCATACCAATTCAAGGCGTGCAAGGCAGAGTCTGCTGAAGTTGTATTATCCATGCTTAATTTCTTTGGTCTAAGCCATGGCACTAAAGCTCCAGCTTTCTTTGATAATTTAAAAATTTCTTTATCATCAGTAGATACTAGCACATCTATAATTTCCTTAATATTTTTCCCCGATGATACGGCAAGTTCTACTAAAGTTTTTTTACCAACTTTTTTTAAATTTTTTTTTGGTAATCTCTTTGATTTCCCTCTTGCAAGAACTAAAGCAAGAATTTTTAGTCGCATAAAATTAACTTATTTAACAAAATACTACTCATACTTAAAATTTTAATTATCACTAAAATATATATCTCTATAATACGCAATAATCTTTTGTTTTGAATTGTTAGAATCTGTAAATATTGCAAGAAAATTCGTAAAAGAAATATTATGTGTTTTTTCAAGCAATTCTTTTACATTAATTTTACGTGTGTGCCATTCGCCACTCTTTTCGTTAGAGATAACATAATCACGACTTCCTTTTGTCCATGGACTTTGTTGAAGATAGCCTTCATCAAGAAATGATGAATGGGACAGGCTTAATAATTTAGCTCCAAACTTTTTACCGTGACCCACCATTACTCGTGCTGCCCAATCATGACCATCTTTGGTTGTCTGATCAATATCTGTAAAATCTTGCTCAATTTTAAAAGTAATATTTAAAAAAGGCATTTTTTTTAGTAAATCTTTATCTTCAATTTCTATACCAAGGCCTGTTGCGCTTGAGTCAGCTACAGCTTTAATGTAGTAACCTTTATCATCTTTGACATTGGTATAAACTGTTTTTTTACCTAAACCTTTTTTCTTTAAAAGTTTCATTCCTTCATCGCTAAAATCAATACGCAATTCTTTAGCTGACACTGGAGTAATAAATAAAAAAATTGTTAAAAAATAAATAAGTATTTTCATATTTTTATTCCTTTTGGTGCCCTCGGCCAGACTCGAACTGGCACTCCCAAATGGGCAAGGATTTTAAGTCCTTTGTGTCTACCAATTTCACCACGAGGGCATCTATAATTAGTATTTATGATAACTTTAACAATAACTCAATGCCCATATCTTAAACTTTTTTCTACCAACGATCCTTGAACTGTTTGAATTGATATTTTGACACTTTTATCTATTCTCATATCTTTATTATCTTTCCAAATACCAGCTGCCAGATGCATTATCCCAATTTTATTGTGCGGGAGATATGGCTCCACATAAGTTTGGTTTGACTCATCGTACTTAGGTAACACATTGCTAGCTATCCAATTACATGTGAGTGGCAAAAATTCAGTATCAGCATTTTTATCATAAACTGCTATATTCATGGCTAAGCCCTCTGATCCAAAAATCCCGCCAGAGGAAAGAGCTTTGCTTAAAATTTCTTGCCATAGTTTCCAGCATTTAGAATTTTTCTCCAATGAAAAAACTCCAATATTTAGATGAGGTGCAAAAGCTATTTTTCTAGCAGTATTTTCTGAAAAACCAGATTTTTTTGCGTGTTTATAATTTTGTGATTTAATTAATGCTAATTTACCAATAACCCATTGGACCCTGGTTAAAACTTTATATCCAGGTCCTATTGTTTGCGTAATACCAAGTTTACCATTTTTACATGCCTCAAAATATAATTCAACTGCATCCCATGAATTTACCCATGCATCACAATCAATCCATAGATATTTCTCAAATTCTGGAAAATAATCTGGCAAGAAAGCTCTCGAGACTTGACTCTTAAGCCACTCTTTTCCCTTAACTTTGTGAGAAGAAACTTCAATATCCCATTTAGCTTTTTTAATAGAAAAGACTTTATTTTTTATAATACTGAATTGATCATTTGATAAACCTGCATCTAGAACACAGATTGATACATTTCTACTTTCTTTATAATTTTTAATTGAATCAATTAACTCTAAAAGTAGATCAAAATAATTACTATCAGCCAAAGTTACTATAGCCCTTGATTCCATTTTTAAAAATCCTTGCTTGTTACAATAGTTAATATTTAAATATGTTTTAACTGTGACAGTGCACGATTTAAACTTTTGATGTTTAGTTTACAATCTTTATAACCTTGTTTTATAATATTCAAATAACGAGGTGTTGGAGGAACAAATTTTGTTTTCTTAACCATAGTATAAGTCATGACTCTATTTCCCTTATACTTAAAATACATTTTTTTATATAACGTTGGATATTCTTCGTAAATGTCTAATCGTTTCTCAGCACATTTTGAAATTATATATAAAGCTCCATAAACTTTTTTACCAATTTTTTTCTCTATATCAGCCCAGCCTCCTCGATTTCTGAATGTTAGCTGGTGGTCTTTAAGAACGTATTTTTTTACATAACGACACTTTGGACATCTTCTTTGCATTTGAAGATGGTGTAGATTACTGCCATAAGCAAAATAATACATCATAATTTAAATATTTATACTACGATAATATTTTTCTTTTTTACGAAGTTTTCAATATCCTTATAACAATCAGAAATCAAGTCTTCTTCTGTAGATCTTATGACTATAGAAACACCGATTTTTCCTTGTTTAAAAAAAGGATAGCTGCCAATTTCTACAGTATTAAATTTATTTTGAATTTTTTTTAATGACAGTGCAATTTCACTTTCAACAGTTCTTAAGTTTATAGTTTTGCTTAAAATTTTTTTTCCTCCTACAATTTTATTTTTTAATCCTCCTAACATAGATTTAAGAATTGATGGAACTCCCGGTAAACAGTAAACATTATCGATGATAAAACCTGGGGCAGTGCTTGATGGATTAAAAATTAATTTAGCTTTATCCGGTAACTTTGCCATCTTTTTTCTTCCTTCATTAAATTTGCCTTTTCCATAATATTTTTCTAATATTTTATATGCTTCTTTGTGATAACCATAAGATACATTAAATGCTTTAGCTATAGACTGAGAAGTTATATCATCATGAGTAGGTCCTATACCCCCTGTGGTAAATATATAAGTAAACTTTTTTCTTATTTCATTTATTGTTTTTATAATAATATCTTCTTTATCGGGAATCACTCTTACTTCTTCGAGTCTTACACCAAGTGGATTAAGCCATTTTGATATATTAACAACATTAACATCTTGCGTTCTTCCTGACAAAATTTCATTACCTATTATAACAATTGCTGCATTTGCTTTTTTGTTGGCTTTTTTCATTTTCTAATAATATTTATACTAAATGAAGTTTAAAGAGAAATTATTACAAGGTACTTTAATCAAAAGATATAAAAGGTTTTTTGCAGATATAGAATATAAAGGTAAAGTTATTACTGCTCACTGCCCTAATTCAGGTTCTATGATGGGGCTATTAAATAAAGGTAATGTGGCATGGTTCTCTAAGTCAGATAACCCAAAAAGAAAATTGAAATATACCTTAGAAATAATTGAAGTAAACAAAACTATGGTTGGAATAAATACACAATTAACTAATAAAATTGTATTAGAGGCTTTAAATCAAAAAAAAATTATTAATCTTATTAAGTTTAACAATATTAAAGCTGAAGAAAAATTTTCTGATAAAACTAGGTTTGATTTTTTAATTTCCAATAATAAAGAAAAATGTTTTCTTGAAGTAAAAAATGTTACTTTAGTTAGAAAAAATAAAGTTGCTGAATTTCCTGATGCTATAACTTCTCGCGGCACAAAACATTTAAAAGAATTATCACTGGCTAAGAAAAAAAGATTCGGAAGCTATATTTTATATTTAATTCAAAGGGAGGACTGTAAATCTTTTAAAATTGCTAAAGATATTGACCAAGAGTATAAAAATGCTTTTGACAATGCCTTAAAAAGTGGAGTTAAAATACTTTGTTACGATTGTAAAATAAGTGATGAAGAGATAAAACTTAACAATCAAATTTATTATGAAAAATAATTATAAAGAATCTTTTGAACTAATGAAAATAGCGGGAGGTTTAGCTGCTGAAACATTAGATAAAGTTACCCCATTTGTAAAACCAGGAATCTCAACAGATAAATTAGATAAAATTTGTTATGAATATATAAAAGATCATAATGCTTATTCTGCCCCTCTTTACTATAGAGGTTTTCCAAAATCATGTTGTACTTCGGTTAATCATATTATCTGCCATGGAATTCCATCAGACAAATATTTAAAAGATGGTGATATAATTAATATAGATGTCACTGCTATAGTTAATGGATGGCATGGAGATACTAGCAGAATGTTTTATGTAGGAGATGTATCGGTAAAAAGTAAAAATTTGGTAGCGGCTACTTACGAATCCATGATGAAAGGAATTTCAACTATTAGAAATGGTTCGCATATAGGTGATATTGGTGAAGCTATACAAACCTATGTAGAAAAAAAAGGATACTCTGTTGTTAGGGATTTTTGTGGCCATGGTATTGGTAAAATATTTCATGAACCACCTAACATTTTACATTATGGAAAAAAAGGCGCTGGAAAAAAACTAGAAACCGGAATGATATTTACTGTTGAACCAATGATAAACGAAGGCATGTACGATAGTAAATTGCTTAAAGATGGTTGGACAGCCGTTACAAAAGATAAATCATTATCTGCACAATTTGAACATACTGTTGGTGTAACTGATAATGGATTTGAAATTTTTACAAAATCTAAAAATAAATATGATTATCCACCTTATTTATCATGATTGAGAGATATTCTAGAAAAGAAATTAAAAAAATCTGGGAAGAAAAAAACAAATACCAAATATGGCTAGATATAGAAATTGCAGCTGCCCAAGCAATGGAAAAGCTTAAAATAATTCCAAGAGGAGTGTCAGCAAAAGTACGCAGAAAGGCTAAAATAAATGTAAATAGAATTCATAAAATAGAAAGTAAAGTTCACCATGACGTTATTGCTTTTCTAACTTCTGTAAATGAAAAAGTTGGTTCTGATGGAAAATTTTTACATGTAGGAATGACTTCGTCAGATGTATTAGACACATGTTTCAATATTCAATTAGTTCAAGCAGGTAAATTGTTACAAAAAGACATTGATGCAGTTTTAAAAATATTAAAAAATAAATCTCTAAAATATAAAACAACAATTTGCATAGGAAGAAGTCATGGTATTCATGCCGAACCTACTACATTTGGACTGAAATTAGCTAGCTTCTTCGAGGAATTTAAAAGAAATAAAAAAAGACTTGATAATGCTATTAAAGAAATTTCTACATGTGCTATTTCTGGAGCAGTAGGAACATTTGCTAATATTGATCACAGAGTCGAAAAATATGTAGCCAAAAAATTAAATTTACGAATAGAGCCTATATCAACTCAAGTTATACCGAGAGATAGACACGCTTACTATTTTTCTGTTTTAGCTATCATAGCCGGATCAATTGAAAGAGTAGCAACAGAAATAAGAAATTTACAAAAAACTGAATTACAAGAAGTAGAGGAATTTTTTGACAAAACTCAAAAAGGTTCTTCAGCCATGCCTCATAAAAAAAACCCTATATTAAGTGAAAATTTAACTGGATTATCTCGGATGGTAAGAAGTTATGTAGTGCCTGCTCTAGAAAATATTTCTCTTTGGCATGAACGTGATATTTCTCATTCTAGCGTTGAGAGAAATATTGGTCCTGATTCTACTATTACGCTAGATTTTGCTCTTAATAGGTTAAAATATATTTTAGATAACATGAACGTTTACCCAAAAAAAATGCTAAAGAATCTTAATATTACAAATGGTTTAATATTTTCACAAAGAGTAATGTTAGAGCTAACAAAATGTGGATTTTCCAGAGAAAAGGCTTATAAAATAGTTCAAAAAAATGCTCAAAAATCCTGGAAGAAAAATATGTCGCTGTACGAGTGTTTAGTGAATGATGCATTGATTAATAAAAAAATTTCTAATAAAAGTTTAAAGAAAATGTTTGATCTGAACTATCATACAAAAAGAATTAATATAATTTTCAATAGGATTTTCAAATAATATGAATAAAGGTAAAAAAATTCATGAAGGAAAAGCAAAAATTCTTTATGAGGGTCCTGAAAAAGGAACAGCCATTCAACATTTTAAAGATGACGCAACAGCATTTAATAATCTTAAAAAATCAAGTGTAGAAGGTAAAGGTGTCCTTAATAATAGAATTTCAGAACATATTTTAAACAGCCTTAATCAAATTGGAATAAAAACTCATTTAATTAAAAGGTTAAATATGCGAGAACAACTAATCAAACTTGTTGAAATTATTCCTGTTGAATTTATTGTTAGAAATATCGCTACAGGTTCCTTAACAAAAAAATTGGGGATACCAGACGGAACAATATTATCAAAACCTTTAATTGAGTATAGTTATAAAAATGATCAGTTGGGCGACCCTCTTGTTGCTAGAGAACACATCATTGAATTTAATTGGGCGAGTTCCCTTGAGCTAGATTTAATAAAGGATTACTGTTTGAGAATAAATGATTTTATGCAAGGAATGTTCAGAGGCGTTGGAATAAAATTAGTCGATTTTAAACTTGAATTTGGCAGGCTTGATAAAGCAGGAAATAAAGAAATCATATTAGCAGACGAAATAAGCCCTGACACATGTAGATTGTGGGATGTGCAAAGCGAAAAAAAACTAGATAAGGATAGATTTAGAAAAGATTTGGGAAATATAATTCAGGCATACCAGGAAGTTGCAAGAAGACTGGGTATTATGCATGAAGAAGCAAACATAAGCGAAGTTCAATTTGGTAAACCCAAAGCAGTAAATTTAAAGAAAAAATAAATTGAAAATATCAGCAATAGTAACTTTGAAAAAAGAAGTGCTTGATCCTCAAGGAAAAGTTGTAAATCAAACTTTAAAAAATATGGGTTATAAAAACATCTCAGATGTTAGACAAGGAAAATATTTTGAAATTGAACTTGATGAAAAAGATCCAATTAAATGCAAGGAAATTGCTGAGCAAATTTGTAAAAAGCTTCTGTCTAATACTGTCATAGAAAATTACAAAATCAATATTGGTTAATGAAATCATCAGTTATAGTTTTTCCAGGCTCAAATTGTGATAGGGATATCGCGGTTGCTCTTGAAAAATTTAAAATAAAAAACCAGATGGTTTGGCATAATGACGCAAATTTACCAAAATCAGATCTAGTTGTACTTCCAGGCGGTTTTTCTTATGGAGATTATTTAAGAACTGGATGTATAGCTAGCAAATCTAGAATTATAGATGAAATTATTAATCACACAAAAAAAGGTGGCTTATTATTAGGCATTTGTAATGGTTTTCAAATTTTAACTGAGACGGGTTTATTACCAGGTATTTTATTAAGAAATAAAGAATTAAAATTTATATCCAAAAACGTTTTTTTAAAAGTGACAAATCTCGATAATAACTTTTGCCATAATTATAAAAAAAAAAATATAATCAAACTCCACATAGCACACAACGAAGGAAATTATTTTGCCAACAATGATTTGCTAAAAAAACTTGAAGATCAAAATCTTATAGCTTTTAAATATTCAGATAGAAATGGTAATATAAATGATAATACTAATCCTAACGGATCTTCAAATAATATCGCGGGAATTTTAAATAGTGAAAAAAATATTCTAGGTATGATGCCTCACCCTGAAAGAATGATAGAACCATTGTTGTCTGGAGAGGACGGTTCTTTAATGTTTGAGAGTCTGTTTAATAAAAAATAAAAATGAATATTTCAAATAATTTAATTGAAAGTCATGGACTAAAGAAGGATGAATATAAAAAAATAGTAAACTTAATTGGACGTAAACCAAATTTACTAGAGTTAGGAATTTTTTCGGCAATGTGGAACGAGCATTGCTCATATAAATCTTCTAAAAAATTCTTAAAAAAGCTTGCTGTGAAAAATAAAAATGTAATACAAGGTCCCGGTGAAAATGCTGGGGTTATTGATATTGGAGATGATGATGCAATAGTATTTAAAATCGAAAGTCATAACCACCCTTCGTTTATAGAACCATATCAGGGTGCAGCTACTGGAGTTGGTGGTATACTCAGAGATATTTTTACTATGGGAGCTAGACCTATAGCCACTCTTAATTCACTTCACTTTGGTAGTCCCGAACATCCTAAAACAAAAAATTTATTAAATGGTGTTGTTTCTGGAATAGGAGGCTATGGAAACTGCATAGGAATACCGAATGTTGGGGGTGAGATTAAATTTAATTCTTCTTTTAATGAAAATATACTTGTGAATGCTATGGCTGTTGGTTTGATTAATAAAAATAAAATTTTTTATTCAAAAGCAAAAGGAATAAATAAATCTGTTATTTATGTTGGTTCAAAAACCGGAAGAGATGGAATACATGGAGCTAGCATGGCTTCAGCAGAATTCGGCGAAAATGCTGAAGAAAAAAAACCAACAGTCCAAGTTGGTGATCCATTTACAGAAAAACTTCTTCTTGAGGCTTGCCTTGAATTAATGAAAGATGATTCAATAATATCTATACAGGACATGGGTGCTGCAGGCTTAACATCATCGAGTGTTGAAATGGCTTCGAAAGGTAAAATAGGTATAGAAATTGATTTAGATAAAGTTCCTTGTAGGGAAAAAAAAATGACACCTTATGAAATGATGTTGTCTGAAAGTCAAGAAAGGATGCTTTTAATAATAAATAATGGAAAAGAAAAAACTGCAGAAAAAATTTTTAGAAAGTGGAATCTTGATTTTTCTATAATTGGAAAAACTACTAATACAAACAATTTAGTTTTAAATTTTAAAGGTTCCCAGGTTGCTAATTTGCCATTAAGCTCTTTATCTACAGATGTTCCTTTATATGATAGAAAATGGAAAAAGAATACTCTTCCTAAAAAACAGAAATTCTTAGAAAATTTAGAAAAAATTAAAATTTTAGATTGCCTAAAAAAAATTTTATCTAGTCCAAATAATTCAGAAAAAAAATGGGTTTGGCAACAGTATGACCATACTGTTATGGGTGATACCGTGCAAAAACCAGGTGGGGACTCTGCTGTTGTGAGAATTCATGGAAAAAATAAAGGAGTGGCTCTTACAGTTGATTCTTCATCTCATTATTGTAAAGCGTTTCCATTGTACGGAGGTAAACAAGTTGTATGTGAGGCTTGGAGAAATTTAATCTCTGTTGGAGCAAAACCAATTGCTATAACTAATTGTTTAAATTTTGGAAATCCTGAAAAAGAAACAGTAATGGGTCAATTTGTTGAATGTGTAGATGGTATTTCTCAAGCTTGTACTTACTTAGATTTTCCAGTGGTTTCAGGAAATGTATCTTTTTACAACGAAACAAATAATAAATCGATTGAACCTACTCCCACTATTGGCGGGGTAGGCCTTATAAATGATCTTAAAAATATGATCTCTCAAAATATAAAAGGTACCGAAAATTATATTTTGGTTATCGGTAAAACAGCGGGACACCTTTATCAAAGTGAGCTGTACAGAGAAGTAATAGGATTTAAAAATGGACCACCACCAGAGATAAATTTATTTAATGAAAAAAATAATGGAATGGTAATACAAAAATTAATTAGCAAAAAAATAGTAAAATCTGTACATGATATTTCTTCTGGGGGAATATTGGTCGCATTAACAGAAATGTGTTTAGCTGGTAATATAGGAGTTAAAATAAAAACACCCAACAATAATATGACCTTACATGAGTATATGTTTGCTGAAGACCAAAGCAGATACTTAATAGAGATTAACGAAGAGAATCATGAAAATGTATCTAAAATTCTGAAAGAGAACAGTGTACATTTTGACATCATTGGAAAGACACAAAAAGAAAAAATAGAATTAAGCAATAATTTTAGTATTAGTTTAAATGATTTGAAAATGTTATTCTCTAGTTGGTTTTATAATTATAATAAAGTATAGTGATTTAATATGGCTATAAAGATGAAAGAAATTGAAGACTTAATAAAGGAAGCTATGCCAGATGCTGAGGTTTCTATCGAAGATTTAGCTGGAGATAATAATCATTATTCAGCTACCATAAAATCAAAAATATTTTCTGGGAAAAGCAAAATTGAACAACATAAGATTGTATACAAAGCTTTAAAAGGTAAAATGGGGAATGAACTTCATGCTTTAGCTTTAAATACAATAGAAAGCTAAATATATGAAAGATTCTACTAAAAAAAAAATCACCGAAACTATTAAAAATAATAAAATTTGTCTTTTCATGAAAGGTACACCTGAAGTTCCTCAATGCGGATTTTCGTTAGCGGTCTCAAATGTATTAAAACATTTAAATGTAGATTTTAAAGGTATTAATGTTCTAGAAGATATTGAGATTAGAGAAGGTATCAAAGAGTATAGCGATTGGCCAACAATACCTCAGCTTTACATAAATGAAGAGTTTATTGGAGGATGTGATATTGTCAAAGAAATGTTTGAAAAAGGTGAGTTACAAAAAAAATTATAAAATAATAAACTTGATTACTTTCTTAGCAACGTTCTAATTTTTTTACTAAAATACTTTTTTATTATATGTAGAAAGGATACCTTTTTAAAATTTTCATTTTTAATTTTGCTATCAATTACATAATTAATTTTATCCTCCCACTCCACTTCTAAAACAAAACTTTCTCTAAAAATTTTTTCAAACAATTTACCTGTAGATACTGTCATAAACGGATCTAGTAGCTGATTTCTTTTAGAGGCTATAAGTTGATTAGAGTTATCATCGTAAAGAAACCACCAAATATGATCGTTTTTATTCTCAAAAATTAGGTTATCCGCTAGTCTTGTTGGTAACTCTATATATCCTTTTTTTGAAATCCTTTCTAATTCTTTTATAAAAAATTCAAAATTTTCAACATGTTCGATTACATGACTTGCTATGATGAAATCAAACTCATTATCATTAAAAGGTAATTTTTCTTCATTAATTTTAACAAACTTCCTGCCTTTATAAAAATTAGATAAATCTTGTACATCAGCAATCACTGAAGCATGTTTACTTGCTGTATAACCGCAGCCGATATCTAAAACTTTCCAATTACTATTTTTTTGAAGTCTTTGATTGACAAGATTAAGAGAGGTTCTTTTTAACAAATTAAATATACTACCTTGAATAATATTCAATAACTAAATTTGGTTCCATAATAGTTGGATAAGGAACTTCTGAAAATTTTGGTACTCTTATTAATTTTGCTTTTCTACTTTTTTCATCCATTTGAATATATTCTGGAACGTCCCTCTCTTTGCTGACCAAAGATCCTGTGATTGTAGCTATTTCTTTTGATTTATCTTTTATTTCGATTGTGTCTTCTGTTTTAGTTAAATAACTTGGTATGTTCACTTTTTTTCCATTTACTTTAATATGACCATGATTAATTAGTTGTCTAGCTGCAAAAACAGTAACTGCAAATTTTGCTCTATAAATAACAGTATCTAATCTTCTCTCAAGCAACCCAACCAAATTTTCAGTAGTATTACCCTTTTTCTGCATTGCTTTACGATATGTATTTCTAAATTGTCTTTCATTCATATTACCGTAATAAAATTTCATTTTTTGTTTTGCCTCAAGCTGAGTCCCGTAATCTGATGCTTTCCCCTTTTTTGCTTTACCATGCTGACCAGGAGGGTAATTTCTTGAATTGAATGGACTTTTTGGGCGACCCCAAAGGTTTACTTTAAGTCTTCTATCTACTTTATGTTTAGACGCTAATCTTTTTGTCATATTTTATACTCCGTGATTTATAAACAATGCTTGGTATTTGTCAATTCAGCTTTTCTTGTTAAATTCATTCAAAGTTGAGAAAATTCCAAGCAAAATACGTATTTCTTGTTCGGATAAATTTAACCTATGAAAAATATTATTAATATTTCTAATCATGCTTTGTCTTTTATGATCAGGTTGCAAGAAACCTTTTTTATCTAAACCTTTGACAATGAAATTTAAAAAATTGTTTACTTCAGATTTTTTAGCTACAGAACTTTTATATCCAGTTTTATATTCAATTTTTTTACCTGAAAAGTGCTTAAAAATTTCAAAACAAAAAATTATTGCACTGTGAGATAAGTTAAGTGAACTAAATTTTTTACTGCTTGGAATTTTAACTAAATAATTTGCGCAACTAACTTCATCATTAGACAAGCCTGAAGCCTCAGGCCCAAAGAGTATTCCTACATTTCTTCCTTTTTTAATTTTTGTTTTTATATTTGAAACGGAAATGATTTTTTTATTTACTTTTCTTATCCTTGAACTACTGGCGAAAATTATATCAAGATCCTCAATTGATTTTTCCACTGAATCGTAAATTTTAGCTGATTTTAAAATATCTTTAGCTCCAACTGATGTTGCCAGAGCTTTCTGGTTGGGCCAATTACATCTTGGATTTACTATTCTTAGATGTCTAATATTAAAATTTTTTATTGCTCGGGCCACTGAACCTATATTTTCACCCATTTGAGGTCTCACTAAAATGAAATAAATATTACCCAAACTCATTAATTATTTGCAGGAGCTTTTTCCTTATAAAGTTTATAATCTAGGCTATCAATTAATGCCTTAAATGAAGCCTCAATGATGTTTGGAGAAACACCAATTGTAAACCAACTTTTACCTTCTCTGTCTGTGCTTTCAATAGAAACTCGAGTTGTAGCATTTGTTCCAGTATTTAAAATTCTAACCTTATAATCAACCAATTTTAAATCTTTTAAATATTTAGAATATTTTCCTACTTTATCTACATTTGACCTTATTGCATTATCTAATGCATTAACTGGACCATTTCCTGATCCTTCACAAACTATTTCTTTTCCATCAACTAAAATATGTGCTTTCGCAAAAGAATTAATTTTGTCCTTTGAATCTTTTTTAACTGAAACATCATATTTAGAAATTGTTAAATATTTTGGTATCTCTCCTAGAAGTCTTCTGGCTAATAATTCAAACGATGCATCAGCACCATCATATGAGTATCCTACAAATTCTCTATCTTTGACTTCATTTAATAAAGTTTGAACTTTGGGATCATTTTTATCAATTTTAATTCCATATTTATTAAGTCTCGACATAATATTTGATTTGCCTGCCTGATCAGAAACAATAATGTTTCTAACATTCCCTACCAAACTAGGGTCGATATGCTCATATGTTTTTGGATCTTTTGAAACAGCGGAGACATGTAAACCTCCTTTATGTGCAAAAGCTGAAGGTCCTACGTAGGCAGCTCTTCTGTTTGATTTTCTATTTAAAATTTCGTCTAATAACCTAGAGCACTCTGTTAATGTTTTAACTTTTTCATTATTTATTTTTATTTCAAAATTATCAGAAAAAGATTTTTTTAAAGTCAATGATGGAATCAAAGATATTAAATTTGCATTCCCGCATCTTTCCCCAAGTCCATTTATTGTACCTTGAACTTGGCGTACTCCCGCTAAAACAGCAGTTAGGGAATTTGCTACAGCATTTTCTGTATCATTGTGAGCATGAATACCAAGATTCTTTCCTGGAATTTTTTTGCTTACTTTAGAAACAATTTCTCCCACTTCATTAGGTAAAGTACCACCATTTGTATCACAAAGAACGATCCATCTGGCACCCTCATCAAAGGCTGTTTTTATACAAGCTAACGCATACTCTGGATTCTTTTTATATCCATCAAAAAAGTGTTCTGCATCAAACATAAATTCTCTTTTATTTTTAATAAATAACTTCGCAGATTCTTTAATGTTTTCTAAATTTTCTTCTTTAGTAATACCTAATGCTACATCAACATGAAAATCCCAAGATTTTCCAACCAAGCAAATCGCTGATGCCTTGGTATTTAATAAAGCTGAAAGCCCAGGATCATTTTCAGCACTTCTTCCTGCTTTTTTTGTCATACCAAAAGCAGTTAGAATTGTATTTTCTAATTTTGGTGGATTGTTAAAAAAATTTGTATCTAAAGTGTTAGCTCCAGGCCAACCCCCTTCTAAATAATCTACACCAAGATTTGATAAAGCTTTTGCTATTTTTTTTTTATCATCAATAGAGAAATTTACCCCTTCTGTTTGGGCTCCATCTCTGAGTGTAGTATCAAAAATATATATCTTTTCTTTGCTCATTTATATTTCCATAATGTTTTTTCTTGCTTATCTTCGATAACAACGCCATTATCTTCTAGTTCTTTTCTTATAATATCTGCCAATTTATAATTTCCCTTTTTTCTAGCTTCTTTTCTGTCTTTAATTTTTTGATTAATAAAGTTTTCGTCAATTTTCACTCTAGATTTTTTAAAATTTTCCCATGATTGTTTATCTTCCTCAAGCAGGCCAATTTGTTGACAAGCTGATAAAAATTTGACTTTGGATGACTTGTTTCCTTTAGATGACTCATCATAAAGTGAATGTAGTTTAGCTATATACTCTGGAGTATTCAGGTCCTCTTGGAGAGGTTGAAGGACATCATCTCTTAATTCTTCTGAATTAATTTTATCAAATTGACCATACCACTTATCTAATGTGTTTTGACTTTCCTTAATTAATTTTTCATTCCAATCAAGAGGTTGTTTATAATGTGAACTTAGTAGAGCAAGTCTAACAACTTGACCATTTATATTTTTCCTAAGTTTATTAATAGTCACAATATTACCTATAGACTTTGACATTTTTTCTTTATCGAAAGTAACAAATCCATTATGTAACCAATAGTTTGCAAAATTTTCAGTTCTGTTAGCACAACAAGATTGTGCAATTTCATTTTCATGATGTGGAAAAACAAGATCAAGACCACCACCGTGTATATCAAATTGTTTACCTAAAAATTTTTCACTCATGACCGAACATTCTAAATGCCATCCTGGTCGCCCCCTGCCCCAAGGAGAATCCCAACCTGGATCTTTTTCATCTGAGGGTTTCCAAAGAACAAAATCAAGTGGATCCTTTTTATACTTCGAAACTTCTACCCTTGAACCAGCAACAAGTTGTTCTGAATTTTTGTTCGACAACTTTCCATATTTTTTAAATGAAGAAACTGAAAAATAAACATGTTTTTTATTTTCATAAGCATGCTTATTTTTTAATAGATTCGAAACCATATCTATCATTCCTTTAATATGCTCTGTGGCTTTAGGTTCAAATGTTGGATTTAAACAATTTAAATACCTGCAATCATCGTGAAAACTTTTGGTTATTGTTTCTGTTAATTCCTTAATACTCTTCTGATATTTTTTTGATGCTTCAATAATTTTGTCATCTATGTCAGTAATATTTCTTACATAGGTAACCTTGTTTTTTCCATAAAGACTTTGCAAAAGTCTAAACAAAACATCAAAGACAACTAATGGTCTAGCATTACCGATATGGGGAAAATCATATACTGTTGGCCCACAAACATACATGCCCACCTTATTACTGTCTAACGAAACAAATTTTTCTTTTTTGTTTGACAAAGTATTAAAAAAATTTAAATTTTTATTCATCTTTCATTTTGCATACAGGAATTGGATTCATTTTATGCAAATTCCTTTTTCTTATTTCTAAATATTTTTTGTGATTTTTATTTGAAGAATCTTTCATAGCATCCTCTAATTCTTTATATGACATACCAAGCTGATTTACATCTGTTCTACCATCATCCCACAATCCGTCTGTCGGTTGCGCATCAACAATTTCTTTTAAAATTCCCAAATTTTTTCCCATTTCCCAAACTTGAGATTTACTGCAATCTGCTATTGGTGAAATATCTACACCTCCATCACCATATTTTGTATAAAATCCAACACCAAAATCCTCTACTTTATTGCCTGTGCCCACAACAATACCGTTGCTTGAAGCTGCAATTTGATAAAGCGTTACCATTCGTAGTCGAGCTCTAGAGTTTGCATACCCATGATCATTATCAAACTTATTTAAAGAATTGTTAAATGATTTAAAAAGATTATCTAAATCAACCAAATGTCCTTCCACATTTTTAAATTTTTTTTTAAGCCACTCTTGATGTTTCAAACTTAAACTATGTTGTTGTTTTATTTGTTTTATAGGCATTGAAACAACAATAGTTTTTTTTCCAGTAAGTGCACATATTGTGCTTGTGACTGATGAGTCAATTCCTCCAGATATTCCTATAACTAAAGAATCGGGTTCTTTGTGCATTGACTTACAGTAATCAGATATCCAACTTTTTATATAATTAATTCTTTCTGATGTTTGCATAAATATTAATATCCTATTCTTAAAATAGATCTTAATAATTAAAATTCAATTATTAAGATGCGGCTTTAATTATATTCTTTGAATATTGGGAGTTTTTCTTAATTTCATCAGAAATTAAGAATGCTAGTTCTAATGCTTGATTTGCATTTAATCTAGGATCGCAATGAGTATGGTATCTATGAGACAAATCTTTCTCTGATATTCTTTGGGCTCCACCAGTACATTCTGTAACGTCTTGCCCTGTCATTTCTATATGAAGCCCGCCAGCATAACTTCCTTCTGCTTTATGAACTCCAAATACTCTTTTTACTTCTTTCACAACATTATTAAACGGTCTAGTTTTAAACCCTGTTGCTGATTTGATTGTGTTTCCATGCATTGGATCACAAGACCATACTACATTAAGACCTTCCTTTTTAATCGATCTAATTAATTTTGGTAAATGTTTTTCAACATTATCTGCACCAAATCTTGATATAAGAGTTATTCTTCCTAATTCATTTTTTGGATTTAAAATATTGCAAAGCTTAATTAGTTCAGAATCTTTTAGGGTCGGGCCACACTTAATTCCGATTGGATTTTCAATTCCTCTACAAAATTCTACATGTCCACCGTCTGGTTGTCTGGTCCTATCACCTATCCAAACAAAATGAGCTGAGGTATCATGGTATGATCCAGAAGTTGAATCTATCCTTGTCATCGATTGTTCAAAAGGCAGCAGTAAGGCTTCGTGCGAAGTATAAAAATTTACGGTTCTCAACCTCCTATTGTGATCTGGGTGTAAACCGCATGCTTCTATGAAAGATAATGCATCGCTTATCTTATCTTCAATTTCTTTAAATTTTTTTCCTTCAGGACTTTTTTTTATAAATCCTAAATTCCATAAATGAATTTTTTTTAAATCTGCAAAACCACCTTGCGAAAGTGCTCTTAATAAATTTAAAGTTGAAGCTGCTTGTGAATATGCTTTAAATAATCTTTTTGGATCAGGCTTTCTGGCTTTTTCACTAAACTCAATTCCATTTATATTGTCTCCCAAATATGTTGGAAGTTCTTTACCGTCTTTTACTTCAACAGGTGAACTTCTAGGTTTAGAAAACTGCCCAGCTATTCTTCCTACTTTAATCACTGGTAAAGATGCGGAGAAGGTCATGACTAAAGCCATTTGTAAAATCACTTTAAAAGTATCTCTTATATTATCTGGATGAAATTCTGCAAAACTTTCAGCGCAGTCTCCTCCTTGTAAAAGGAAAGCTTTTCCTTCAGCAACTTGCCCTAATGATTTTTTAAGCGTTCTTGTTTCACCTGCAAAAACTAAAGGTGGAAACGAACTTACTTTTTTTAAAACTTTAGCAAGCTCCTTCTCATCCTCATATTTAGGGATGTGTTTTACAGGATAATTTCTCCAACTATTTAATGTCCATTTTTTCATGTTCAACCTATGGTCTATATAAGGTATACAATTAAAAAAACCAAGTTAGAATATACAACTTATGTAATAAAATGGCCAAATTTGCAAAAATTATTCACCAAAATAACGAAATTTTTTTAATAAAAAAATTTATAAGATTGTTTGAGTCAAAAATAAGGAATATTGGAAAAAAAAGATTTTCCTTTGTTTTAACTGGAGGGGAAAGTCCAATAAAACTTTATAAACATTTAGCTAAAAATAAAAATATACCTTGGAAAAAGATCGATTTTTTTATTGGAGATGAAAGATATATAAATGAGAATTCAAAAAATTCGAATATTAAAATGTGTAAAAAATATTTACTCGATAAAATTAATATCTCGGACAATCAGATATATAAAATTTCCACAAATAAAAAATCAATCAAAAATAGTGTTGAGGATTATAATATAAAAATAAATAAATATTTTTCAAACAATAAAGTAGTTTTTGATTTAATTTTATTAGGAATTGGCAAAGATGGTCATATAGCTTCATTATTTAAAAATAATATTAGAAAAAAAAATAACAAAATTGTTAATTATGTTGAAAGAAAAGATTTCATGCGAATTACACTAACTTTAAAATGTATCAATAATAGTAAGTCAATATTTTTATGGGCTCCAGGAAAAGAAAAAGCAGAGATCATTAAAAAAATACTGTCCGATAAAAAATTAAAATATCCTGCTTCTTACTTAAAAAAAAAAAATAACTTTTTATTCCACTGTAACTGACTTTGCTAAATTTCTAGGTTTATCAATATTGCAATTTTTTAATGAGGCTACATGATAAGCTAAAAGTTGTAATGGAACTGTCATAAGAAAAGGGGTTAAATGATCATCTGTATTTGGAATTTTTAGTGTTGATCGAACGTTTTCGCTAATTACATTATTATATTCGTTTGTTATTAAAATAACCTTTCCTCCCCTTGCAATAACTTCCTGCATATTTGAAATAGTTTTTTCGTAATATCTGTCTTTAGGAGCTAAGATTACAACAGGTAAACCTTCCTCTATCAACGCTAAGGGACCATGTTTCATTTCTCCTGCTGGATATCCTTCAGCATGTAAATAAGATAGTTCTTTTAATTTTAAAGCTCCTTCCAAAGCTATAGGAAAAGACAAACCTCTACCCAAAAAAATAGCTCCTTTTGCTTTTAAAAAGTCTTTTGCAATAACTTGGATTTTGTCCTGAAATTTCAAAGTTTTTTTAATTAAATCAGGTAAATTTTTAAGTTCGTTTATTTTTTTTGTATATTCTGCTTTATTTATATCTTTTCTAATTTCAGAAATCTTAATTGATAAAATATAAAGGACTAGCATTTGTCCTATGAAAGCCTTTGTAGACGCAACGCCTATTTCTGGACCAGCATGTATAGGCAAAACAAAATCAGATGATCTTGCTATAGAACTTTCTACAACGTTCACAATTGAACAAGTTTTCATATTATTTTTTTTACATAAATCAAGAGCAGCAAGTGTGTCAGCGGTTTCACCTGATTGTGACACAAAAACATATAAGTTCTTTTTATGAAATTTAATTTTTCTATATCTAAATTCAGAAGCAACATCAATTTCGATTGAAATATTAGTAAATTCTTCAAACCAATATTTTGCAGCAATGCATGAATGGTAAGCAGTTCCACAACCAATTAGCACTATTTTTTTAATTTCTTCAGGTTTAACAGGAAAGTTGTACAAATTTATTTCTTTTCTTAGTTGATCAACATATTCCTTGATGCATGTTTTTGCAGTAATATTTTGTTCATTAATTTCCTTAGACATGAAATCTTTATAATCCCCTTTTTCTGCTATGTTTTTGTCATCAGATAACATTAAAATTTCTTTATTTACTTTTTTATTTTTTGAATTATAAAATTCTACTTTGTTATTAGTTAAAATACACACATCACCATCATCTAAATAAGTAATCTTATTAGTCATTGATTTAAGAGCATAGGAATCTGAACCTAAATAATTTTCTTCTGGACCATATCCAACAGCTAAAGGGCTTCCTCTCCTAGCTCCAACTACAATGTCATTGTATTTTTTGAAAATAATACCAAGTGCAAAGCTTCCGTTTAACTTTTCTAAAGTTTTATTAATTGCATTAATTAAATTAAAATCTTTTAAAAAATCAGTTAAAAGAAAAGTTATAACTTCTGTGTCTGTTTGTGACTTAAATTTATATCCTTTTTTTTCCAAATTTTTTTTTAATTCATCTGAATTTTCAATAATTCCGTTATGTACCACTGAAACTTCTTCTGATGAATGTGGATGAGCATTAATTTGGCTTGCGGCTCCATGGGTTGCCCATCGTACATGGCCAATTCCTAAAAATCCGTTTGAAGGATTTTTAAACAAAATTTTTTCTAAATTATCCACTCTTCCTGTGCATTTTTTTTCATCAATATTTCCATTTACAATTGTAGCAATACCGGCTGAATCATAACCTCTATACTCCAATCTTTTTAAAGACTGGATTATATTTGCTGTTACAGATTTATTACTTGCTATACCTATTATTCCACACATTGTTATCTTTTATAATTTTTGACTTCTATTTGTTTAGATCTAGTTAAAGCAAGAGACTTATTTTTAACATTTTTTGTTAAGGCTGAACCTGCTCCCACTATAGCTTTTTTTCCTATTTGTATTGGGGCAACTAATGCTGTGTTTGAACCTATAAATGCCCCGTCTAAAATTTTAGTCTTATTTTTTCTTTTTCCGTCATAATTGCATGTGATAGTGCCAGCTCCAACATTAACATTTTTACCAATAAAGGTATCTCCAATATAAGATAGATGATTAATTTTTGAATTTTTTCCTATTTTACTTTTTTTAACCTCAACAAAATTTCCTACTCTTGAACCTTTTGATAAAAAAGATCCTGGTCTTATTCTAGAAAAAGGTCCCACATTTACATTTGCTTCTAACGTTGCATTTTCTATATGAGTAAAAGATAGAATCTCAACATTATTTCCAATTTTTGTTTTTTTTCCAATTACGACATATGGATTAATAATTACATTTTTACCAAACTTTGTATCTTTAGATAAAAATACTGTCTCTGGGGATTTCAAGGTTACACCCTTTTTCATCGCCTGATTGCGTAATTTTTCTTGATTATATTTTTCCATTAAAGCTATCTGCTTTTTGCTTATTGATGTCATTAAGATTTCTCTTTACATTAATATAAACTTTGAGATAACTCACAAAATATTTCTTTGTGCTACTTATATAAAATGAGTCAAAAATTTACAGTATTGTTTGATTTAGATGGAACTTTGGTCAATACAGCTCCAGACCTTATGCATGCCCATAATTATGTGATGAAAAAATATGGTTTCGATGAAAGAGAATTGTCTGACATAAAAAAACTTGCCGGAAGAGGTTCTAAAGTAATGTTAACTAGATCAATGCATGAAATAGCTGAACTGTCTGGAAAAATAAAAAAAACAGATGATGTTGTAGAAAAAATGACGAAAGAATTTGTGGATTATTATAGCAAAAATATTCTTAAGGAAAGCACTCTTAAAGAAGGTGTTTTGAATTTTCTTGCATGGTGTAAAAAAAATTCTATTTCATTGGGAGTTTGTACAAACAAACAAGAACATTTATCTATTGATCTCTTAAAAAAGATTAAAATTTATCATTTTTTTGACTATGTGGCTGGAGGAAATACTTTTGAGTATAATAAACCTGATCCAAGACATTTAACTAATACTATAGAAATTATAGGAGGCAATATAAAAAAAAGTTTAATGATTGGAGATAGCGAAACAGATTCGAATGCTTCAAAAGCTGCTGATATACCTTTTATATTAATAGAAGATGGTTATACAGAAAAGAAAACAAATGAGATATATCATAATCATTTATCGAAAGATTTTATTGGACTTGAAAAAATTGTTAAAAAATATCTATGATTGAATTTAAGCTTTTTTTTGCGCTTATAAGTTATTACTTTGTGATGTTTGCTACACCAGGACCAAACAATGCTATGTTGACAGCATCCGGTATTAAGTTTGGCTTTAAAAGAACACTTCCTCATATGTTTGGAATTCCTTTTGGTCACATAATTCAAATAACTCTGGTTTGTTTTGGTTTGGGTGCTTTATTTCAAAAATTTCCAATTATTCAATTTTATCTTAAATGGCTCTGTTTTTTTTATTTACTATATCTTGGATGGAAAATTCTTGGATCTTTGTCTGATAGCAACAAAGAAAGTGGCAGACCTCTTAGATTTTATGAAGCTGCACTTTTTCAATTCATTAACCCTAAAGCCTGGGTAGTGGCTCTTACCGCAGCTACTGCTTTTTTTCCTAGTGAAGAGAATTTTATTATTGCTACAATGTTTGTTGCCGGTACTGCTCCATTTGTTTGTATTCCTGCAATAGCAATATGGGCACTTTTTGGGTCATCTATAAAATTAATAATTCAAAATACTAAAATTAAAAAAATTATAGAATATTTATTAGCTTTATTATTAGTTGCTACAGCTGTTATAATCGTAATTGATTAAAAATTTATGTTATGCATTTTACAAAAAAAAAACCTTCTGAAAAAAGAATTGAATTAAAAAATAAATTAAAAGAAAGAAAAATTTTAAGATTTCCTGGAGCTTATAACCCCTTATCTGCTAAACTAATTTCTGAAATCGGTTTTGATGGCGTGTATGTATCTGGAGCAGTCATGGCTAATGATTTGGGAGTACCAGATATTGGAATAACAACATTAAAAGAAGTAAGTTATAGAGCTAACCAAATATCAAAAGTT
Source organism: Pelagibacteraceae bacterium AG-414-E02 (assembly GCA_003214615.1). Taxonomy (GTDB): domain Bacteria; phylum Pseudomonadota; class Alphaproteobacteria; order Pelagibacterales; family Pelagibacteraceae; genus AG-414-E02. Next base: position 104,252 of record QCLK01000003.1, read on the forward strand.
ACTGACCTTCCTACAGTAGTTGACGCTGACACAGGTTTCGGTGATTGCAAAAAAACTGTAGAGATTTTTGAAAACCTTGGCCTCTCAGGTTGTCATATTGAAGATCAAATTGAACAGAAAAGATGTGGTCATTTAGATAATAAAGAACTTATTTCTTTAGAAAAAATGATAAAAAAAATTAAAACTGCTTCTTCAAGTAGAAAAGATAATAATTTTTTGATCATAGCAAGAACGGACGCTAATTCTGTTGAAGGCTTAGATAAGACAATAGAAAGAATAAAAGCTTATGAAGATGCTGGCGCTGATATTATCTTTCCAGAAGCTCTTAAAGATGAAAAAGAATTTGAAAGAGTAAGAAAAAACACTAAAGTAAATTTGCTAGCTAACATGACTGAATTTGGAAAATCTAAACTTTTGTCAGCAAATACTTTAGAAAAATTAGGTTACAATATAGTTATATATCCTGTTAGTACCCAAAGATTAGCAATGAAAAATGTTGAGGATGGACTGAGGGTCATTTTTAAGGATGGACATCAAAATAATATTATAGATAAAATGCAAACTCGAAAGAGATTATATGAGCTTGTAGAATACGAAAAATATAACACTCCAGATAAAAAAATTACTGATTTTAAAACTGAAGGACATGAATAATTTATGAGTGAGGATATTAAAAAAGGATTATTAGGAATAGTTGTTGACGAAACAACCATTTCACAAGTAATGCCAGACATAAATTCCTTAACTTATAGAGGATATGCTGTACAAGATCTCTGTGAGAAGTGCGGTTTTGAGGAAGTGGCTTATCTAATACTTAATAAAGAGTTACCAAACAAAGCCAAATTAAAAAAATTTAAAAAAGAATTAGAAGAAAACAGAAACATTACAATAAATCTCAGAGAAATCGTTAAACATATGCCTAAAAAATCACACCCGATGGATGTTGCTAGAACGGTTGTTAGCGTAATGGGTCTTGAAGATAAAGATACAAGTAATAATTCACCTTCTGCTAATATGAGAAAAGCAATAAGAATATTTGCAAAAACACCTACGGCTATGGCTGCATTTTTTAGAGCAAGAAAAGGTAAAAACGTAATACCTCCAAAAAAAGGTTTGGGTTTTTCTGAAAATTTTTTCTATATGTGTTTTGGAAAAATACCTGGTAAAGAAATTATTAAGACTTTTGATATTTCTTTAATTCTGTATGCTGAACATAGCTTTAATGTTTCAACCTTCACCGCAAGAACAATTACAAGTAGTTTATCAGACATACATAGCGCTATTACTGGCGCAATAGGAAGTTTAAAGGGCCCACTACATGGTGGTGCTAATGAAGCTGTAATGCATATGATGAATAAAATTAAAAAACCTGAGAGTGCTTTAAAGTGGATAAATAATGCTCTCGATAAAAAAGAAGTAGTAATGGGTTTTGGTCATAGAGTTTACAAAAAAGGTGATTCAAGAGTGCCTACCATGGAAAAATACTTCAAAAAAGTTTCTAAAATAAAAAATGATAAAAAATTCCTTAAAATTTACGAAATAGTTAAAAATGTAATGATTGAGAGAAAAGATATCCACCCTAATGTTGATTTTCCTACTGGGCCTACATACCATTTGATGGGATTTGATACAGATTTTTTTACTCCAATATTTGTTCTATCACGAATAACGGGTTGGTCAGCGCATATTATGGAACAACATGCGGCTAATAAATTAATTAGACCATTATCTAAATACAGTGGAGAGAAGCACCGTAAAGTAATGCTTCTCAACCAAAGATAAAAAATTATTTTCCAGGACCTTTGTATGCTGCTGCGATTTTTGCAGCGTTAGCTGCAACTTCATTAATGTTAATTGCTTCGCAAACTGCAATATTACAAAGGGCACCGCTAGCTTCTGTTGCCATTTTGACACCAGCGCCTTGTGCAAAAGTTCCTTCGAATACTGCTAAAAAATCATAAGGTCCTCTTAAACCAGTATATGAAACTAGTTTAGCTCCAACTGCTTCAGCTGCAGTTCGAGCTGCTTGCGCTCTATCTGATTTTGGATCTTTGCAAAAACCTTGAAATCCTTGTGCAGTATAATTACCCAATGCATAAAATGTTGCCATAAGATCTCCTTTCAAGAGATTAGTTTACTAACAGATATGTATTTAAGGAAGTGAATAAATTATGAAAAGGCTTCTGCCCAAGTACCTTTGGTTGAAGCTTTAGAATATTCAGTTGCTCTACCTTCAAAGAAATTCATATGTTCAACTGCATTCAACATTGTATCCAGCCAAGTAAGAGGATTTTTATTTACTTCGTAAATCGGTTCTAGTCCAAGTTGAACTAATCTCCTATTTCCAATCCAACGAATATATTGTTTAACTTGATCAGCGGTAAGTCCATTAATAGGTCCTAGCTCAAAAGCTAAATTTATAAATGCATCTTCATGCGAAACTATTGTCCTGCAAGCTTCATAAATTTCTTTTTTAAGATTCTCATTCCATATTTCAGGATTTTCTTCAATAAATGTTTTGAATAATTTTATCATAGAATTACAATGCAAAGTCTCGTCTCTAACTGACCAAGTAACTATCTGGCCCATACCTTTCATTTTGTTTTGTCTTGGAAAATTTAGTAAAATTGCAAAACTAGCAAACAACTGTAGACCTTCTGTAAAAGCGCTGAAGACAGCAATAGTTTTTGCAATGTCATGATTAGATTTGACATCAAACCCCTGCATATAATCATACTTATCTTTCATTTCTTTATACTTTAAAAAAGCAGAATATTCTGATTCTGGCATTCCTATCGTATCCAGTAAATGAGAGTAAGCCGCAATATGTACTGTTTCCATAGCTGCAAATGAAGACATCATCATTAAGGTCTCGGTAGGCTTAAAAACATTCATGTAATGTCTTATATAACAGTTGCTGACCTCAACATCAGCTTGAGTAAAAAATCTAAATATTTGAGTCAATAAATTTTTTTCAGCCTGATTTAAATTTTTCTGCCAATCTCGAACATCATCGCCCAACGGAACTTCCTCTGGAAGCCAATGAATTCTTTGTTGTGTTAACCAAGCATCATAACACCATGGGTACCTAAATGGTTTATAAACAGGATTGCCCGTTAACAGTCCAGATTTTTTTTGAATTTCTTTATTTTTTTCTAGCTTTACTACTGACATGATAAACACTCATCGCTATCTTGGTCTTCTTTCGATTCAATAGTTTTCGCTTTTGTTGATAATTGATTATTTATATTCTCAGCTCTTTGAATAGATTTTGATCTGCAATAATACAAACTTTTTAAACCCTTTTTCCATGCCTGAAAATGTATTTGATGTAATTCTTTTTTATGTACATCGGCAGGTAAAAAAATGTTAATTGATTGTGCTTGAGAAACATAAGGTGTTCTATCTGCTCCAAGTTCAACTATCCATTTTTGATTTAATTCAAAAGCTGTCTTGAATACATCTTTTTCATTTCTAGTCAAAAAATCTAAGTGTTCAACCGAACCTTGATTGGTTGTGATAGATGACCAGATCTCGTCGTCGTTTTTTCCATGCTTCTCTAGTAATTTTTTCAAATATCTGTTCCTAACATTGTAGGATCCTGAAAGGGTCTTATGTGTATAACTATTAGCTGCAACAGGTTCTACTCCTGGAGAAGCTCCCCCGCAAATTATTGAAATAGAAGCTGTTGGTGCAATTGCCGTTTTGTTAGAAAATCTTTCTTTAAAACCATACTCTTCTGCATCTGGACAAGCTCCTCTTTCTTCTGACAGTTTTTTGGATGCTGCATCTACATTTGTTTGAATGTGTTTAAATATTTTTTCATTCCAGACTTTACTCATAACCGATTCTAATGGGATTGAATTTTTTTGTAAAAAAGAATGAAAGCCCATTACACCAAGACCTACACTTCTTTCTCTCATTGCAGAATATTTCGCATGTCTAAAAGATTCTGGAGCTCTTTCAATAAAATCTGACAATACATTATCTAAAAATCTCATAACATCCTCAATAAAGCTTGGATTATCTTTCCACTCATCATAAGTTTCTAAATTCAAAGATGACAAGCAACAAACTGCCGTTCTATCATTTCCATCTTTATCTATTCCTGTAGGTAATGTAATTTCACTACAAAGATTAGATGTTTTAACATTTAATCCGGCTAATTTGTGATGTTGTGGAATAAGTCTGTTAACTGTATCTACAAAGATAATATAAGGTTCTCCTGTTTCAACTCTTGCTGTTAATAATCTTATCCATAAATTCCTTGCAGAAATAACTGATTGAATCATTCCATCTTTAGGGCTTTTCAATGCCCATTCAGAATTAGTTTCCACTGCTCTCATAAATGAATCGCTAACTAATACACCATGATGTAAATTTAAAGCTTTTCTATTCGGGTCTCCTCCTGTGGGTCTTCTCATTTCTATAAACTCTTCTATTTCAGGATGGTCGATTGGTAGATAACAAGCTGCTGAACCTCTTCTCAAAGAACCTTGGCTTATTGCCATTGTTAAAGAGTCCATAACTTTAATGAAAGGTATAATTCCGGAAGTTTTTCCAACTCTTCCAATTTTTTCTCCTATTGATCTAAGGTTTCCCCAATAGCTTCCAATGCCGCCCCCCTTTGCTGCCAACCAAACATTCTCATTCCATAGATCCAAGATTCCATCCAAGCTATCACCGGCTTCATTTAAAAAACAAGAAATTGGCAAACCTCTTTCTGTTCCTCCATTGGATAGAATTGGGGTTGCGGGCATGAACCATAAGTTACTTATGTAATTGTAGATCCTTTGAGCATGCAAATTATTATCAGCATATATACTCGCAACGCGAGCAAACAAATCCTGGTAAGATTCATTTTGACCAAGATATCTATCGCTTAAAGTTGCCTTGCCAAAGTCGGTTAATTTTGCGTCTTTAGATCTATCAATTTTAATAGTTATTCCTTTTTCATTTTGAAAAAGTTCTGTTTGAGAAGTTAGGGAAAATAAACCTAGTTTTTTGTCAGTTTTACTATTATCAATATGAAAATTATCTTTAGGGCTAATTTTTTCGACAGCTTTCTCAATTGCTAAAGACAAGTTTTTATTCATATAATGCTTATTTTATTACTCTTTTGTGTAAAAACAACTACATGTTGTGTACACTTTTACTTGATATACCACATGTTTAAACAAATCAATAGAACATTATATGAACATTAATATAATAGCAAGGATAAAATTAGGTACTGATTAAGACACAAAAATATTGGATAAACAATAATGCCCAAAAATAATGAAGATATTCGCATAAGTCCGCTAGGGTTTAGGGAATATGATGCTAGGTGGCTTTACCCAAAGGACATCAATGGTGAAGGAATTAAAAATGTTGGACTAGGATTAGGTTCCCAAATTATTTTAAAAACCAAAAAATCTCCAAGAGTAGTAGTTGGGCATGATTACAGATCATATAGCGAGGAAGTAAAAAAAAAATTTATAGAGGGTTTAATTGAAACCGGATGTAACGTTGAAGATATTGGATTAGCACTATCACCAACTGCTTATTTTGCGCAATTCAATCTTAATACTGATGCGGTTGCAATGATAACTGCAAGTCATAATGAAAACGGCTGGACAGGAATAAAAATGGGCATTGAAAAGGGATTAACTCACTCTCCTACTGAAATGAATGAGTTAAAAGAAATTGTTTTAAAAAAAAAATTTATAAAAGGCAAAGGTTCATATAAAGAAATTAAGGGATTCAAAGAAGTTTATATTAATAATTTAATAAAAAATAAAATTAAAAAAAAACTTAAAATCGTTATAGCATGTGGTAATGGTACGGCAGGTATATTTGCTCCAAAAGTTTTTAAAGAAATAGGTTGTGAGGTTGTGGAGATAGATTGTAACCTTGACTATAAATTCCCCAAATATAATCCAAACCCTGAGGATATGAAAATGCTTAATGCAATTAGCGCTGCGGTTAAAAAAAACAACGCAGATATTGGTTTCGGATTTGATGGTGATGGTGACCGAGTTGGAGTAGTTGATAATAATGGCAAAGAAATTTATTCTGACAAAGTTGGATTAATTATAGCAAGAAACTTAGCTCCAATTTATAAGAATAAAAAATTTATTGTTGATGTAAAATCAACTGGTTTATTTGCAAACGATAAAGTTCTAATAAAAAACAACTGCAAAACAATCTATTGGAAAACTGGCCATTCTCATATTAAAAGAAAAGTTAATGAAACTAAAGCTCTGGCTGGATTCGAAAAAAGTGGTCACTTCTTTTTTAACCAACCTCTGGGACTTGGATATGACGATGGAATTAATTCCGCAATTCAAATTTGCTTTTTATTAGATAAACAAAATAAAAAAATTTCAGAAATAATAAATGAATTACCGAAGACATATCAAAGTCCTACAATGGCACCGTTTTGTAAAGATGAGGAAAAATATGAAGTGGTAAAAACATTAGTTAACAAGGTGCGAAATCTAAAAGAAAATAATAATAAGATAGATAATCAAAAAATTACTGATATTTTAACAGTAAATGGTGTTCGTTTTTCTTTAGAAGATGGATCGTGGGGCTTGATTAGAGCATCTTCTAATAAACCTTCATTAGTGGTTGTTACTGAAAGCCCAACTTCTGATGAAAGGAAAAAGAGGATATTTGAATTTATTAATGACCTTTTAAAAGATACAGGTAAGGTTGGTAAATACGACCAAAAAATCTAAAAAGAAAAATACTCGTAAAATAATTTACAAGAAACAATAAAAAGGTAAATACCAAATAACTTTCCAATAAGCCTTTTATCAAAATTATGGACTGTTTTAGCTCCAATCTTAGCCATAAACATTGTAATGGGTGCAAAAATTAAAAATGTCGGTATATTTATAAATCCTAAACTCAACGGAATTTTGATATCAAGAAAATTTCCTGAGATTGCAAAACCTAGAGCTCCAATCAAAGCAATTATAAAACCTACTGCCGCTGAACACCCAATAGCAACTTTAATTGGATAACCAAACATTTTTAATACAGGAGTATTAATCACACCTCCTGCAATTCCCATAGGAGCAGACAAAAAACCTGATAAAAACCCACAAACAACTCGATAAATTAAATTTATTTTTCTTGGTGTAGGGTTAGCTTTTTCTTTTGTATTTAAAAAATAAATTGCAAATATCATAGTCATAATTGAAAAAAATAAAACTAAACTAGAAGTTTTTAAATTAACAGCAAATATAGTTCCAAACACGACTCCAATAGCAACAAACAATCCAAAAGTTTTAACAATATTAAAATCAACAGCTTTAAATTTCATATGTGTCATTGTTGATATTATTGAAGTAGGAATTATAATTGAAAAAGATGTACCTAAAGATAAATGCATAATAAAATCTTGCTCTATTCCAGAAAAACTAAATAGATGAAAAAGAATGGGTACCATTATCAAGCCTCCTCCTATTCCAAAGAAACCCGCCATGAAACCAGTAACTACCGCAGATAAAGTCATTGCAGTTACAATAAATATTATTTGGTTTTGATCTAAACTTTCTATCATGCAATTGTTTGATTAACTTTTTCGTTATTTTGAGCTATTGTCATTATATGTTTTGCTTTTTGAAAATCTGAATCCCTTGCCATCATATTATCACTTAAATATCTTTTCCATTTTTTTGAACCAATTTGTCCGTGATATAAACCAACAGTATGTCTCATTATATGATTAACTTTGGTTCCTAATTTTACTTCTTTTTCAAGATAAGATAATAATTGCTCTGCCACCTCTTCCCTTGTAGGATTTTTTTTTATATTGAATATTTCTCTTTCTATATCAACCAAAAAATAAGGATTTTGATATATTGCCCTACCTATCATAACACCATCACATATTTTTAAATGATTTTTTATTTCTTGAATTTTAGAAATTCCTCCATTTATAATAATTTTTAAATCAGGATTTTCTTGTTTAATTTTGTAAACCATTTCATAATTTAATTTTGGAATATTTAAATTTTGCTTTGGTGTTAGGCCTTTAAGTATGGCCTTGCGCGCATGCAACATAAAAATTTTACATCCAGCTTCTTTCATTTTTAGTATAAATTTATTTAAATAATCAAAATCCTCAGTATCATCAAAACCGATTCTTGTTTTAGCCGTAACCGGGATATTGCAAGAATTTACCATTTCATTAATACATTCGGAAACTAAATTAGGCTCTTTCATTAAACATGCGCCAAACTTATTTTTTTGAACTTTTTTACTTGGACAACCTAAATTAATATTAATTTCGTCGTAGCCCATATCTTCGGCTATTTTTGCAACTTCCGAAAGTTCCCTTTTATCGGAGCCTCCAACTTGAAGTGCTAAAGGTTTTTCTTCTCGACTAAAGCCTAAAATTTTCTTTCTATCACCGTAAATTGCTGATTTTGTTGCAATCATTTCGGAGTACAGCATTACATTTTTACTTATTAATCTAAGAAAAAAACGGTCATGTCTATCTGTACAATCCATCATAGGTGCCACAGACACTAAATTTTTCATAACCAACTTCTTAACTTTTGATATGTATTGATATTAATTATATTATTACTTAGCTGTATCTTCTGTTGATTTTTTTTCCTCTTCAGATATTTCTTCCGATTTTTTTTTTAAATCAATTTTGTTTTCTTCAGATGTTTCTAAATTTAATTTTGCTTTTTCTGGCATTCTCTTTGCTCTTTTGGAAGGCAAAACCGCTGTACCACTTTTGGAAACTTCTCCCTTATATATCTTGTCAAAATCATCCTCGTGAACATCGGCTAAATCTTCTAATTCCTCGGTTTTGTTCTCTTGATTTTTTCTAAGTTTTTCAATTCCTAAGTCTTCGAGTGTTTTTATAGAAATTTTTCCTTCAGCAATCTCCCTTAGTGCTACCACAGTATTTTTATCATTGTCCTGTGGTACTAATAGAGGACTACCAACATTAAGTTGCGAGGTTCTTTCTTTAGCCAACATTACTAATTCATATTGACTAGCAATTTTTTTCAAACAATCTTCTACAGTTATTCGTGCCATAAGATGAGCAATAGTTAATGAAAAGACTGCACAAAATCAAGTTTTATTTTGTAAAATAGGTTGATAGGTTTTTTGAAAAATAATGATAATAATAATTGATAATGCAGTATAAATTGAACATAAAGCTGCTATATTTTCTATTGAATACCCTAAATCAATCAAAGTGCCAAATACCACGGTAGCTAATGCAGTTGAAAATACCATTAATGAACCAGTTAAAGCTTTTATTGATCCAAGATAATTAACTCCATAAATTTCTGCCCAAAATGAGGTCATTAAAACGTTTGTTAACCCATTTGAAATACCCATAAATCCCATAAAAACAAAAGCTGAATTAGGATGATCAAAAATCATCAGCACTATCAGACTTAGTAACAACGGAACATTCAGTAATGGAAAAAGTTTTCTACTAGTAAATTTATCAACCAAAAATCCTGCAAAGAATAGTGTGGCTACAGTAAGTATTGAGTAAACCATAAATGATTTTGCAATTGCAAATTTTCCCCAATCTTTGGATTCTATTATAAAGGTTTGGTTAATAACTATACCAGTGATTATAAATGATGAAGCTAGCATGGCTGGCAAAATAGAATAAAATTTTAAATCTTTTAATACTTCTTTTCTTGTCCAGCTTTTTATTGAAGCAATATTTTTTTTAATATTATTTGTAGATTCTTTTTCTCTAGAAGATTTATTGATTTCTTTAATTGTAAGATAAGTAAATATTGGCAATAATAATATAATTATAATTGCGAATGCTTGCCATAAGCTTCTCCAGTAAATGAATGTTAAAAAATACACTATTATAACTGGTAAAAAAAATTCACCAAAAGACATTCCTATCCATGTGTAACTTAATGCTTTACCTCTACTACGATCAAAAAACCTACTAATTGCGACGGACGCCGTATGGGCCATTAATCCTTGACCCGACAATCTTAAAAGGAATATGCCTATAGCCAAAAAAATTATCCCATTTACAAATGAAAAAAAAAGGGTAGCTACACTTAAAAAAATAACAACTAATAAAGAATAATTAACTAATTTTAAATCATCGATTTTTTTACCAACCCATATCAAAGTCAAACTGCTACATAATGTAGCTACGCCATAAATTGTTCCAAACTCACCATGCGTAATATTTAATTCCTCCCTAATATTAGAATTAAATAGGCCTATAAAAAAACTTTGGCCTATACAGGAGAAAAAAGTGAAAATAAAACCAAAAATTATTATTTTGAAATTAGATTTAACAATATCTATAATCATCTTATGAGTTGTAATGTTTCCTTTATTGGTCTTGGTGTTATGGGTTACCCCATGGCTGGTTATATATCAAAAGCTGGTCATAATGTAACTGTTTATAATAGAACTAAATCTAAAGCTGAAAAATGGATTAAAGAATTCAAAGGTAAAATTGCAATGTCGCCTGAAGAAGCTGCTAAAGATTCAGATTTTGTTTTTACGTGTGTTGGAAATGATAACGATTTAAAAGAAGTGGCGATTGGAAAAAAGGGAATTTTTAATTCTATAAAAAAAGGATCAGTTTATATAGATAATACAACAGCGTCAGCCACAGTAGCTAGAGAACTTCACAAAAATGCTAAAGCGCATGGATTTGGATTTTTAGATGCTCCTGTTTCTGGTGGGCAAGCTGGAGCCGAAAAAGGAGCTCTCACCGTTATGGTTGGTGGTGATAAAAAAGATTTTGATAAAGCAAAAAGTGTTATTGATTGCTATAGCAAAAAAGTCCAGCTGTTGGGACCTTCTGGAAGTGGTCAGTTAGCGAAAATGGTTAATCAAATTTGTATAGCTGGCTTAGTGCAAGGATTATCTGAAGCAATAAATTTTGGTTTAAACGCAGGTTTAAAAATGGAAGATGTAATTGATGTAATTTCTAAAGGAGCAGCACAATCATGGCAGATGGAAAATAGATACAAAACTATGATTGATGATAAATTTGAATTTGGTTTTGCTGTCGATTGGATGAGAAAAGATTTAAAAATAGCACTTGAAGAAGCAAAAAAAAATAATTCGCCGCTGCCCATTACTAAAATAGTTGATAGTTATTATGAGGAAATACAAAAAATGGGTGGTAATAGATGGGATACATCAAGTCTGATAAGAAGATTTAGAAAAAAATAAGTGCAGAAAAACATACCTATTTACTACAATGATCTAAATAAAGTTTATTTGAAAATTTGGGATCTTTTAAATTTTGGTTTGTTAAATAGAGATTCTCCATTTCATTTGCCAGTGTTTATTTGTGGCGAAAATAAAAGTTTTGATGGTCGTATAGTAGTATTACGAGGTATTGATGAAAAAAATAAAAAACTATGGTTTCATACTGATATAAGATCAAAAAAAATTGAAATACTTAAAAATAATACACAAGCTTCATTTTTATTTTATGATAAAGATGAAAAAATTCAATTGAGAATCTCTGGCAATGTTAAAATAAATTATCAAAATAATATTACTAAAAAATCTTGGGAAAAAACTATCCATATGAGCAGACAGTGTTACCTTGGTAAATCTACCCCGGGTAGCATCTCCTCTACTCCAACTTCTGGATTGTCCGAAAATGTTGATAACTTTAAATACACATTAGAGGAAAGTGAAATTGGATATAAAAATTTTTGTTTAATTGAAACCTTTATAACTTCTATCGAATGGTTATATTTGGCTGCTAAAGGGCATAGACGGGCTCACTTTAGTTTAAAAAATAATTTAATCGAAAAGAAATGGATAATTCCTTAATCATAGTTTATTAATATCTTGTATATGGCAGTTAAAACACCAAAAGGCCCAACAAATCAAGTGCCAGGCATGGGCTGCAGCATTAAATGGTTTAAGTAATGTTTCTGATAGTAACAAGAAACTTTCCGCCCGATGTTGGTGGCATACAAGTTTTAATGGGAGGACTATCTGAAGGTCTATTAAATCATGGACCAGTTAAAGTTTTTACATATGAATATCCAGATTCAGAAAATTATGACAAAAACTCCTCGATGAATATTGAAAGGGTTAAAGGATTAAAACTTTTTAGAAAATATAGAAAAGCAAATTTAGTTAATAATTTTATAAGCGAAAATTCAAATATTAGAGCTATAATAGCTGATCATTGGAAAAGTCTAGAACTTATAAAAGAAAATTATATAAATAAATTTAAAACTTTTTGTTTACTTCATTCTAAAGAAATTAATCATGAAAAAGGCTCTTCATTAAATCGACGTATGCTTAGAAGTACTAAAAAAGCAAAATTTATTATAGCAAATTCACATTTCACAAAAGATTTAGCAATTAGAGTTGGTATTGATCCATCAAAAATACATGTAATTTGTCCAGGAATCCAAAAACCAATAAAAATAGATAATAATTATAAAATAAAAGCGGAAAAAATTTATACGGACTCTTTTCCTAAAATTATTACTGTTGCAAGGTTAGATAAAAGAAAAGGACATGATAAAATTTTAATGCTATTAAAAAATTTAAAATCAAAATTCCCAAAAATAAAATATGTATCAATTGGATTTGGTAAAGAAGAAAACAGCTTAGTATCTCTCGCTAAAGAATTAGGAATTGAAGATGATGTAGTTTTTTTAAAAAATATTGATTATAATTTAAAAACAGCGCTAATAGCTGAATCTAACTTAATGTTAATGCCTTCTAGAATAGAAAAAAAATCTGTTGAGGGCTTTGGGATTTCCTTCGTTGAGGCCGCATCATATGGAGTGGGTTCAATAGGAGGTAAAGATGGTGGAGCTTCAGATGCAATAGCTCATAATAAAACTGGATTAATTTGCGATGGTAATGATTTAAATTCAATTTACGATTCTGTAATCAGTTTTTTTAAAAATGAAAATTTTGTTGAATATGGAAAAAATGCTAAGGAATTCTCAAAAAAATTCTATTGGGATTTAGTCGTTAAAAATTATTTAAAATTGATTGATTAATTCAAGTTTATCTTTAATATTTAAATAAACTTTTTCTGCACTTAGTAGATTCAAATCATCGACGGTAATCGCCTTAAAATTATCTGTTTCAATTGAAACTTTTTTTGCAGTCGTGTGGCTTCCAAAAAGAACAACGCCCTTTTTCCCAAGATGCGCCGACATATGAGCTGGCCCAGTATCATTTGCTATAACGTAGCTAGCTTTTCTAATTAAGCCAGCAAGTTCCATAATATTTAAAGATTGATTATTGTTTGTAATCATTAATGTTTCGATTTTTTTTGCCTCTTCTACTTCGGAAGACGCTGGAGCAATTACTATGTCAAAATTTGGATATTTAAACTTAATTATTTTTATTAAATCATTATAATATGGCCATTTCTTGTGAGAATGCTTGGGTGAGCAAAACGGAAAAAGCAAAATAAATTTTCCTCCAAAATATTTATTTATTATATTGTCTACATTAATACAGGCCCACTTAAAATCGGGATTTAAAGTATAGTTAGTTTTAACGTTTGATTTATTTAATTGAATCTCAAATCTTTTTAAAACTGATTCATTGTCAAAATCTTTTTTTTTCTCCCCTTTTTTTAAAATTATTTCTGTGCTGCTCCAGTTTGAAGCTTTTAACAAAAATTTTCTATAAAATGATGTTCTAGAAGAATTTTGCAAATCATAAACATGGGTAAAATTAAATTTTTTTAATAATTTTTTTAATTTGATAAGATAAAGAATATTCCATCTCGGAAGTCTTTTGTCTAACAACACTCCATCCAAATATGGGCATTTACTAAGTAGTTCAATATAAGGAGAAGTTGTCAAAATAAAAATTTTTTTATTATTATGTGATTCTCTTATATCTCTAAGAACGCCACTTATTTGAGCTATATCACCTAATGAGCCATGTTTTATGATTAAAATATTAGACATATTTTTAACAATTTATCATATTAAAAAAGTTTAATGAATAAAATTCTAATAGAAGTATCTGCTGGTGAGCTATTTGACAAGATAAGTATTTTGAAAATCAAAAAGACTAAGATTAAGGACAAAGCAAAACTTGGTGATATTGATAGAGAGCTTAAATCTTTAAATAAAACATTAAAAAAAAATAAATTAGATAAAATCGACGGTTTTTTAGCAGGCTGTGTTAAAGAGCTAACTAATATAAATTTTGATCTATGGGAAATAGAGGATTTAAAAAGAAAGTATGAAAAAAATAAAGATTTTGGCAAAAGATTTATAAAAGTTTCTAGAGCCGTACATTTTAAGAATGACAGAAGAGCCGAAGTTAAACATCAAATAAATGTTCACACAGATTCTATAATTTCAGAGGTTAAACAATATACTAGTTATTAAAACTATATTTTTTTTCCAAAAATTTAATAAAGTTATGTATAACGAAGGTCATTAATAAATATATACTTCCTGCTACAATAAACACTTCTACAGGTCTAAATGTTGTTGATATTATATGTTTAGCAACACCAGTTAGGTCAAGCAGCGTCACAGTACTAGCTAAAGAAGTTCCTTTTAACATTAATATCATCTCATTCCCATATGCGGGTAAGGATTGTCGAATTGCTATGGGCAATTTTATTTTAAAAAAAGTATGCATTTTATTTAAACCCAATCCTTCTGCAGCTTCTACTACACCTTTGTTGATTGTTTCAAAGGCAGATCTAAAAATTTCTGAGGAATAGGCTCCAGTATTTAAAGTAAAGGCAAGTATTGCGCAGGAATAAGGTTCTTTTAAAAATATCCAAAGAAAAGATTCTCTTATCCATTCTACTTGGCCTAGACCAAAATATATAATAAAAATTTGAACTAACAACGGGGTACCTCTTAAAATATAAGAGTAATAATAAGATATGTAATAAAAAATTTTATTTTTACTTGTTCTTAGTATTGCGAAAAAAATACCAACAAAAATTCCGAAAAAAAGTGATAACAATGTAAGTTGAATAGTTAATTTTGTAGCTTTTATTAACCTTGGCAAATGTTCAAACATAAAATCCAAATCCATCTAAAAACCCCTGTTATAATTTTTTTCTAACTTGTTAAATAACTGCATACTAAGATAGGTCAAAAATAAATAAAGAACTGCAGCAAAAGAGTAGAAAAACAAAGGATCTCTTGTTGATCCTGCAGCAATATAAGATTGTCTCATAATTTCAACTAAACCTGTAACTGAAATTAACGATGTATCTTTTAAAGTAATTTGCCAAACATTACTTATATTTGGCAATGCTAGTCTAAGCATTTGCGGTATTATTATTTTGTAATAATAAATTTTCTTTTTGAATCCTAAAACTTCTGAAGCTTCGAATTGTCCTCTGTCAATCGATTGTACAGCTCCTCTAAATACTTCTGTTGAATAGGCTCCTGATATAATGCCTATAGAAAAAGCCCCTGTTAAAAAAGCATTTACCTCTATGTAACCATCATAACCAAATATTTTGGCTACATACATTACTGCGCCACTACCACCAAAAAAGAATAAATAAATTACCAAAAGTTCAGGAACACCTCTAAAAACAGTTGTGTAAAAACTTCCAATTAAATTTAATAATTTGTTTTTTGAGAGTTTGAATGATGCAAAAATTGCAGCTAAAAAAAAACCTATAAATATTGCGGTAGCTGCCACGGCTATAGTCATGAGAGTCGCAAAAAAAAGCTCGTCTCCCCAACCTGTATCTCCGTAAGCTAAAAGTCCCATAGATTTTAAGGCGATAGAATTAAACTATCGCCTTAAAAATTAAATTATTACATTGAAGCGTCAAAGCCAAACCACTTTATGGCTAGTTCGCTAATTTTCCCAGATTTTCTTGCTTGGTTAATGGCTGCGTTAAATTTCTTTAGAAGTGCAGTATCATCTTTTCTAATACCAACACCGACTCCATTACCAAATGCTCCTCCAGAAAAAGTTGGTCCAACAAGGACAACAGCTTTTCCAGATTTTTCAGCATAATCAGTAAAAGCAACTGCAGCTGCTAATGCTGCATCTATTCTTCCTGCAGCCAAATCTAAATTTACTTCATCTTGAGTTTTGTAAGTTCTAACTTTCACTTGACCCACATCTCCAGATTCTAAAAAATTTTGGTGAATAGTTGCAGTTTGAACACCAATAGTTTTTCCAGCTAAAGCAGCTGTTAAAGTTTTTAATGCTTTTTTAACATCTCCTCCGCCTTTAGATAAATTTATAGCTTTAGGAGTGTCCATACCTTCAAGTGATGAACCTTTCATAACTGCTAAAGAAGCAACTTCATCTGCATAACCTTGAGAGAAGTTAATTGTTTTCATTCTTTCGTCTGTAATAGACATACCTGCCATAATTGCATCGTACTTTCTCATGATCAAACCTGGAATCATTCCATCCCAATCTTGTTCAACTATTGTGCAATCAGCTTTCATGTATATGCAAAGAAAATTAGCAAGTTCAACTTCGAACCCAATTAATTTTCCAGATTCATCTTTCGCATTCCATGGTGGATAAGCACCTTCAGTTCCTATTCTTATACTTTCTGCTTGCGCGCTTGAAAAAAATATCATCAACGCAGCAAAAGAAGATAGGAAAAATTTAAATATGTTTTTCATATTTCCCCCTTAATAAATAAATAATTATAATAGTAGGGTTAAAAAAAAGAATATTCCAGAAAAATTAATACGTGAAATAGTTGAATTATTTAGGAGTTCATGATGGAAGAAGCGAAATTCCAACGGCAATCAAAGCTAGGTATCATTACCTCGTCTAATTTAGAGTTGCCAAAATTGTCCGAAAGGACTTTTAGCCAATTATTAACCTGCCTCGGCTTTTTAGATAAGGTTCCTACTTGAGCTGTAATTACTCCTCCTGGCTTAAGAATTCTTTTTAAGCCTTTCATATTTTTTGCGGCTAAATCAATACAGAACTGATCATCATTAAGATCAACAAAAATTTTATCATATTTTGAATCTTTAACCTTTTTTATGCTTTCAAAAGCATCTCCCCAATACGTTTTAACATTATTATTTGCTCTCACTTCTCCACAGATTTTTGGAAGATGTTTTTGACAAACTTTTACTACTTCAGGATCTAGTTCATACCAATCTATTAAATCAAATCCTTTTGACAGTAATTCTCTTGCTACTCCACCGTCTCCACCGCCAATTATAGCTGCACTTGAATTGTCCTTAGATAAACTAAGTGCAGAATTAACAAATTGACCGCTATATTTTTTTTCGTCTTTTTCAGCAACCTGTAATTCACTATCTATAAAAAGAGCATTACCAAATTCTTCAAGTTTCATTATTTCTATGTGCTGGCCTACTTTTGATACAAAATTTTCCAAAACATCATTTACAATATAGTACTTTTGATGACCGGGAGTGCTGTATATATCTTCATATAAGCCTTTATTGCTTCTATCAAAATTTCTAACCACGGCTCTCTCATGTTTAATTTCTTTTTTTAGTATGTCTAATGCTGCCGTTGGAGAAATTTTAGCACAAGTAAAAAAATCAAAGCTTACTATTCCTTTTTCTGGAAAAGTATGAAAGCTCATATGACTTTCTGCTAAAAGTGCAACACAAGTGTATCCTTGCGGTTTAAACACTTTCTCCGCTATATTAAGAACCTCTACTCTAGCCTTTTTAGCTATTTTATAGATGACTTTACTATAAAAATCAGGGGAGTAATCTCGTTTTACCCCCAAAAAATCTATTGTTACGTGTTCTCCAACTTTTTTCATTTTTTTTACGACTCGCTACTTTTTTTTTAACTTGTTATTTTATTTTTTACAACTAAAAATATGTTGTTAATAAGTTATGGAGTTTGATTTTGAAAAATAATTGGTCAAAAAAAATTGCAAAAAAATATATAAAAAAGTACCAAAAACTTGGGTTTTCTAACGATTTAGCGCTCAGAGTCTACACGACTCGCTTACTTGGAAGAAATAAAGAGCTAGTTTTACATGGCGGAGGAAATACTTCCGTCAAAACTACAATTAAGGATATTGATGGAAAAAAATATAAAGTCCTTTGTGTGAAAGGAAGTGGTTGGGATATGGCAGATATAGAGCCTCCTGGTCTTCCTGCAGTTAAACTAGAACCATTATTGGCTTTAAAAAATAAAAAATATTTATCAGATGAAGATATGGTTGCTTATCAAAAAAGAAATTTGATTGATATTAAATCACCAAATCCTTCTGTAGAAACATTTTTACATGCTTTTTTACCCTTCAAGTATGTAGATCATACTCATGCAGATTCCATACTTAATATAACGAATAGACCAGGTGGATTGAGTTTATGCAAAAAAATCTTTGGTGATAAAGTTAGTATTGTTCCTTATGTAATGCCAGGATTTATGTTAGCCAAAAAAATTAATGAAGTTTATTCAAAAAATCCAAAAATAAACTGTTTAATATTAATGAACCATGGAATCTTTACTTTTGCTAACGATTGTAAAGCAGCTTACGATTTAATGATAAAATATGTTTCAAAAGCTGAAAATACTATTAAAAAATTAAAGAGTAAAAAAATTAAACAAATTAAAAAATTCTCTCCAAAATTTAACCCTCATGAAGTTGCTCCAATAATAAGGGGGCTTTTATCTGAAAACAAAGATCAAAAATTTGTTATTAATTATAGACTAAATAAACATCTAAAATATTTTATAAATGGAAAAAATGTCAGGACTTATTCATCAAAAGGGACTGCTACACCTGATCACGTAATTAGAGTAAAACCATTTCCCTTAATAATAACTCCTAAAAAAAATTCTTCAGTAGAACAATTTAAAAAGATAGCAAAAAAAGCTTTTGCAAATTATCGTAAAAAATACATTCACTATTTCAATGTAAACCATAGAAAAGCTAAAGAAAAAAAGGTAATGTTGGACACTTCTCCCAGAGTGGTTTTGGTACAAAACGTTGGCATGTTTAGTGTTGGTAAAGACTTGAACGCTGCAAAAATTGCTGGAGATTTAACTGAAACTAATGCTAGAGTAATTTCTTCCGTTGAAGAAACATCAAGTTACAAATTTATTCCTGAAAAAGATCTATTTGATGTTGAGTATTGGTCTTTAGAACAAGCAAAGATTAAAAAGAAGAAGAAACTCCTTGAAGGAAATGTTGTTGCAGTTACAGGAAGTACTGGAACTATAGGTTTCGAAACTTATAAAATGTTTAAAAGTTATGGAGCTGAAGTTGTTCTGCTTGATAATAATTTAGAACGCTTGAGAGAAGTACAGTCAAAAATTAAAGATCTCTGTATTCATTGTGATGTAACAAATAAAAAAAGTGTGAAAAACGCTTTTAAACAAATTTGTGAAAAATTTGGTGGAATTGATATTTTAGTTTCAAACGCAGGTACAGCTCCGGGCGGATCTATAGGAGAAGTAAGTGACGAATTATTAAGAAAAAGTTTTGAAATTAACTTTTTTTCTCATCAAAACTGCGCTTCTGAAGCAGTCAAAATAATGAAAAAACAAAATATTAATGGATGTTTACTTTTTAATATTTCAAAACAATCTGTAAATCCCGGAAAAAACTTCGGTCCTTATGGTTTACCCAAATCAGCCTTGCTTAGTTTGTGTAAACAATATGCTGTTGATTATGGATCTTATGGAATCAGATCCAATGGAGTGAACGCTGATAGAATAAGAAGTGGTTTAATGACAGATAAAATGATCAAGACCAGAGCACAAGCAAGATCAGTAACTACTTCTGATTACATGAAAGGTAATTTATTATTAAATGAAGTAAAAGCCGAAGATGTTGCTAAAGCATTTCTTCATTTGGCTACTTCAAAAAAAACTACAGGAGCTGTTCTCACAGTTGATGGTGGAAATATAGCTGCTTCACTAAGATAGTTTTTAATTATTTGTCTTTCCGATTAAGTTAACCATTATTACACCTATAATAATAAAAGCTAATCCGATATTTGTATAAAGATTTGGTGTCTGGTTAAATTTAAAAACTCCAACTAAGACTGTTGCTATAATACAAAGTCCAGCAAATGAAGCATAAGTTATGCCAACAGGAATCACTTTCATTACAAGTGATAAAGTAAACATACATAAAACAATTGTAATTGCCGTGATAATGCTTGGAATCAATACTGTAAACCCTTGAGCACTCTTTGCAAAACCATTTGCAGCTGTACCTAAAGCAACAGCTATAATCAAAATTATGTATGCTGAAATATTACTCACTTAAATAATCCTTTCAGTCCTTTTTCTGATGCTTCACAGACGCCTTTTTCAGTTATTAATCCTGTAACATATTTTGCTGGAGTAACATCAAAAGCCAAGTTCATTGCTTTGCTTTTTTGTGGATAAATTAATATTTTTTGAAGCTTCTTATCTTTATCTAATCCTTCAACGTGGGTTAATTCCTCCGAGTTTCTTTCTTCAATTGGGATATCTTTAAAATCCTTTATATTCCAATCTATCGTAGAGCTTGGTAGTGCTACATAAAATGGAACATTATTATCTTTAGCTGCTAATGCTTTTAAATAAGTACCAATTTTATTACAAACATCTCCAGTAGATAGAGTTCTATCAGTTCCAACAATACACATATCTACTTCACCTCTTTGCATTAATATTCCACCCGTATTATCTGCAATAATTGTGTTAGGAATTTTTTCTTCATTTAATTCGTATGAAGTTAAATTAGCTCCTTGATTTCTTGGTCTTGTTTCATCAACCCAAACATGAACGGGAATTCCTTTTTTATGCGCATGATAGATAGGTGAAGTTGCTGTTCCCCAATTAATCGTTGCAAGCCAACCGGCGTTACAATGGGTTAAAATATTTACTTTATCTTTCTTTTTATTATAAATTTCTTCAATAATTTTTAATCCGTTTAATCCAATATTTTCACAGAACTTAACATCTTCTTCACATATTGCTTTTGCTTCATCTAAAGCTACTTTTAATAGTTCGTTGTTGTTAACTCCTGATAATTTTTTCATCATTCGATCTACGGCCCACTTTAAATTAATTGCTGTTGGTCTTGATTGAATTAATTCTTCTGAACTTTTCTTAATAAAATTAGGGTCATTTTTTTCCATAATAGCTAAAACAATACCGTAAGCAGCAGTTCCACCTATTAATGGAGCTCCCCTAACCTCCATAACTTTGATGGCGTTAATTGCATCTTTTACTGTTTTAAGATCTTTAATTATAAATTGGTGAGGAAGTTTTGTTTGATCAATAATTTTTACAACTTGATTTTGTTCGTCAAACCAAATTGTACGATATTCTTTTCCTTCTATTTTCATTTATTTAGAACTCTTCCAGCTACTGTTTTTAGTTTTTTAATTGTCTTTTTAGATCTTTTTTCTGGAGCTGTAATAATTGCTACATCCAGGCAATTATTTGTAGGGTCTTTAGGATCTATATGATTTTCAAAGTTTTCTATAATATTTTTAACCATATTTTTTGCTTTAGCAGCATTACCTAATAAAACTTTAATAACCGTTTGCACATCAACGTTTTCATGGTCTGGATGCCAACAATCATAATCCGTAACCATTGATACTGATGCATATCTAATTTCTGCTTCTCTTGCCAATTTTGCTTCAGGCATATTTGTCATTCCAATAACATCTGCTTTCCAAGATCTATATAAATTAGATTCGGCTAATGTTGAAAATTGAGGGCCTTCCATGACAACATAAGTTCCTCCTCTTTGGTAATCTATTTTTTCTTTTTTTATTGCTTCTTCGCAAGCATTCATTAAACCATTGGATGTCGGGTGAGCCATCGAAACATGAGCTACTATATCTTCGTCAAAAAAAGTTTTCTTTCTCGCAAAAGTCCTATCTATAAATTGATCAACTATTACAAATTTTCCTGGTGGCAAATCTTCTTTTAATGAACCTACGGCAGATACCGAAACAATATCGGTTACACCTAATTGTTTTAAAGCATCTATGTTAGCTCTGAAATTTATATTTGATGGTGAAATTTTGTGACCTCTTGCATGACGAGGTAAAAAGCAAACTTCTTTTCCTTTATATTTTAAATTTAATATTTGATCAGAAGGTTTTCCCCATGGAGTTGATATAGATTTCCATTTTGGATTTTGCATCCCCTCTATATCATAAAGCCCACTCCCACCTATTATTGCAAGTTTGTTTTTTGTCATAAAGTATTATAATTAATATGATCTTTTTTATTAACTTTGAAGTAAAAAAATGGATTTAAAAAAATATATACGTTCAATTCCCGATTATCCTAAAAAGGGTATTTTATTTAGAGATATTACAACCTTAATAAAAGATGAAAATGCCTTTAAGGAAACCGTTGATCAGATGGGTAAGCTTTCAAACCAAATTAAATTTAATAAACTTGCCGCTATAGAATCTAGAGGTTTTGTTTTCGGGTCAGCATTATCTTATAATTTATCCAAATCTTTTATATTATTAAGAAAAAAAGGGAAACTTCCATCAGAAAAATTTTCTCAAGACTTTGTACTTGAATATGGAAAAGCAACAATTGAAGTGCACAAAGATTCTATAAACAAAAACGATTCAGTTTTAATTGTAGATGATTTAATTGCAACGGGAGGTTCTGCGGAAGCTGCTGCCAAACTCGTTGAAAAGTCTGGTGGAACAGTCGCTGGATTTTTATTTGTTATTAATCTATTTGATTTAAATGGGGTAAAAAGATTACAAGACAAAGGTTACAAAGTTGCTAGTTTACTAGATTTTCCTGGTCACTAAATTTTTGGTCTATACCAGGAACTTTTCCCGAAAATTGAATTTATAAGTCCAGAAAATCTTTGATGGTAAATTTCTTTTTTTTCTTTATTACTAAGCATAAAAAATAAAAAAAATTTAAAAATTGAAGAAAATAGTTTTGGCATAATTATTATAAGAGAAAGTAAAAATCCTTTATATTTTTTATTGTAATAAAAAGTCGACCACATCCAATGCCAATTTCTAGATAATTCCATCTGATAATTAAAAGATGAATCATGTGAAAGCCCTCCTTCATGATAAACTTTTATATGCGTGGAAAGATAAATTTTTTTATTTTTTCTTATCAATCTTTTGCACAAATCTATTTCTTCTAAAAAGAAAAAAATGTTTTCATCAAAAAATCCAATATCTTCAAATTCTGATAAATTTAAAAACATAGCATAACCCTTTACTGATTTAACTAATCTTACTTTTTCTTCAGATGGTAAACTATTCTTAGATTCAACTATTCCTGGACCTATTATTGCAAAATCTTTTTTTTCATTAGCTAAATTGGCAAAACCTTCCAATGCATCCGGGGAAAGCTCTGTGTCAGGATTTAATATTAATGCATATTTTGTTTTTACTTCTTTAAGTCCAATATTATTTGCTTTTCCGTAACCAAAGTTTTCACCGGTCAGTATGCATTTCACATTTTTAAATTCCTCTTCTATTTTTCTTTTATAATCTTGATTATGAGAGTTTTCGACATTTATAACTTCATATTGCCCATCAATTGAATTTAGGCAATTTCTAATTTTTTTTTCACTTTTAAATGAAGTAATTACTATAGTTATATCTTTAATTGACATTATTTAAACATAATTAATTTTATACTTCTTTCTTTTAGCAATATAATTTTTTAATTATACCTTTTTTTTTAAAATATGAAAAAAGTTATCATTACTGGAGGATCTGGATTTATAGGTAGCAATTTAGTCAAATTTTTGCTCAATAAAAAATATTTTGTTGTTAATATTGATAAATCTAGTTATTCAGCGAATCCATATAATTTAAGAGAAGTTAATAAAAATAAAAATTATAAATATTATAAAGTAGATATAAATAACAAAAAAAAAGTATTCAAAATCCTTAAAAAATATAATCCGATTGGTATTTTTAATTTGGCTGCAGAGTCTCATGTTGACAGATCAATTGATAATCCAAAAAATTTTATAAATTCGAATATATTAGGTGTTTTCAATTTATTAGAATCTTTAAGAGAATATATTAAAAAAAGTAAAAAAAAAATAAAGCTTGTACATATATCAACTGACGAAGTTTATGGGGATATTGATAATTCAAAAAGAACCAATGAAAAATTTCCATATGACCCTAGCTCTCCCTATTCCGCTTCCAAAGCAAGCGCGGACCATTTGGTAAAGTCCTTTGTAAGAACCTATAAAATTCCTGCTGTAATTTCAAATTGTTGCAACAATTATGGGCCCAATCAATTCCCAGAAAAACTAATTCCGAAACTAATTTATAATATAATTAACAACAAACCATTGCCAATTTATGGTAAAGGAAAAAATTCAAGAGAATGGATACATGTTAATGATCATTGCGAAGCTTTGCTAAAAATTTTTAATAAAGGAAAAGTAGGTGAAAGTTACAATGTTGGTACTAATCAAAATATTACAAATATCGAAATAGCCAAAAAATTATTACAAATGTATAAGAATAAAAGTAAAATAAAATATGTAAAAGATAGACCTGGTCACGATTTTCGATATGCGTTAGATTCAAAAAAAATTAGAAAAAAACTTAAATGGAAACCAAAAGTAAGTTTAAATGTGGGATTAAAAAATACTTTTATATGGTATTTAAATAATATTGCTTTCTTTAAAAGTGTGTCACAAAAATTATATGATAAAAGATTAGGGTTAAAAAATGATTAAAAAAGGAATTGTACTTGCTGGAGGAATAGGAACAAGAATGAGCCCTTTAACCAAATCGGTAAACAAACAATTATTGCCAGTTTATGATAAACCTCTACTTTTTTATCCTTTATCAATTCTCATGCTGGCTGGAATAAAAGATATTTTAATAATTGTTAATAAAGGTCAATTGCAGCAATTTAAGAAACTGTTGCCAAATGGTAAAAATTTAGGAATTAAAATTACTTTTGCCGAGCAAAAATATCCCAAAGGATTACCTGATGCTTTTATAATTGGAGAAAAATTTATCGGCAATGATAGTGTTGCTTTAATACTAGGTGATAATTTTTTCTATGGCCAAAATTTAACAAAAAAATTACAAGAATGTAGAAGATTAAAAAACGGAGCAAAAATTTTTCTTCATCCAGTAAATAACCCATCTCAATACGGAGTAGTAAAAATTAATGATAGAAATAAAATCATTAAAATCTTAGAAAAACCAAAAAAATTTATATCTAATTTTGCTATAACAGGATTATATTTTTTCGACAACAAGGTAGTAAAGTTAAGCAAGGCTCTTAAACCTTCTAAAAGGAAAGAGATTGAAATTGTTGATTTGTTAAAAAAGTATAATAAAAAAAATAAACTATCTGCTGAATTTATAGGGCGCGGTGGAGCTTGGTTAGACACAGGTTCAATAAAGGATTTTTATGAAGCTTCTTCATTTGTTTCTGCTCTAGAAAATAGACAGGGTTTAAAAATTGCCTGTTTGGAAGAAATTGCCTTGGGTAATAAATGGGTAAATAAAAAACATATTTTGTCAGCAATTAAATTTTATGGAAAATGTGAGTACTCTAACTATCTCTGGAAATTAATTAAATGAAATTAGTAAATACACGTTTTAATGGTTTAAAATTAATCAAAGGTAAGACTTTTTATGACAAAAGAGGTTTTCTCAGAGAAACAATGAGAAATAATTTATTAAAAGGTAATAAATTTATATTCTGGATATTATCCCAGTCAAAAAAAAATACTATTAGAGGTCTGCATATACAAAAAAAACATATGCAGGCTAAATTTATTTGTGTTTTAAAAGGAAAAATTTATGATGTTGCTCTGGACTTGAGAAAAAAATCTAAAACTTATGGTAAATATTTTTCTGCCATTTTATCTGAAAAAAACTCAACTTCAGTCTTTATACCAAAAGGTTTTGCACATGGCTTCTGCGGTCTGGAAAAAGAAAATTTGATTCTTTACGGTATGACAAGCTACAGATCAAAAAAGCATGAAGTAGGACTATTGTGGAATGATTCTGATATCAAAATTAAATGGCCAATAAAAAAACCAATAATTTCTATGAAAGATAAAAAAAATATAACTTTTAAAAAATATAATAATATTTACTTCTAATTATAATATATTTAACCAATGTTTTTATATAAAAACAAAATTGTTGTAACTGGAGGCAGTGGTCGTTTTGGTTCTCAATTAAAAAAAGTAAAAAATAGATTTAATTTAATTTATCCTAATAAATCACAACTAAATATATTAAATTATAATAAAATCAAAAAATATCTTAAAAAACACAAACCTAAATATCTAATTCATCTTGCAGGCCTATCAAGGCCAATGAAAATACATGAAAAGTTGGTAAACAAAAGTATCGATTTAAATATTATTGGCACCGCAAATGTTACAAAAGCCTGTTGGGAATTAGGTATCAAGTTAATTTATTTTTCAACTTGTTATATATATCCAGGTTTTAGGGGGAGCTATAAAGAGACAGACGCATTATTACCAAGCAATAAATATGCGTGGTCAAAATTGGGAGGGGAATCAGCCGTTCAATTATATGACAATTCATTAATATTAAGAGTTTGCATGACAGAAAAACCTTTTGTGCACAAAAAAGCATTTTATGATTTCACTACAAATTTTATATTTCATGAGGATGTTATAAAATTTTTATTCAAATTAATTAAAAAAAAAGGAATAATTAATATAGGGGGTAAAACACAAACTGTTTATAATTTTGCAAAAAAATATAATAATAAAATTAAAAAAATTTCTGCAAAAAAATTACTTGGATCTAAATATCCCTTAAATCCATCTATGAGTATAGAAAAACTTAAAAAAATTCTTGGATAAGACTTTTATATTTAATTTTGGTAGCGGGGGGCGGAGTCGAACCGCCGACCCCAGGCTTATGAGTCCTGTGCTCTAACCAACTGAGCTACCCCGCCTTCTTCTTTAATTTGATTTATAATAGCTTTATTTTTTATTTCAAACAACTTTTTTACTATTTCTAATGTTATTAAATCTGGTCTGTAAGAACTTGATTCAAAAATACGACTACTGTTGAATGATAGAAAAAATTTAGGTAGTTTGCATTCATATTATGAGCAATCTAATTATGTATTGTCTTTCTTTACATAACAAAAATTATAAAATTATTAAAGATTTAGGTTATGTCCCGGTGGGTCTTGGTAAGGATTCTTTCTCTTCCGACTGGTTAACAGACAAAACTGGAGATAATATGTCAGAAAAAAATCCTTACTACGGTGAATATAGTTTTCATTATTGGTTTTGGAAAAATAAGATTGATGAAATAAAAGATGGAACTTGGATTGGCTTTTGTGCTTATAGAAGATTTTGGTTAAAAAACAAAGATACCATTTTTACTCAACAAAAAACAAATTTTTTATCTGATATTCCAAATGAATGGAATAATTATAATGTAATTTTAGGTCCTCAATTTTTTATTAATAAAATGAGTTTTAGTAAAATGGTCAAACACGGTTTAAGATCTCTTATAAATTATCCACCAGCAATATTTGAAAAAAAAAGAAATATTAAGTTTCATTTTAATGCTTTTCATGGTTTTGGTAAACTTGACAAAGCAATAGATTTATTAGAGGAAAAAGATAGAGAAGATTTTAGAAAATTTACTGAAGAAAATACATCTTATAACATGGGAAATATGTTTATATGTAATTCCAAAGAAATTATAAAAGACTATTATAATTCTGTTTTTCCTTGGTTAAAAAGGTGTGAAAAAATTTTTGGATACGATTTAAGTTCCTATGGAAATGCTAGAATATACGGCTTTTTAGCTGAGAGATTTCTGCCATACTGGTTTAACAAATATACAAAGCCTTTAAGTTGGCCTATTATATTTTTTGATATTAATTCCAACCAAATAAAATAAGAAATGAAATGTAAAGTATCAGGAAAGAAAATTTTTAAATTTATGTCATTTGGAAAAATGCCTATGGCAAATGGATTTCTTGATGAAAAAAATTTTAAAAATGAATTTTTTTATAATTTAGAAGTGGGATTTTGCAAAGAAAATTATCTTTTCCAAATTAATGATCATCCTAAATCACAAAAAATATTTAATAACAAATATCCATTTTACACAAGTAAATCAAGATACATGATCAAACATTTTAAAAATTACTTTAATTGGTTAAAAAAAAATTACTTAACCACTAATTCAAGAATTGTTGAAATAGGTTCAAATGATGGAACGTTTATTAATAATTTTAAAAATTTTAATATAGAACATTGTGGATTCGAACCGTCTAAAAATGTAGCAAATTTTTCAAAAAAAAGAGGTATAAAAGTTATACCTGATTTTTTTAATTTGAAAAATGCTTCGAATTTAAAAAAATTTAAGTATAAAACCGACATAATATGTGCTGCAAATGTTATAAGTCACATCCCAAATTTGAATGACTTAATAAAGGGAATAGATTTGCTTTTATCTAAAAAAGGGGTTTTTGTTTTTGAAGAACCTTATTTAGGTTCTATGCTGAAAAAAATTTCTTATGATCAAATTTATGATGCTCATGTATATATGTTCTCTTTGTTATCTGTGAGAAGTATATTTAAAAAATTTGGATTTGATTTAATTGATGCAGTTCCACAAATTACACATGGCGGCTCGATGAGATATGTAATTTCGAGAACAAAAACAAGAACTGTTAAACCTCGTTTAAAAAAATTAATTCAAAAAGAAATAAATATGGGCATGAATAAAATTGATAGATATTTAAAATTTAAAAAAGATTGTGAATTATCAAGAAAAAATTTTAAAAAAGAAATAGAAAATTATAAAAATAATGGAAAAAAAATATGTGGTTATGCTGCTGCAGCAAAAAGTACAACTGTCTTAAATTATTGTGGTATAGGTAGAAATTATATAGATTTTATCGCAGACTCTACTAAAGAAAAAATTGGTAAATATTCACCAGGAATGCACATACCAATTGTATCAATAGATCATTTTCATAAGAATCGACCAGATGTGACTGTTTTATTTTCATGGAATCACAAGAGAGAAATTTTAGAAAAGGAGAAAAATTTTTCTAAGAATGGTGGTAAATGGATCTCACATGTTAAAAAGTAAAAAAATAATAAAAATATTATTTTTATTAATTTTATTATTTATCTCTTTTATCTTTATCGAAATGCTGTCTGTCTCATTTAAGTATGTAAATAAACCTTTTGTTACTTTTGATATTAACAATATTAGGAATCCTCAAATTAAAAAAATTACAAGAACTATTGACAATATATACTCAGTTATCCTTTTAAAAGTAAGTGATCAACATAAAAATTATCTTGATCAAAGAGATGACAATTTTGACCAATTGCCTCAACAAAAAATCATAAAAGCAGAAAGTGATAATTTTACTTTAAGTAAACTAAATAATTTTAATAATTTAGATGATTGGAAACGAAGTCATGGAAATCATTCATCAAATAGATTTTCTGATTTAAATCAAATTAATTTAAGTAATGTAAAAAATTTAGATTTAGTGTGGAAATATAAATTTGATGAAATTAAAAGAGATATACAAGCTAATCCAATAATTGCTGAAAATAAAATATTTTTACCTTCTACAGGTCATAAAATTGTTTCTCTAAATGCCGAAAATGGAAAAAAAATATGGGAATACAAAATTGATAGCACGCCAGCAAGAAGAGGTTTGATTTATTGGTCTGATGAAAACAAAAAATCCAGAATATATTTTTGCGCTGAAAGAGAATTAATAAGTCTTAGCGCTGAAACAGGTGAGTTAATTAAACAATTTGGCGATAATGGTAAAGTCAAACTAAAGAGACGATGTAAAATATCTCCAGCCATTGTAAGAGATAAATTAATAATAGCCACTGTTGAGCCTGCTCTTGAAATTTATAATCTGTTTAGTGGAAAGCTTTTGTGGAAATACTATCTTAAAGAAACTCAAATTAATAAAAAAAGATACGGTGGCAAAAGATATGACTATTCTGGAGGAAATCCCTGGGGAGGAATTTCTGCTGATGTTGATAGAGGTATAGTTTTTGTAACCACTGGTAATGCAGGTTTTTATTTTAATGGAGTTAATAGACCAGGTGATAATAAGTATTCTAATTCTATTATTGCAATAGATATTATAAATAAAAAAAAACTATGGGACTTTCAAGAAGTTTCACATGATATTTGGAATTTAGATATCGCTTCTCCACCTATACTAACTTCCATTACAATAAAAGATTTAAAAATCGATGTTACAATAGCAGTTACTAAAATGGGAAATACATTAATCTTGGATAGATTAACAGGTAAGCCTATTTTTGATTTCCATAAAAAAAAAGCCCCAAGATCTAAAATTCCGGGTGAGAAAACCGCATATTACCAACCTAATCTAAAAATCCCGGAACCTTTTTCAAAACAATTTTTTTCTGAAAAAGAAATTACAAATATTTCAGAAGAAAGTAAAAATTTTATAAAAAATAGAATAAAAAATGCAAATTTTGGATTTTTTCAGCCTCATGAACTAGAAAAAGAAAATATTTTTTTTGGTTTTCATGGAGGGGCTTCTTGGATGGGGGCTTCAGTAAATAATAAAAATGGGATAATGTATGTCACATCACATAATATCCCATGGATAGCAACAATTAATAAAATCAAAAAAAAATACAGCTATTATAAATACGAAAGCAAAACCGAAAGGTTGTTTGATCAAAATGGTTATCCTGGTTCTAAACCTCCCTGGGGCACTTTAACCTCTATAAATTTAAATACTGGAAAAATAATCTGGCAGGTGCCTTTTGGTGAGTATAAAGAATTAACAAAAAAAGGCGTACAAATTACAGGTACAGAAAATTATGGAGGTGCTACCGGCACTTCAGGCAATTTAATATTTGCTACTGGAACCGTTGACAAAAAAATAAGGGCGTTTGACTCAACTAATGGAAAAGAAGTATGGTCCTATCAACTTGAATTTGCCGGCTCTGGGCCACCCTCAATATACTCTGTGAATGGTGAACAATATGTAGTAGTAGCGTCCACGGGTAGCTATTCATTATCATCAGGTTATCGAGATTTAATAAAATATGGAAATTTATTATACTGTTTTAAATTAAAAAAATGAAAATCTATTACGGAAAAGCAATTTATGATAATAAAGAGGTATCTGCAGCTATTAAGGTATTAAAGAAGAATAATCTTAATTTAGTAGATGGTCCATCAGTAAAGAATTTTGAAAAAAAAGTTGTAAAATTATTTGGAAAAAAATATGGATTAATGGTGAATTCAGGCTCATCGGCTAATTTACTTGGTTTGGCTTCTTTTAATTTTAAAAAAGGATCAGAAATAATAACCCCTTCTCTAACTTTCTCAACTACCATATCCCCGATCTATCAACTAGGTTTAATCCCTCATTTTATTGATGTGGAAGAAAATAAATTTGTAGCAAATATTGATCAAATCAAAAAATGTATTAATAAAAAAACTGTTGCAATTATGATTCCAAATCTTTTAGGTAACATACCTGAATGGAAAAAAATTTCAAAAATTGCAAAAAGATATAATCTAAAAGTAATAGAAGATTCTGCTGATACAATTGGATATAGTTATGAAAACTCTAATACGTCAAAATATTCTGATGTTGTAACTAATAGTTTTTATGCATCCCACATTATAACTGGAGCTGGGATTGGTGGGTTAGTTTGTTTTAATGACAAAAAATTATATGATAGAGCTAAACTTTTAAGAGGATGGGGAAGATCGTCAGCAGTTTTTAACGAATCTGAAGGTATTAAATTAAGATTTAATACTAAAGTTGACGGAATACCTTACGATGGAAAATATATATTTTCTGCTATGGGGTATAATTTTTTACCTTCAGAAATATCAGCCGCTTTTGCAATAGAGCAACTAAAAAAATTAAAAAAAAATATTAAAAAAAGAATAAAGAACTTTAAATTTTTAATTAATTTTTTTAAAAAATATTCATTTTTTGTAAAATTACCAGTTCAAAATGAAAGTGTAAAAACTGGATGGTTAGCCTTTCCTATAGTTTTAAAAGAAAAAGGGAGAATTCAAAGAAAAGATTTACAAATGTTTTTAGAAAAAAAAGGAATTCAAACAAGAACAATATTTACTGGAAACATACTGAGACAACCAATTATGAAAGGTCAATATTATAAAAAACATAAATCAGCGACAAAAATAAGCAATGATGTTATGAAAAATGGAATTTTAATTGGGTGCCATCATGGATTAAACTCTAAGGAACTTAAGTATATGTGCAAAAACTTTGCAAATTTTTTTAAAAATAAAAAAATTAATTAATCTTAGGCCTAAAAAAGGATCTTTTCAGTATATACGCATTTAAAAGTCCGGATAATTCTGACTTATGCAACTGAAAATTATATTCATCACGCTTTAATTTAAAATAAATGCAGTACCTAATAGAACGTATAAGATTCGGAAGAGTTTTCCTAAAAGCACGAAGATAATTATAGTGCTTTCTATAAAAGTAAAATTTTGACCAACAATAATGCCAATTTCTACATATTAAAACCTCTTTTTGAAAATTTGAATGTGAAGATTGTCTTCCTAAATGACTAAACTTTAAATTTTCAATTACATAAAGTTTTTGATTATTTTTTCTCAATCTTAAACAAAGGTCAGCATTTTCAAAATAAAGGAAAATTTTTTCATCCATAAATTCAGAAGTGGCAAATTTATCTTTATTGATTATTAATACCGCTCCATCAATTTCATCTACTTCTTTTAAAACAAAGTTATGTATTTTTTTATCTACCATCTTATTAATATTATTTTTATTTATCGTGTAATTTTTATAAATACTTTCGTCAAAATAGGTTGGTGATAAAATCGAAAATTCTTTAAATTTTTTAATAATATCAGAAATATGGGAAAAACATTCTTTGCTTATATTTGCATCAGCAACCATACAAATTACAATGCTATTTTTTGATTTTTCGATTCCTAAATTTAAAGCTCCTCCATAACCAAGGTTTGTTTTAGGAATAACAACCTCAACGTTAGAATATGATTTTTCTAATTTTTCTTTTAAGTCTTTATCTAAAGAATTTTCAATAACAATGATTTGATTTTTATTTTCAATAGCTTTTATGTGTTCCTCGATTAGATGAAAACTTTTAAATGATACAATGACAACAGAAAAATCCATTATTAATCAATTTTTTAATGCTGGGAAAACAGGATTCATTTTCAAAAATAATCTTTGATATTCCTGCTTTATGCATTTATTTGCTATGTACGTAATATCTGCAGATTTAGCAATTTTTTTTGCTTCATCATTTTGAATTCCATACTGTAGCCAAATTACTTTTGTTCCGATTTTTGTAGCTTGTTTAGCTATTAAAGGCGTTTCTTTTGATGGACGAAAAATGTTTACTATATCAACTGGATTCTTAATATCTTCTAATTTTTCAAGTACAGTTTCGCCATTTATTTTTTTACCTGCAGAAAAAGGATTTATGGGTATTA
This sequence comes from Pelagibacteraceae bacterium AG-414-E02, assembly GCA_003214615.1. Classification (GTDB taxonomy): domain Bacteria; phylum Pseudomonadota; class Alphaproteobacteria; order Pelagibacterales; family Pelagibacteraceae; genus AG-414-E02. Next base: position 137,680 of record QCLK01000003.1, read on the forward strand.
CTTTATAGCCAAATTCCTGAAGATAATTCATAACAATAATTGAAGGTCTTCTTACAATGTTAGATGTGTCTTCCTTTTTTATAGAACTTACACCAACCATTGCTATTATTTTTGCCGAACCAAGAATATTTTTGATTTGTTGATCTTCTGTTCCAATATTAACCATCTATTTATTTTTCCAATTTGGATTTCTTTTTTCTAAAAAAGCAGTAATACCCTCTTTTGCATCCTGGGCCATCATATTTTCTGTCATTATTTTACTTGTATACTTATATGCTTTTCTTAATGGCATCTCTAACTGTTTATAAAAACCTTTTTTTCCAATTTTAACTGTGAAGTTAGATTTAGATGCAATTTTTTTTGCAAGCTTTAAAGTTTCATTTTCTAATTTTGAAATTGGATAATGGTCATTAATTAAACCAATTTCTTTTGCATAACTCGCATTAACCGGATCTCCTGTTAACAACATTTTCATCGTTTTTTTCCTGCTAACTTTTCTACTAACTGCTACCATAGGTGTGCTACAAAATAATCCAATATTCACTCCTGGAGTTGCAAATATTGCTTCGTCAGAGCTTACAGCTAAATCGCAACTTGCAACCAACTGACAACCAGCCGCAAAAGCTGCACCATGAACCTTTGCTATAACTGGTTTGTTCCCCTCAACAATTTCTAACATCAACTTTGAACATAGACTAAATAATTTTTTATATTTTTTCTTTTTTAAAGAATTAATTTCTTTTAAATTATGCCCTGCACAAAACCCCTTTCCGTTTCCTTCTATAATTATTATTTTTGTTTTTTTATCTTTATTTAAAGTTTTGAAACATTTTATTAAAGACTTTAGTGTTGCATATGAAAGAGAATTATAAGTACTTGGTTCATTGAGTATTATTCTAGATATGCCACTACTGGCCTCACGAACAATGATATTTACAAATTTTTTAGCCATATTCGTAAGATATCCATCAAGTAATACAAAGCAATCAATAATTACTAATATTAGGTTGATTACTTTGAAATAATAACAAAATTTATATATAAGAAATTGATAAAAAATGTAATTTAAATGATTTTAAGTATTATTATTCCTGTATTTAACGAAGAAAAAACAATTGTTGAAATTTTAGAAAAGATCAAAAAAAATTCTTCAAGCGAAATTCAATATGAAGTTATAGTAATCGATGACGGATCTACTGATAAAACCAAAAAATTACTAGAAGATAACAAAAATCTTTTTGATAAGCTCTTATCTAATGAAACTAATAAAGGAAAGGGTTTTTCGGTAAAAAAAGGGATTTTAAATTCAACTGGTTCTCACATAATATTTCAAGATGCAGATTTGGAGTATGATCCAAGCGATTACAAAAAGTTCGAGAAAATATTTTTAGAATTTGAAGCTGATGGTATTATTGGATCAAGATTTGTATACGCTAACTACACTCGATCTCATAATATATTAAATAAAATAGGAAATAAAATTCTAACCTTAATATTTAACCTTTTATACAATACCACTTTTACAGATATATATTCTTGTTACTTCGCTTTTAAAAAAGATTTACTAGATGTAAATTCACTGCAAACTGAAGGTTTTGAACAACATGCAGAAATTTTATGCAAAGTTATAAAAAAAGGAAATAAATTTTATGAAGTTCCAATAAACTATAATGGCAGAAATATATCAGAAGGAAAAAAAATAAAAGCACACCATTTCTTTACAGTTTTATTCCAGATTATAAAAAGACGATTTATATAGAGATTTAATACTTAATCTTATAATTACATAAATTGTACAATCCAAAAAAGGCCAGGGAAAAACTTAACGTTTTAACAATTCTTGCTGCAGCAGAATTGAGTTGAAAATAAAAATCAACTGGAGTTGATAAAAAAATAAAAAACAAAACAGTTATATAAATCAAACTGATAAATAGAATAAAATTAAATAGTTCTTTATTTCTTTTTAACCAAAAGGAAAATGAAAAAAATATTAAAGAAATTATAAATTTTTCATTTAATAGCAAAAAATATCCAATAAGCTTATAATTGCTGAATTCACCAATTCTAGGTAATAAATTAGTTAATAAATCGTTATTAATATAATCGTTTTCAATTCCATTTGTGTAACAAAAAAATTTCCAAAAAATTATTGGTAAAAAGGAAAAAGATAGAACAATTAGTTTTGAAATATCATTTTTTAAATCTTTTTTGTATATTTTTATTAATAACGTAACAGTGAATAAAATTAATAATAAAGCTATACCTTCATTTTTAATTAACGTAAGTGATGAAAAAAAACAAAAAGCTATAAGATAATATAAAAAATTATTTTTAAAATATTTTTCATTCTTAATAAATAATAAATACATTAAAAATGCACTTAAGCAAAAATATATAGCGATCAAACCGTCTGTCCATCCATTAAATAAATATTTTCCTATAATAAAAAAAACGATTGATAAAAAAATTAAATATTTATCATCCTTAAAAAAAGAATATGTAAAAACTAATGGTGGAAGAAACAGAAACGTAAATGAAATTTTAGGGAAAATTTCATTCCAGTAACCAACTAACATAGCTAAAGATGATGAGAATGCTGGGGCTAAATTTGGATAACCATTATGACTAAAGGACGCATAATTATCTGCAAAAGAAAAAATAGATTCATCATAAAATATTCTTTTTCCATGAAATAACCATATGCTACGTGCATCCCATTCATATGTGGGTGTTCCTAACGAAATTAATATTATTAATAAAAAAAATATCTTTAAATAAATATTCTCATTTAAGTTTTTGAAGTAAAAAAAGACTACAAGTATTAAAAATAATATAAAATTAATTTTTATTATTAATATCGGAAAACTTAAATTTAAAAATAAATAATTAGAAAGAATTAATAAACTTAAATATAAAGTAATCTTTTCGTGTAAATTATTTTTTACCATATTAACATTTTGCTAGTTTTATATAATTTCCACTCTCAATTAATTGGCATGAGTTGGAAATACTTTCATTTTTTAAGTAAAAGATAAATTTAGAATCTTTTTTTATTCTAATAGGATAATTGAATTCTATTGCTCTCTGATACAAGTACTTATTATTGATAAAATCTTCACTTAAATTAAAGTTATTCACTTTTTTCTTTATTATTACGTCCCTAATCTCTACAACTTCCAAGGGTAAAGCATAATTAATTCCTGTGTCTCTACCAAAAGGATTTTTCAAAACTTCATACTTAAACCCACTTCTGAATTGAAAAATATAAAAAATTTGCAATAAGCAGATTATTAGAAAAATAAATTTTATTCTCTTATCGTTTATCATTAATTTTTTTAAAAGCTTTAAAATCACTTTTTGATTACGAAAATAAATTTAAATTAGTTGGGTAAAAATTTAAAGTGTTATAATGAGGCTTGAAATTACTAAAGCAGAAACAGCTATGGTACCTATATATATGTTTCTTTTCTTTTCCTGTTTTCTCTCTAATTCACTTTTTTTTAACAGAACAAAATAGTTTGCCATTTCTTCCTCTGCTGGTTTTTATAACATAAACATTAAATCAAATACATGATTATAAGTAAACATCAGAAAAAAATCTTAAATCCCATCCTTATTGCTACAAAAATTACCAGAAAAGCTGTAACTAAAGCTAAAATGCGAGTTGGAAAAATTTTTAAATTTAAAAAATTTCCCAATTGTCCCCCAATAAAAACAGCAAGTAGTAAATACCAATAATTTATCATTTCCGTCAAAACATCGTTCTTTGATAATTGTCCAATTATTCCTGAAATAGAATTAATTAATATAAATAAAGATGCTGTAGTCACAATATGTTTAGGCTTGCCAGCTCTTAACAAAAATAAAATTGGACTTAAAAAAATTCCTCCACCAATTCCTACGACTCCCGAAATAAATCCCAAAACTCCACCAATAAATATTGATGCTGTAGACGGAATTTTTCTATAAGTTTTTTCGTTATCATCGTAAGACTTAAAATTAAGCAGTAAAAAAGATCCGGCAGCTACTAAAACTGTGAATAATAATATTTCAAATATTTTTTTTTCTATGGATAAAGACCCACCGATATACGCTAAAGGTATTGAACCAATTAAATAAGGAAGCAAAAGTCTTAGATTAAAATTTCCTGCTCTTATATAATTAAAACAGTTTCCTGAAACGACTATAATATTACAAGATAAGGCAATAATAGGAAAAATAAAGTATGGTATGCCCCAAATCAAAAGTAAAGCCAGATAAGTTGACCCTCCTCCAAACCCTACACTTGAATAAAATACTGCAGTGGCAAAAAATAATATTGATAATGGTATCATTGTTATTTATCCTGTTAAAGTATTATGCAAGTTAACATAGCACTATTAACAGTAACAGATACCAGAACCATAGAAAACGATAAATCTGGGTCAATTCTCGTGAAAAAAATTGCAGATCAAAATCATAAACTGCTTGATAGAAAAATTGTTAAAGATGAAAAAAATAAAATTAAAGAAACAATATCCGAATGGTTAAAAAATAATGAAATTGATGTAATTATCACAACAGGGGGAACGGGTTTAACTGGTAGAGATATTACTCCTGAAGCTATTAAAGAAATTGCTGACAAAGAAATTCCAGGCTTCGGTGAACTATTTAGAGAATTAAGTTATAAAACTGTTGGAACTTCAGCGATGCAATCACGAGCTTGCGCTGTACTTGCAAATGGAAAATATATATTTGCTCTGCCAGGTTCTTCTGGTGGTGTAACTGATGCTTGGGATGGAATTTTAAAATATCAACTTGATATCAATCACAAACCTTGTAATTTTGTGGAACTGTTACCTAGACTTAAGGAAAAATAAATTAGATGAAATTAAATGCAGTAAGATTAATGCTTATAACTTCTTTAATTATAATACTTCTATACGTATTGGGATTATTTTTACCTATAATTAAGAACACCAAAGAATCAAATATTAAATTTTATAAAATTGAACACTTTCTTTAATAATTATTTTTGATACTTTTTCTTCCATTCATCATAGGACATTCCGTAAACATGTTTTCTAGCATCAGGATCTGATATTTCTATCCCGTGTTTTTGAGCTTCTTCGCGATACCATTTAGATAAACAGTTTCTACAAAAACCTGCTAAATTCATAAGATCAAGGTTTTGTACATCTTTTCTTTCTCGTAAGTGTTGTATTAATCTTTCAAAGACTGCTGACTGGAGTTCTTTTTTTTTGATGTCGTTCATAAATATATTTATTATATACTACATTTCTTTAATTATGAAACTTACTGGATCCTATAAGCTAAATGTTAAAAAAGAGATTGTTTGGAAAGCTCTTAACGATGAAAATATTTTAAAACAGTGTATTCCTGGTTGTGATTCTTTTGAAAAAGAAAGTGATACAGTTTTTAATGCATCCGCTACTAATCAAATTGGTCCTATGAATGCTACATTTTCTGGAACTGTGACCTTAACAAATATTCAAATAAATAGAAGTTATACGCTTTCAGGAGAAGGACAATCTTCGGTGGGGTTTGCAAATGGTACTGCTGATGTTGAGCTTATTGAAGAAAATGGAGTAACTACACTAAAATATGCAGTTGATATTAAAGTCGGGGGAAAAATTGCACAGTTGGGTTCGCGGTTAATTGATGGTGTGGGCAAAAAAATGTCTGATTATTTTTTTGGTCGTTTTGCAGATCTTGTAGCTCCAATTGATAAAAAACAAGAAGGAGCAAAAGTAGGTGAAAAAAGAGTTGTTGAATTAAAATCTAACTTTTTAAATAAGTATATTTATTCAGCGATTGCGTTTTTATTTCTACTGATAGTTGTAATTTTTTATTTTGTTTCACGTTAAATACTGGTTGAAGTATCTCTCTTATTAAGTTCTAATAAAACAGTTACCTGGTGTTATTTTTGAGGGGGATAATGGCAGTAATAAATATAGAGATTAACGGAAAAAAAATTTCAAAAGAAGTCCCAGACAATATTCTATTGTCAGATTTTTTAAGGGAAAGATTAACATTAACAGGAACCCATGTAGGTTGCGATACATCACAATGTGGGGCTTGCGTAGTTCATTTAAATGGTAATTCAGTAAAAAGCTGTACCACTTTGGTTGCTGATTGCGATGGTGCTAAAATTACTACAATTGAAGGGTTGGCAAGTAACGGAAAAATGCACCCTGTTCAAGAAGCATTTAAAAAACACCATGGTTTGCAATGTGGTTTTTGTACTCCAGGAATGGTTATGAGTGCAGTGGACTTGTTGGAAAAGAAAAAAAACCCTAGTGAACAAGAAATAAGAGATTGGTTAGAAGGTAATATTTGTCGTTGCACCGGATATCAAGGTATCGTGGCTGCAGTAAAGGATGCAGCTTCAAAAATGTAAGGAAAAAATATGGCGAATTTAATTGGAGCAAGAATAGAAAGAAAAGAAGATAAAAAATTTCTCACAGGCAAAGGCAGATACACTGCTGATATTAATTTAGCAAATCAAACTTACGCTTATTTTGTTCGTTCTCCACATGCAAGAGCAAAAATTACTAAGCTAGATCACTCTAAAGCTATGAAAGCTCCAGGCGTAATAGATATTTTTACAGGAGATTGTGTTGTTAAAGATAAAATTGGTGGATTAATATGTGGATGGAAAATTGTAAGTCAAGACGGAAAAGATATGAAATGCCCACCACACCCTGTTCTTGCAAAGGATTCGGTAAATTTTGTAGGTGATCATGTAGCCGTTGTTGTGGCAGAAACACTTGAACAAGCAAAAAATGCTGCTGAACTAGTAAATGTAAGTTACAAATTACAAAAAGCAGTTACAAGAACAGAGGAAGCAACAAAATTTGAAAACATTCACGAAGGAATTGATAATAATTTGTCTTTTGACTTCTTGTTAGGAGATAAAGGAAAAACCGAAGAAGCTTTTTCTAAGGCTGATAAAATTGTTAAGCTTGATTTAGTGAATAATAGATTGATACCAAACGCTATGGAACCAAGAGCTGCTATTGGAGATTACAATACATCTTCTGATGAATTAACTTTATATACAGCAAGTCAAAACCCACATTTGGATAGATTGATTATGTCAGCTTTTAATGCAGTTCATCCAGAACACAAATTTAGAATTGTAGCTCCTGATGTAGGAGGAGGCTTTGGATCAAAAATTAATGTTTATGCAGAAGATGTGGTGGTTGCTTATGCATCAAAAAAAATTGGAAGACCGGTTAAATGGGTGGCTGAAAGAAGTGAATCGTTTATGTCAGATAACCATGGCAGAGATCATGTTACCCATGCTGAATTAGCTATGACAAATGATGGAAAAATAACTGGTTTAAAAGTCGATACAATTGCAAATTTAGGAGCTTATTCTTTGGTTCTAGCTGCTGTCACTCCAACATATTTGTACGCACCTTTGGTATTAGGAATTTACGATATTCCTGTAGCTTGTTGTACTGTTAAGGGTGTTTATACAAATACAGCTCCAACTGATGCTTACAGAGGTGCAGGTAGACCAGAAGCAACATACGTAATAGAAAGAATTGTTACTCAAGCTGCTAAAGAAATGGGAATGGATCAAGCAGAGTTTAGAAAGAAAAATTTTATTAAAAAATTTCCTCATCAACAGTGTTTAGTACACAATATTGATTCAGGTGACTATGACGCTCATTTGGACAAAGCAATAGAGTTGGCTGACTACAAAAATTTTGAAAATAGAAGATCACAGTCTGCAAAAAAAGGGAAATTAAGAGGTATAGGTTTTTCTACTTATTTTGAAGCATGCGGAGTTGCTCCGTCAGCTGTGGTAATGTCAATTGGTGCTGGCGTAGGATTGTGGGAATCAGCTGAAATAAGATTTAACCCAACAGGAAATGTTTCGGTTTTTACTGGAACGCATAGTCACGGACAAAGCCACGAAACAACATTTGCCCAAATCGTTGGTGATAAACTTGGTGTTGCTATTGAAAATATCGACATTGTTCACGGAGATACTGATAAAGGACCTTTTGGTATGGGAACGTACGGATCAAGATCTCTTACAGTTGGAGGAACAGCAATTGTTAAAGCATGTGATAAAATTATTGCAAAAGGTAAAAAAGTTGCTGCAAAAATGCTTGAAGGAAAACCAGAGGATATAGATTTTAAAGGTGGAGAATTTATATTAAAAAATTCAAATAAAAAGAAAACAATTGGTGAAATAGCGTTTGCTTGTTACCTGCCAGGAACATTTGGAGATGTAAAATCCCCTCTTCCTGAAGGTGTAGAACCTGGTTTAATTGAAACTTCTTTTTTTGATCCTTCTAATTTTTCATTTCCGTCAGGAACTCATATCTGTGAAGTTGAAGTTGATGAAGAAACGGGAGAAACAAAATTAGTTAAATATACTGTGGTAGATGATTTTGGAACAGTTATAAATCCTTTGGTTGTTGAAGGGCAAGTACATGGAGGTGTAGCTCAAGGAGTGGGTCAAGCTTTATATGAAAATGCGCATTACGATGAATCTGGTCAATTAACCTCTGCTTCATACATGGATTATACAATGCCAAGAGCGGACAACTTTCCTCAGATAACATTAGATTATACTTGTACTCCAGCTACTTCTAACCCTATAGGTGCTAAAGGATGTGGAGAAGCGGGAACAATTGCGGCACCTGCAGCTGTAATGAATGCGGTAATTGACGCTGTTGGTTCTGATGTATCTATGCCTGCAACAGCAGAAAAAGTTTGGAAAGTTTTGAAAAAAAATGGTTCTAAAAAGGCAGCAGCTTAAATATGAAAAGTTTTAATTTTAAATCAGCAACAAATACAAAAGAAGCAGCGAAGTTAGTTTCTGGACGGGCTACTTTCTTGGCAGGAGGAATGTCTCTTCTTCCAGCAATTAAATTAAGATTAGCGGCTTATTCAGATTTGATAAATATAAAAAAAATTAAAGGTCTTTCGGGAATTAAGGTTTCTAGTAAATCAATAAAAATTGGAGCGACAACAACTCATGCAGAAGTTGCTGGTTCTAAAGAGGTAGGAAAATCAATCCCATCTTTAGCAGTATTAGCAGAAGGTATTGGGGACCCCCAAGTTAGAAATAGAGGTACTATTGGAGGATCGATAGCAAATAATGACCCTGCTGCCGATTATCCTTCAGCCTGTTTAGCTCTAAACGCAACAATACATACTAGTAAAAGAAAAATCGCTGCAGATAAATTTTTTAAAGGAATGTTTGATACAGATCTTAAAAAAGGAGAATTGATCGAATCAATTGAGTTTGAAGTTCCTGAAAAATCTGCTTATGCAAAATATCCAAATCCTGCTTCGAGATACGCTATAGTAGGTGTGTATGTAGCAAAACTAAAAGACAACGTTAGAGTTTCTATAACGGGTGCAGGAAGCTGTGTATTTAGATCAATAGAAATCGAGGAAGCGTTATCGAGCAATTTCTCACCTTCCGCAGTTGATAACGTAAATATTTCCAGTAAAGGATTAAACTCTGATATTCACGCTTCTGCAGAATATAGAGCTCACATCATTAAAGTAATGACCAGAAAAGCTGTTTCTAGCTGCTAATTTTTAATTTAAACTGTTTCAAATGAAAAATTCATTTGACGAGAAGGTATTGGATGAAGCTCGGGACTGGTTAAAAACCAATCGTAAAGTAGTTTTGGCAACCGTAATTCAAACTTGGGGATCTTCTCCAAGACCCATTGGAAGCCGGATGATTATTAATGATAAAGGAGACTTTTCGGGATCAGTTTCTGGTGGCTGTGTTGAAACAGCAGTAGTACGAGAATGTTTAGGTTTAATTAAAGAAAATAAGCTCTTTAAAAAAATAGAATTTAAAGTTTCAAATGAAAATGCGTGGGAAGTAGGCTTGGCTTGTGGTGGTGAAATTTCTATTTTTTTAGAACAAATTAATTAAAAATGATTGATAATAAGTTAAATTTTTTTTTTAAAAATCAAATTTGGCATTTAGGAGGAACTATTGTTTTGTTCTATGTGGGCGCTCAATTTGTCAATCTTGAAAATAATACAAACACATTTTTAGGTTTAAGGGCGTTAGGGTGGTTCTTTATAGCAATGTCTATTCCTTTACTTCACCAAACTTATGTATGGATATGCTGGAGATCGGAACTATGCTGGAAATCTATAAGTAATACGATTGGATTTAAAGGATACATAATAATTTTTTTTATTTTGATTATTTCAAGACTTTCAGCAATCGTTTTGTGCTTTGTTGATTATGGCTCTTTATACAAACCTGGATGGTTAACTTGGACCTTGGGTTTAATTTTATTTATTCCAGGCGCTTATACGATGTATTCAGTAAAAAAATATTTTGGATTTTTACGTGCTGCAGGCGCAGATCATTTTGATCCAAAATATAGAGATTTGCCTTTTGAAAACAGAGGTATCTTTAAATGGTCTTCTAATGCTATGTATGTTTTTGCCATAGGTATTCCTTTTTCTTTTGCTGTTGCCGCAGGTTCGATATCGATGTTCGTGGTTTCAATTTATACTTATTTATCTATTTGGTTACATTATTTCTGCACAGAAAAAGAAGACTTTAAAGTTATCTATGGAGCTAATTAATGAAAGAAGAATTACTTAAAAAAATTATAGAAAAGAAAGAGAAAAAAATAGAATTTGCAATAATTACAAATCTAGAAAATGGCGAAGGTTGTATTTTTGAAAAAGATAAGCCCTTAGATAAAAATTTTGAAAAACACAAAGATGAAATTATGTCCCAATTTCATAAAAAAAAGAACGGTATAATAGAAGGAACAAACATCTTTGTTGAAAATTATATTCGACCAATCAAAGTCATTGTTGTTGGTGCTGTTCATATCGCTCAATATCTAATCAACTTTGCAAAAAGTTTAAATTTTGAAATTTCAATCATTGATCCTAGAGGTTACTTTGCATCTGAACAAAGATTTCCTGGTATTAAAATAGTTAATAAATGGCCTAAAGAAGCTTTCACTGAAATTAAAACAGATAAAAACACTGCTTTAATAGCTCTTACGCATGATCCAAAAATTGATGACCCTGCTATTCAACACGCAATAAAAAGCAATTTTTTTTATATAGGAGCCCTTGGAAGTAAAAAAACTCACGAAAATAGATGTAAGAGACTTAAAGAATCTGGATTCAATGATGAACAAATTAATAAAATTTTTGGTCCCATAGGAATTAAACTTGGAGGAAAGTCCGCTCCTGAAATTGCTTTATCAATTATTGCGCAATTGATCTCTGAAGTTTACAATAAACAATGACAAGATGATTTCATCTATACTATTAGCGGCTGGTCAGTCTAAGAGGATGAAAGGTGAAAATAAACTGACCAAAAAATTTCGAGGTGTTTCTTTAATAAAACACTCAGTAAAAAACATTTTAGCTAGTACTGTTGATGAATTAATTGTTGTTCTTGGACATCAAAAAGAAATTATTGAACAACTTATTGATAAGAATGAAAAGATAAAACTTGTTTTTAATAAAGACTTTGAAAGTGGGATGGCTTCTTCAATCAAAACTGGGGTAAATCATTTATCTAAAAATACTGAAGCTTTTTTTATATGTTTAGGAGATATGCCGTTAGTAAATTTCAATATTTATAACCAATTAATTCAGTCTAGAAATCAAAAAGATATACTTGTTCCCACATACAAAGGTCAGCAGGGAAATCCTGTTCTGTTTGATAAATTAATGAAAACTAAAATCATGAATATTACCGGAGATACTGGAGCAAAAAAAATATTAGAATTAAATAAAGATAAAATATTGAAGTTAGAAATTAATGATCAAAGTATAATTCAAGGCTTCAACACTCAAAAAGATTTTAGTTTTTTATAATTTTGTTTTCTGGATCGTGAAGTGGTTTTGCTTCTATAATGGCCTTATATTTTGTTTTTTCCACCTCAATTTCTAAATCTTTTCCATCTATTTTTTGGTTCGTGCTAACATAGCCAAAAGCAATATTCTTTTTAAAATTAAATGAATAGTTTCCAGAAGTGGTTCTTCCAATAATTTTTCCATTTAATAATATAGGTTCATCGTGAAGCAACAATGGAAATCCCGGTTTACTTTCCTTTAAACTCATCATTACAAGTTTTTTTTTGGGAGTCTGATTCTTAATCTTAATAAGGGCACCCTTTCCTATAAAATCTATATTCTTTTTATAACTAATTGCAAAACCTAATCCAGCTTCATATTGATTTTCTTCTGGAGACATATCATGCCCCCAATGCAAATATCCCTTTTCCATTCTCATTGTATCCATAGCAAACATCCCACAATGGGAAAGGTTAAATTCCTTACCTTTATCAATTATTAAATTGTATATTTCTCTTGATTCATTCATTTTTATATAAAGTTCAAAACCTAATTCACCTACGTAAGATAATCTTTGTGCCCAAATTTTTTTATCATTTATCTTTATTTTCTTACTTGTTCCAAATTTAAAATTTTCGTTTGAAAAATCATCATTTGACAACTTTGACATTAAGCTTCTGCTTTTGGGACCAAATACACCGAGACAAGCAATTTCATCAGTTACATCTTTAAATTCTACTTCTTTTGACAAAGATTTTAATATATGAAATTTATCATGTTCTTTGTTAGCGGCAGAGGTAACTATTCTGAAATAATTTTTATCCATGCAAACAACTGTTAAATCCGTTTCTATTCCTCCATCTTTATTTAACATTTGAGTGTAAGTAGTTCTTCCGATTTCATTTTTTATGTTTGCTGTACAAATTTTTTGTAACTCGATATGAGTCTTTTCACCTTTTAAATCGTATTTGGAAAAAGCAGTTAAATCGAATAAGCCAACATTCTCTCTCGCATTTTTTGTTTCATATTCTACTGAGGGATACCAGTTTTGATAATTATAACTATATTTAAGTTCTGATTTTTCATTATTTAATGCAAACCAAAGCGGTCTTTCATAACCAGAAGAGACACCGAAACAAGCACCTGCTTTTTTTAATTCTTCATGATATGGAAATAGTTTTTTGTTTCTAGAAGTTTTGTGTTGTTTGTATGGCCAGTGCATTCCATACAAATCTCCCAGTGTTTCTGTTATTCTTTCCTTTATAAAACTAATTTCTGAGTGAAATTTTTGAAATCTTTTTATATCGTATATAAACAAATCCTCATTTATGTGACCATTCATCATCCATTCCGCTGTTACTTTACCAGCCCCTCCACCACTTCCTATTCCAATACTATTAAATCCACAACAAACAAAAAAATTTTTAATTTCTGGGACTTCGCCTAACAATGTATTTGTATCTGGTGTAAAAGATTCTGGTCCTGCAAAAAACTTTCTAATTCCTGCTTTTTCTAAAAGCGGTACTCGTTTAAATGATGCCTCTAAATAAGGTTCAAAATGATCAAAATTTTCAGGAAATTCGCCAAACGAAAAATCACTAGGAACCTTATTTGTTTTCTCAAAGGCTGGAATTGATTTTCCCTCAAAAATTCCAACTAATAATTTACCAGCATCTTCCTTTAAATATAATCTATCGTCAAAATCTCTTAATACAGACAAATTTTTAGGTAAATCTTTAATAGGTTCTGTAATAATATAAAAATGTTCCGCGGGATATAATGGTATACTAACTCCTAGCTCCTCTCCTATTTGTCTTGACCACATACCTGCTGTTAAGACCAGATACTCACATTCAATTACCTGATTATTTATTTTAACTCCAGAAACTCTTCCATTTTTAATTAAAATTTTTTCAACGGGACTCTTTTCATATATTTTGACGCCTAATTGCTTTGCTGCTTTAGCTAATAAGTTTGTTACTCCAATTGGATCCGCCTGACCATCACCTGGCATAAAAATGCCACCCAAAATATCTTTTTCATTTATTATTGGATAAATTTTTTTTATTTTATCAATGTCAAGTATTTCTACGTTGACATTAAATAATTGCGCTGTTGTTGCTTGTCGTTTAAGTTCTTGCCATCTTCCTTTGGTTGTTGCTATAGACAAGGCTCCATTTAGTTTTAAACCTGCAGAAAAATCCATTTTTTTTTCTAATTCTTTATACAAGTCTGTAGTATATTTTCTTATTTTTGTTACAGCTGCTGTAGGACCTAATTGACTTACCAGTCCAGCAGCATGCCATGTGGTTCCTGAGGTAAGCTGATCTCTTTCTAATAAAATTACATCTTTCCATCCAAATTTTGCTAGATGATAAGCGGTAGAACAACCTGCAATTCCACCACCGATAATTACAGCTTTAGTACTTTTTGGTAGCATCTTTTATATTAATTTTAAAATCCTTGAATTCCTACGCCTGTCTTTGGATACGTGTAAAGATTATAGTTTGCTGTCAGTTCATCACCTGGTTTTATTTCTTTAGTTGAAACTATAAACATATATTTTCCTTGAACTTTTGGATAAAGATTTTCTCTGTTAGCTTTTCCATCTGGAATTTTTTCAGCATCTAAAGTATCGTCAATTGGATCACCACACTTTAATTTAGGTAAAACATCAGAAACTACCCTGCGTACATTAGGTTCATTTGAATGGTTATAAAAGCCACCTAGTGGTGTTCTAATATAACCATTTTCAAAATCATTATCTTGAATGTGAGTTAGTCCAATAAAACAGTTTGGTTTAATATTTTTTGTTGCATATAAGCCTAAGCCTTCTATGGGAGATTTTTTAATTGTGAGAAAATTTGGTAAAGGTTTATACATTTGCTAATGCATTTTTAGGTAATACATACTTATAACCAAAAGCATCTGCTACAGCTTTGTAAGTAACTTGCCCTTTAAAAATATTTAATCCTTCAAGAAAATTTTTATCTTCGTTAAGTACTTTTTCATACCCTTTGTCAGCCAGTTTAGACAAAAATGGAAGAGTAGCTTTATTTAAAGCAAGAGTTGATGTTCTTGGGACTCCACCCGGCATGTTAGCTACACAATAATGAACTACATCATCGACTATATAAGTTGGGTTAGCATGAGTTGTGGGTTTACTTGTTTCTACGCATCCACCCTGATCAATTGCCACATCTACTATAACTGATCCTCTTTTCATAACCTTTAACATATCTTTAGTTATTAATTTTGGAGCTTCTGCTCCAGGAATTAAGACCCCACCCACAAGTAAAACACACTCAGAAATTAGTTCTTTTAAATTAACTTTATCACTTTGCTGAGGAATAATTGCATCTCCAAAAATTTCTTTTAACTGTTCTAGTCTCTTAAGTGACTTATCGACTACATGAACTTTTGCCTTCATACCTGTAGCGATTAAAGCAGCATTTTCTCCAACTACTCCACCACCAAGAATAACAACTGTTGCGGGGTCAACTCCAGGAGCTCCTCCTAATAATATTCCTCTTCCTTTTTGATTTTTTTCCAAAGAATGCGCTCCTGCTTGAATAGACATTCTGCCAGCTACTGCGCTCATAGGAGCTAACAATGGTAAACGTCCATTATTATCTGTGACAGTTTCATAAGCTATACATATTGATTTTGTTTTTACTAAACCTTCAGTTAACTCTTTATCGGCGGCTAAATGTAAATAAGTAAAAACAATTTGATTTTCTCTAATCATTTTTATTTCATTACTTAACGGCTCTTTAACCTTCACGATAACTTCAGAATCGTTAAATATGTCTTCGGCCTTATCGACTATTGTAGCTCCTGCTGTAATATATTGATTATTGTAAAATCCGGCTTCAAAACCTCCATTATTTTCAACTAAAACTTTATGCCCGTTCGAGGTTAGAATCCTTACACTTTCAGGAGTTAAGCCTATTCTATTTTCTTGTGGTTTTATTTCTTTTGGTACCCCAATACGCATAATTACTTTTTCATGTAATTTGAAATACCAGCTCTTAGCTTTTCAATTATTTCGTCTATATGTTTTTTCTCGCAAATAAACTGTGGAGCAATAATTAAACAGTCGCCTGTAGCTTTGAAATTTACTCCAGCTTCATAGCAAGCTTTAAAACATTCAAACCCTGCTCTTCCAGGTTTTTCTTTTAATTTTATATCGATGCCGCCCATCATGCCGTAACCTCTGATGTTGTCTACTGCGTCAAGATCTTTTAATGAAAACAAGGCGTCTAGAAAATATGGTGACATTTTTTTTGCTTTATTAAAAATATCTTCTTTTTCAAATATGTCTTGAACAGCCAAAGCTGCAGCTACAGCAATTGGAATTCCAGAATATGTATAACCATGAAATAATTCTACGGCACCTTTTGGAGATGCGTCCATTACAGCATCATAAATTTCCTCTTTTACAGCCACAACTCCCATGGGAACCACTCCATTAGTTGTTGCCTTGGCCATAGTCATAACATCAGGGGTTACACCAAACTCTTGTGAGGCAAAAGCTGAACCCATTCTTCCCCATCCAGTAATTACTTCATCGAAAATTAAAATTATTCCGTGTTTATCACAGATTTCTCTTAAACGTTTTAAATATCCTTTTGGTGGAACTAATGTTCCTGTCGAACCGGCCACAGGTTCTACAATACAAGCAGCAATATTTTCTGAACCAAAATTCATACATATTCGTTCTAAATCTTCAGCCATCTCAACTCCAGTTGTGGGTTGACCTTTAACAAATTTATGTTCCGGTAAATGAGTATGTCTCATATGAACAACACCAGGCATAAGCACACTTGCAAAAGTTTTGACATTATTTACCATCCCACCAACTGACGTAGCTCCGATATTCATTCCATGGTAGGCACGTTCTCTTCCCACAAACCGAAATCTTTGACCTTGACCTTTTGCTTTATGATAAGCTATTACAATTTTAATTGCGGTCTCAACCGCTGTAGATCCGCATATGGTATAAAAAATTCTATTTAAATTTCCTGGAGTATGTTTTGATATTCGTCTAGCTAATTCAAATGAACCACCAAAACCTTGTTGGAAGGGCTGAACATAATCTAATTGTTCTAATTGTTTAGCGACAGCGTTAGTTATTTCTTTTCTTCCATGACCTAGGGGATTGCAAAATAACCCTGAGCTAGCATCAATCATTGTTTTACCTTGATGATTTTTTAAATAAACTCCTTTTGCTTCAGTAATCAGCCTCGGGTTTTCTTTAAAATCTTTATTGGAAGTAAATGGCATCCAATGCTCTTCTAAAGAATTAGGTATTTTAGATGTGTCCGATGTGCTCATAATTATTCTTATAAAATAGTTTGTAGACTATCATTTAAAGCAAAACTACCAATAAAAATTTAATCAATACAACCTTAGGTAGTAATTAATTTTGTTTTACTTATCTTATATTTTAATTTTAAATACTCTTATTAACTTAATAATTATTAAGAGGAAAATATGAAAAAAATAGTAAGTTTATTACTAGGAAGTATAGTTGCTTTCTCATTAAGTATATCTGCAGCTTTTTCTGCTGCTAATGAAGTTAGAGTAGCGTTCTTCTTAGAATGGGCAACTCCAAATCAAGAAGCTAAAGTTAAAAAAGTTTTTGACGATGCTTTAGGAGTTCCTGTGAAGTGGACAAACTTTGCAACAGGTGGAGAAATGACTGAAGCAATGCTGTCAGGAGATATTGATATCTCTTACTCACAAGGTTTAACACCATTTGTAAATGCTGTTAATGCAAAAGCGCCTATCAAACTTGTAGATATCGCCGTTACATACGGAATGGGTAATACAACTTGTATAGTGTCTAATGCTTCAGGTATTACAAAAGCAAATGCGGCACAGTTAGAAGGTAAAAAAGTTGCTGTTCCTGTAGGAACTATGGCTGACTACGTTTTTAAAGAAACAATGAAAGTTGTTGGAGCTGATGCTGGTAAAGTTTCAGTTGTAGATATGAACCCTGAAGATGGTTCTGCTGCTTTACAAAACGGAGATGTTGCTATGGCATGTTTATTCGGTGGTAAATCTATCGAAAATGCACTTAAAGCTGGTACAAGAATGTTATCAGTTAAAGAAGCTACTGATGCTGGAATATCTGGTATTGATATAACTTCTGTAACTAACAAATTCTTAAAAGAAAACCCAGGAATGGTTAGAACGTTTGTAGAAATTACTCATGAGTACAATGCTAAATTTAGAGCAGGAAAATCTAACATGAATATTATAGCTAAAGATGCTGCTATGGATCTTGCTGGTACTAAAAAGCAAATGGGTGGTTTTGGTTTCCCAGATGCAGCTACGATAAAATCTAAGTATATGAATAAAGGTGGAATACTTATGAAATATCTAGGTGTTATGGGTAACATGTTCGCTACTGCGGAAAACCCAGCTCTTAAAAATTACTCTAAAGTAGTTACTACTAAGTACCTACCGTAAATTAAGAGTTAGATAAAATATTAATAGGCGCCAATTTTAATAAATTGGTGCCTATTTTTTTAATAAAAATTTTAATATATTATTTTTATGAGTGATCTAGTTTCTCAAAAAGTTAATATGATATTTAAATCTCTCAAGGGAGAGGATGTTCATGCACTTAAAGATATAACTTTTACTCTTAAAAAAGGTGAACTTTTAACAGTCCTTGGCCCTTCAGGGTGTGGAAAAACAACTTTATTAAATATTGCAGCTGGTTTTCTTCGGCCAACTTCTGGTTCGATAAACCTAGGAGGAAAAGAAATTAATGGTCCTGGAGTTGAAAGAGGAATGGTTTTTCAGCAAGGAGCTTTGTTTGAGTGGTTAACCGTAAATGAAAATGTAAATTTTGGTTTACGAATGAAGAAAGAAGATCCAATTAAAACAGCAAAAAAAGTTGAAGAATGGCTTGATATAGTTGGGTTAAAAGGTTTTGGAAATACACCTACTTATCAATTATCAGGTGGTATGCAGCAAAGAGTAGCTCTCGCTAGATGTTTAATAAACGATCCCGACTTAATTTTAATGGATGAACCTTTGGGAGCTTTAGACGCATTAACTAGAGAAAAAATGCAATCCTTAGTTTTAAAAATTTGGAAAGAAACTGGCAAAACAATTATTTTAATAACTCACTCGGTTGAGGAAGCTTTGTTATTAGGTGAACGAGTATACGTAATGGCACCTAGACCTGGAAGAATACATAAAGAATACAAACTTCCTTTTGCTTCTAGAGGTTTAAAGGGAGATTTAAGAGAAATTAAAAACGATAAAGAATTCGTTTCCAAGAGAGAAGAAATTCTAACCATGATCTGGGATATGGAAGAGGAAATAATGGGTAAGGAAATATAAAATGATTACAGGATTTATTACATTTTTTACTATTTTTGCTGTTGTGGGTGCTATTCTTTATGGGAGAAAATTAATTAAAACAGAAAAAAGTGATGCTGTTTTTGGAAATCCTGAAAGAGCCAAAGGAGGAATACATTGGGTTGTTGTAGGATCTAGTTTTCTTTTGTTATCTTGGCTTTATTATTCATGGGATATTGCAAAATCTTTTTATCCAAAATCTGCAAATGAGCTTTGTCAAGTTGCAAAAGTTAACGAATCATTACTATCTTTAAAATATCTTTTTCCAATTGTGGAAAGACAGCACAAGAGCACTGCGATCATTAAACGTGAAAACATCAATATAGAAGACAAAATAATTTTAATACAAAACGATCCTGATTTAAAAGATCAGGATAAAGAAATATTTACAAATATACTTCGTGATACCAAGCTAATGATTCCATCTTTAACAGATGAGAGATATTTAGAAGATAATATAAAAAATACAATAAATGAATTAACCATTAGATTAAATCAGTTAACTACTGATTTTCCAAAAGATTCTTATCCTAAGTTTACCACAGAAGAAGAGGATGAAATAAATGAAGGTTTAAAAAAACAATTAGGATGGGGTGCTACTGGTATGGAAGTTCCTCCTCTTCCTGAAAGTAAAAGAGGTCTAAAATTTCATGCGGCTGCGGCTGAATTAAATTCTATAAGTGATGAATTTTTTGAAATGAGAAATCATAACCCCGAGTACTTAAGACAGTCAGAAGCTATTTTTGGTGAAATTAAAGAATATATGGATGGATTAGATGACGGTCGGGAACTTGATTATATAAAAGATATTAAAAAACTTGTGCGAAGAATAGAGTATGCAAGTATTTTTCCTCCCAAAACTTTAGATGAATTAGAAAATGCAATTAGAGCTTTTGACAAAGTTCAAAATAATGAACAAGGAAATTTAAGAACAATAGATATTCTTTTATTTCCAGCTGGAACAATTGTTGCAAGTGGCCCTCAATGTTCAGAAGCTGGTCCTGGTAGATGGTTACCTAAACCATCTGATACTTTTAGGATTTTTGGTGAAATGTTAAAACCAAGCGTTGGTTATAAAATGATTCCTATGCTTTGGTATGAAATGATGGGAGTTAATAGGATAGTTGGTTTTGTTCTTCCAGATTGGATAGCTGATATTATGCCAGGTAAATATCCAGTTCATAATCAAGATGGTACTGTTGATCCAAATTTCAAAAGTAGAATGTTAGATATAGTTACTGGTGAATTTGAAGCTTTCAAAATCCCAGTTCCTACAGGACACATTTGGGATTCTTTTTTAAGAGTATTTTTAGGATTGTCTCTTGGAATAATATTTGGTGTTCCTTTAGGTTTATTTATGGGACTGAATAGATTTGCCAAAGGATTTTTTGATCCTATGGTTGAGTTATATAGACCTGTTCCCCCACTCGCTTGGGCTCCATTGGTAATTACTGTTTTTGGAATAGATAACGTTGGTAAAGTATTTTTATTATTTATGGTTTCTTTTTCAATTATGATTATTTCAGCAAGAGCTGGAGCATCAGGAACTCAACTATCAAAAATTCATGCAGCTCACTCTCTTGGAGCATCTAGATGGCAAATAATTAGAGAAGTTATATTTCCTAACTCTCTGCCAGAAATACTAACAGGAATAAGGGTTGCGGTAGGTATGTGCTGGGGAACTTTAGTTGCTGCTGAGTTTTTAGCAGGAACAACAGGTATCGGGTTTGTTGAAAACGTTGCCAGAAAGTACATGCAGTACGAAGTGATTTGGATCACAATTTTCGTAATGGGAATGTTAGGACTTTTATTTGATATTACAATTAGAAAAATTATAGACAAAACTATTCCTTGGAGAGGAAAAGGTTAATAGATAATATCTAATAATACATAAAATGCTAAAATACTCATAAAAACTACAATAAAAGAATTTATAAATTTCCATGCTATTTGATTTTGCAAATATTTTGATAGAAATTTAGATAAATAACCCAGACAAAAGAAAAATAAAAATGAAGCTATTGAAGCGCCAATACCAAAATAATATTTTTGTGAAATAAGAAAGTTTTTAGAAAAATTTCCAAGAAAAAAAACAGTGTCTGAATAAACATGAGGATTTAAATAAGTAAATCCTAATGTTTTTATCACTGTATTTTTTAAGGAGATAGTATTGTTTTTAAAGTCAATATTTATTTCGTTATGCTTAATTTTTATTTTAGTAATTATAAAGTAAACAAGAAAAACTAAAAGTAATATGTTAAAAATTAGCTCTATGTTATCAGTAAAAAAATTTCTAAAGTATTCGAATAAAAAAATTCCTAGAAAGATTAATAATAAATCTGATATTGAGCAAATCAAACAAACTAAGAAAACATATTGTTTTTTAAGACCTTGCTCTATAACATAGATATTTTGAGCTCCAATTGCTAAAATTAAACTTAAACCAATAAAAAAACCCAGTAACAGAAAGCTCATTTTTTGCTTAATAAGTCTGCTCTGAAAGTCGAATAAGCTATTAAAATTAAAAGGGGAATACATATTAAGTTCATAGTTTTCCAACTAGTTAAACTTAACAATATTCCTGCCGATAAACTTGCTAGTGCCATTGTAGAAAATACAATCAAATCATTAATTCCTTGTATTTTAAACTTCTCTTCTTCTTTATAAGTTAAAACAACTAAACTAGTTCCAGAAATAAATAAGAAATTCCACCCTAATCCTAAAAATATTAGAGCTACCATATAATTATTAAATGTTTGTTCAAATAAAGCTAAGATTATTGTAACGATATAAAACAAAACTCCTACGTAAATTATATTGCTATGACCAAATTTTTTTATTAAATGTCCTGTAATTAATGATGGAAGAAACATAGCTACTAGATGGAATTGAAGAACTAAGCCTGTATCTTCTAAACTCATTTTTTCCATCACGTGCATACTTAGAGGTGTTGCAGTCATTAAAAATGACATAACGGCATAAGCAAAAGCTGCAGCTGTTATCGCTTGCAAAAATCTTGGTTGAAAAATTATTTCAAATAATCTACGTCCTTCGTATTTATTATTAAAATCTATTTTTATTTTTTCATTATTTTTATAGAAAATAAAAAATATTGATGGCATAAAAGTAAATGCAGCTAATAAAAGATAAGATCCAACATACAAATGATCAGGAATAAGATTTTTTGTATAATTTGCTAATGTTATGCCTAAAAAGGAAGAAACGATTCCAGCTAACATTAAAGTTGAAATAGCTTTTGGTACTTTTTCTTTTTCTACACTTTCTGCTGCCGCAAAACGATATTGGTGAGCAAAAGCTATTCCTAAACCAAGAATTAAATGTGAGATGCAAAATAAAATAAAGTTTTGTTGAGTGATAGCAAAAACAGCAAGCAAGCAAGTTGCTGAACTGACTAAAGACCCAAAAATAAAACCTAACCTTCGACCTATTTTGCCCATAATTTTTGCTGCTATAATAGTAAAAATTGCAGTACCAAGAACTGATAATGCTGTGGGTAATGTTGATAAAGACTTTATAGAAGTAATTTGTGATCCAACAATGCCACTTAAAAAAACTGTAATTATATTAGCTGTAAACCCAAAAACTTGGCTTAAGGCTAATAGTGATAAATTTTTATTCATAAAACTTATGTCTTGAATATTTTACTTATTAGCATAAATAAATGTATATGTTAGAGAAATTTGAAAGAATTAAGTTAGGACACTTCCCAACACCTATAGAACACCTAAAAAACATAACCAAATATCTAGATGGTCCAAATATTTTTATAAAGAGAGATGATTGCACAGGTTTAGCTACTGGAGGAAATAAAACTAGAAAATTAGAATTTTTAATGCCAGACGCCTTAAAAAATAAAGCCAAATTAATTGTTACAGTTGGAGCGGTTCAATCTAATCATGCAAGACAAACGGCAGCAGCGTGTGCTTTAATGGGATTAAAATGTCTTATCATTTTGGAACAGAGGCTTAAAGATCCTCCAGAATCATATATGAAATCTGGAAATGTTTTTTTAGATAAACTATTTGGAGCTGAGGTAAAAATATGCCCAAAAGACGAGAGTGTGTCAGAATATTCAGAAAAATTAATTAAAGATATTAAATCAAAAGGTACTAATGTCTATTTTATACCAGGAGGCGGATCAAATCCCGTGGGGGCATTGGGTTATGTAGAATGTTTAAATGAAATAATAAAAGAAAATAAGAAATATAATTTTTCACACATTATACATGCAACAGGAAGTGCTGGAACTCAGGCAGGCTTACTAGCAGGTAGAAAATATTTTAATTGTAATATTCCTGTTATAGGAATCTGTGTTAGACATAAAAAAGACACACAAGTTGATAAAATTTATACAGAAGCAAAAAAAACTTGTGAAAAACTTCAATGTAACATTTTGGATAAATCAGATGTTATTGTATATGATGATTATATTGGACCAGGATACGGAGAGCCTACTAAAGAAATGATAGAAGCCACTAAACTTTTAGCAAAAAAAGAAGCAATATTACTAGATCCTGTTTATTCAGGAAAAGCATTTGCAGGATTAATTGGTCTTATTAAAAATAAAAAATTTAAAAAAAATGATAATGTTCTTTTTATACACACTGGTGGCGCTGTATCACTTTCAGCTTATGAATGGGCATTTTAATTTATGTTATCAAGTAAAAAAATTATATGTCCTGACAATTTAATCGATGTTGCCAAAAAGAAAGGTATTGTTGATGCTGCTATAGTAAATGCTGGAGAAATTTTCCCTATGGAATCGGTTCACAAAGCTGTTCAACATAATTTAATTAACCCTACATTTATTGGCGATGAAAATGAAATAAGAAAATATGCTGATAAGCTAAAATGGGACATATCAAAATATGAAATAATAAATGAAAAAAATGAAGATAGTACCGCTCCCATTGCAGCAAAATTAGCAAGCGAAAATAAAGTAAAGATTATTGTTAAAGGACATATTCATACAGATGTATTAATGAAAGCAGTATTAAAAAGAGATTTAAATTTAATCGGTAAAAAAAGATTAAGCCATGTTTGGCATATGACATTGGAAAAGAAGGACAAACCTTTCATTATTACCGATGGGGTTGTGAATGTATTACCCAAAATAGAAGTAAAAATGCATATCCTTCGAAATGCTGTAGAGTTTGCAAATAAAATTGGAATTACAAGGCCTAAAGTAGCAGTATTATCCGCAACAGAAGAAATATTGGAAAGTGTCCCTAGTTCACTAGATGCGAATAAAATTACTAAACGTGCTGAAGAAGAAAATATAAATGCAGATGTTTTTGGTCCATTGGCTTTTGATAATTCAATTTCTAAAAAATCTGCTGCAATAAAAAAAATAAAAAATAAAGTAGCAGGAAACGCTGATATATTATTGGTTCCTAATGTAGAAGCTGGAAACGCCTTAGTAAAAATGATGATATATTTTATGGGGGCTTGTGCTGCAGGAGTCGTTTTAGGTGGAAAAGCACCAGTAGTAATAACAAGTAGATCGGATGAATCTGAAGCAAGACTTGCTTCTATAGCAGCTGCAGTCGTTTCTTTAAACTAGATTATTTTTAGTAATTAAATTAATAAAATTATTTTAGGCGCTGTACAAGAACCATTATGTATTTCCTTAAATGCTAGAGAACCTTCTTCTAGTTTTCTATATTCAATCCAATCTAAACTTCCAATTTTTTTTTTATCTAAAATACCAAGTGTTTTTTCAAAATCTTTATTTGTGTAACAATAAGTCCCTATAAATGTAATTTCTTGCAGAGTCGTTTTTCTAAAATCAAAAACTCCACTAGGCTGACTAAGTCCTATATGAATAATGACTCCGCCTGGTTTAATTGATCTTATAGCTTGTTGTCTTGTGGTTTCTAAACCAACTGTATCGAAAACAATATTAAAATGGTTATTTAAAATATTTTTGCTATCTGGTTTTAAACCTTCTGCATCTAAATATTTTAGAGATTCTTTAAGCCTTTTATTATTTGGGTCTATAATAACTATGTCTTTACAATTTTTAATTTTTGATAAAATTAGTCCACAAAGTAGACCAATAGCTCCGGAACCTATTATTAGGACCTTGTTATTTTCTATAGGATTTAAAAATTCTTGTTCACTAAGTTCT
This sequence comes from Pelagibacteraceae bacterium AG-414-E02, assembly GCA_003214615.1. Lineage (GTDB taxonomy): Bacteria > Pseudomonadota > Alphaproteobacteria > Pelagibacterales > Pelagibacteraceae > AG-414-E02. Next base: position 163,043 of record QCLK01000003.1, read on the forward strand.
ACAGCGTGTAATGCTACGGCACAAGGTTCTGCTATTGGAGCTTCTTTAGTTTCAAGATTTTTTGGTAACTCATATATATTTTTATCAGGAATAGAAACATACTCAGCAAATCCTCCTTGTCTTTCGATTGGCCTATTCATACCCAAAATAATTCTTTTACTACACAAATGTTCTCTTCCATTTTTGCAGTAACTGCATGATCCACATGTAATTAATGGATTAAGAACAACTTTTTTTCCTTTTTCTTTTCCTTTGTCAATAATTCCACTTATTTCATGACCTAGTATTAATGGGGGAATTCTCCTCTCGTCTCTTCCGTGGTATGCATGCATATCAGATCCACAAATACCAGAAGCTGAAACTTTTATTATGCTTTCACCGTTAACTAGCTTTGGATTTTTTTCTTCTCTAAAAATTAATGTTTGTGTATCTGTATAAACTAAAGCTTGCATGCTTATTTGCTGTGACCATATTTTTTTAATCTTATATCACCTGTTCTTGCATGCGCTTCCATACCCTCAGCTCTACCTAGTCTAGCAGCGGTCGCTCCAACAATTTTGTTAGCTTCTTTAGTCATTCTTTGAAAAGTTAATGTTTTAATAAATTTTCCAACGGATAAACCCCCGGTATATCTTCCTCCTCCTTTAGTTGGTAAAATATGATTAGGTCCAGAACATTTGTCTCCATAAGCCACTGTTGTTTCTTCACCCAAAAATAAAGATCCATAATTTTTTAATCTCTTTAACCACCAATCTAATTTTCCAGCATGAACCTCTAAGTGTTCAGCCGCATACTGATCACTAATCTTTGCCATTTCTTCATCAGTATCACAAAGAATTACTTCTCCATAATCTCTCCATGCTGGTTCAGCGCTTGATCTTGGGCCTTCAGGTAATTCGGCGATTAGCTCTGGAATTCTTTTCATTATATAATCAGCGACTGATTTATCTGTAGTAAAAACCCATCCTGGTGAATTGTAACCATGTTCCGCTTGGCCGACTATATCTGCCGCAACTATTTCTTTGTCAGCAGATTTATCTGCAATAATTGCTATCTCGGTTGGACCCGCAAATTGATCGATTCCAACTTGTCCATAAACTATTCTCTTGGCTTCAGATACATACTGGTTTCCTGCACCAACCAAAAAATCAACTGGAGGATTACCAAAACACCCGTAGGTCATTGAACCAATAGCAGCTATACCACCTAAATTTAATATAATGTCAGCTCCACAAAGATTTGCTGCATAAATAATTCCTGGATGAGCACCATTCTTATCTTTTGGTGGACTTGCACAAATTATTGTTTTTACTCCAGCAACCTTGGCTGGAGTTATAGCCATTGTTGCAGACGAAATGTGTGCATACCGCCCTCCTGGTATATAACAACCTGCTGAACTGACTGGTATAAGTCTTTGACCTGCAAATAATCCTTTTGAAAGTTCAACCTCAAATTCATTATTCATGCTTTTAAGTTGATGTTCAGCAAATTTTTTGATTCTTTCATAAGCAAACCGAACATCATCTTTTGTTTTTTGATCAACTTTTTTTGTAGCTTCCTCTATCTTTTCTTTTGAGACAATTATCTCACCTTCATATTTGTCAAATTTTTTTGTAATTTCTTTAATACTCTCTTCTCTTCTTTTTTCGATATCATTAAGAATATTTTGAACGGCCGCTCTAGTCTTATTATCGTCAGATGATGGAGTTTTAATTGCTTTTTTTAAATATTTTATAGCCATATATGAATTTTTATGATTTTATTTTTAATTTAATATATAAATATTTTATTCTATGAAAAAGAATTATCCAAGAGATATGATTGGTTATGGGTCAAAAACACCAGTCATAAAGTGGCCAAATGGTGCAAAAATAGCTCTTCAAATAGTTTTGAACTATGAGGAAGGGGCTGAAAACTGTGTGCTGCATGGTGACAAAATGTCAGAAGTTTTTTTGTCAGAAATAATTGGTGCTCAACCAATTAAAGGAAGACACATTAACATGGAATCTTTTTATGAGTACGGTTCAAAAAGAGGTTTTTGGAGAATACATGAGCTTTTTCAAAAAATGAAAATTCCTATAACTATTTTTGGAGTTGGAATGGCTTTAGAAAGAAATCAAGATGTGTGCGATGCTATCAAAGAATCTGATTATGAAGTTGCTTCACATGGATGGAGATGGATTGATTATCAAACAATACCAAAAGCAACAGAAAAAAAACATATGCAACTTGCTATTCAATCAATCAAAAAAATATTTGGTAAAAGACCTTTGGGTTGGTACACAGGTCGTTGTAGTCCTAATACTCGAGATTTAGTTATGGAAGAAGGAGGTTTTCTTTATGATAGCGACTCTTATAGTGATGATTTACCTTACTGGATAACTAAGGAAAAAAAAAAACAATTAATAATTCCTTACACACTTGACAACAACGATATGCGATTTGCAACAAACCAGGGTTTTAATAGTGGTGATCAATTTTTCACTTATCTTAAGGATAGCTTTGATGCTTTATACGAAGAAGGAAATACAAATCCAAAAATGATGTCTGTAGGTTTACATTGTAGATTAATTGGAAGACCAGGGAGAATACAATCTCTTAAAAAATTCTTAGACTATGTTTTAAAACATGATGACGTCTGGTTATGTAAAAGAATTGATATAGCTAAATATTGGATTAAAAATTATTCAAATATATAATCTTATTGATGAAAAAAAATAAAAATATTTTTTTAAATGGTTTGATTGACTTGGCCCAATCACGATTAGGATCAAGTGTTGTATATAAAACTGATGAATTTTTTGCACCTGCCAAAAGAATTATTAACCCTTGGCCCCCAATTTTTAAAGAAGGAGTTTTTGACAAGCATGGAAAATGGATGGATGGATGGGAAACAAGAAGAAAAAGAAATAAAGGACATGATTATTTAATTTTAAAATTAGGTCGACCAGGTAAAATACATAAAGTTGATATTGATACCTCTTATTTTAACGGAAATCAGCCAAGTAAAGTTTCTCTTGACGCCTGTTACAGTAAAAATAAATTGCCTAATAAAAATTTAAAATGGGTAAATATTTTAAAAAAAAAAACTACTAAACCCAACAGTCATCACTATTTTAATATAAAAAATAAATCTATTTTTACCCATATAAGATTAAACATTTATCCTGATGGTGGTGTTGCAAGAATTAGAATTTATGGAGAAATGAAGATTAATAAAAAATTTGGAAAAAAAATGACAAACCTTACTTCTGTATTGAATGGGGCCACCCCAATAGCTTGTAATAATGAACACTTTGGAAGAGCGGAAAACATCTTGGCTCCGGGTATGGGTAAAAATATGGGCGACGGATGGGAGACAAGACGAAGTAGAGGAAAAAATTTTGATTGGCTAATTTTAAAATGTGCTACTCCGGGTAAAATAAATAAAATTCAAATTGATACCCACCATTTTAAAGGAAATTATCCTGACAAATGCTCTGTTCAAGGTGCTTATTTAAATAATCGAATTTCATCTAAAAATATCGTTAAAAAATCAAAAAATTGGAAATTACTATTAGGAAAAGTTAAACTTCATGCACATAAAAAACATAATTTTAATAGTAAACTTATGAAAAATAAAAAAATTAATTATATAAGAATAAATATTTATCCTGATGGTGGTATTTCAAGAATCAGAGTTTTGGGTAAAGCTGAATAATGGAAAAAAATATAAAGCCTGTAAAGATAAGCAGAGAAAACTTCGCCATATATGGTGATTTGATATCTACTAACGATATAAACCCTATGGATATAAACGCTGGATATGCAAAACGCTTTGACAATTTAGCTGATCTAAATACATCAAAAGACGGAGGAAAAACTATAGTAAGTATCTTTTCTGCCTTAAAAAGAACTTTTCCTATGACTGTTGATATGATGGAAAAACATCCTCTGGGTAGTCAGGCATTTATACCAATGAAGGAGACTACATTTTTATGTTTTGTGGCACCTGCAGGGGAATCCCCTGAAATAAATAAAATTGAGTCCTTTATTGTACCTCCTAAAACCGGAATAAATTATAAACCTGGAATTTGGCATTTTCCTTTAATTTCAACAGAAGATATAAATTTTCTTGTAATTGACAGGAAAGGTAAGGGTGAAAACTTGGTTATTCACAAGTTTGAAAAAGAAAAAGTTATTCTAAGTTATTAAAAAAAAACCCGCTGTATTTCTACAGCGGGTTTTAATTTTTAAAGTTTTAAATATTATCTTCTAGACTTTTGACCAGACATCATAAGATGTAGTACTGTTCCTAAAGCTGCACCAATTATCCATGCATATCCACCTAAACCTGATAATGCAGGGTGCCATACTGTTAGTACTGAGAATACTCCAGCTATTGCCCATGCTACAAAAGCTTTTTGGTTCCAACCATCGTTGTAATAATACTTGCTACCTTTTTTAGATGAGAACAACTGATTAACATCAAGTTTTCCTTTCTTGATTACGTAATAATCTACAATCATTATTCCATAAACTGGTGCTAGTATTGCTCCAAGTGTATTTACAAATGGAAACATTCCAACTTGACTTATAAAAGAAACCCAAAGTGCACCAATAACAAAACCAACTATAGATGTAATTAAACCACCTGTCCTAAAATCAATTTTGCTTGGTACTAAGTTTGCTAAGTCGTAGGCTGGAGGAACAAAGTTCGCTACCATATTAATTCCAATCGTTGCTGCGAAGAATGCAAATGCTGCAATAACTGTTAATCCTAAGTTACCAACACGTGCAACCATCTCAGTTGGGTTTGTAATTGTTTCGCCAAAAACTGAAACTGTTCCTGCTGTGACCATCAAAGCTATAAAAGAGAATAAGAAAATATTTCCAGGTAAACCCCAAAGGTTTCCTTTTCTCATTTCTTTTTCATTTTTTACAAATCTTGAAAAGTCACCAAAGTTAATTACTACAGCCGCAAAATATGCAACCATTGTTCCAAAAATTGCTAAGAAAGCAGCAAAAGCTCCTCCACTGTAATCACCAACTCCTGAAAAAATATTACCAACCTCGGATAAAAGATTTCCTCCTGCTTTACTCCAGATTACTAACATTAAAACGATCATAACTGCATAAACAGCTGGACCAGCAAAGTTTAAAAATTTTCTGATCAAATCAATACCTTGCCAGAATAAATAAATTTGGAAGCCTGCAACAAAAATAAATGAAATCCATTCAATTCCATTCATTCCTAAAAGAATTGCACTGCCACCATCTGATCCTGATAAACCTTTAAGTAAAAGTGCAACTGCTGTTGATGCAAAATATGTTTGTGCACCATACCAGAACATTGCAACAATACCTCTTACCATTGCCGGAAAATTCGCGCCAATGACTCCCATACTTGCTCGAGCAAATACTGGATAGGGAATACCATGTTTAACACTAGGTGCTCCCGATAGGTTTACTAACCACATTATAAAAAATCCTGCGAGTAGGATCGCTAAAAATACAGCCCAACCATTTAGACCGTAAGTTAAGAACAAAGATGCTGCCAAAGTGTAACCAAACAAGCTTTGAACATCATTTGCCCAAACGTTAAAGATTTCGAACCAACCCCAATTCTTTTTCTTCTTATCAGTAGGAGCTAAATCTTTATTGTATAAGCGTCTATCTCTGCTTCTAATTGTACTCATAATCTCCCTCGTTAATTATTAATTTAAAGTTTGGGAATACTAACCATTTTTTAATTATGATAAAAGTTAAATTACTATTATTTTTATCTTGAATCAGCGGCTAATATAAAAGCTTTTAGACTATTGTCCGTAAATTAGCGTTGGCAACCATAAAACAAGTTTTGGAAAAACAATAATTAAGATTAAACCTATAATTTGCAAAACCATAAACTGCATCATACCAATGTAAATATCTTTCAAATCCCATTCGGGTACTACACCTTTTAAGAAATATGCAGAAAGTGCTACTGGGGGCGATAACCAGGCGGTCTGAAGGTTAACGGCTACTAAGATTGCAAACCAAGTTAAGTTAAATCCTAAACTTTCAATTAAAGGAAGAATAATTGGAATAATGATTAATACTATTGGCACCCATTCTAATGGCCACCCTAATAAAAAAATCATTGCCATTACAATAAATAAAATAAAATATTTATTTATCTCTAGGCCTAAAAGAAAATCAGTTAAAACCATTGGTGTTCCTAGTCTTGAGAATACAGATCCAAAAAAGTTTGAAGCAGCAACTAATACCATGATCAAAGCTGTAATTTCTAAAGTTTTAACTAGGGATTCTTGAAGTTTATTAAATGTTAATTTTTTGTAAGCTAATGCTAATAACATTGCTCCCATAGCTCCACAGCCGGCGGCCTCAGTTGGGGTTGCAAAACCAAATAATATACTTCCTAGTGCAGCAAAAACTAAAGCTGCTGGCGGAACTAAACCTAGAAAAAATTCAACCCAAACTTGCTTCATGCTTGTTGCTCGCATTTCCTCTGGTAAAACAGGACCTAGATTAGGATTTTGCCAACAACGAAGTGTTGTATATCCAGCATATAATAAAGCTAGTAATATTCCTGGGATTATTGCTGCAGCAAATAAATCAGTAACTGGAATTTCCATGATTGGTCCCATAACAACCAACATAATGCTTGGAGGGATTAAAATTCCTAAAGTACCTCCTGCTGTAATTGTTCCTGCTGCCAAACGAACATCATATTTCGATTTATTCATAGATTTTGCAGCCATGATTCCTAGAATAGTTACGGAAGCACCTACTATACCTGTAGCAGCAGCAAATATTACTGAAACAAAAAGTACAGCATAATATAAAGATCCTCTAACTCTCGCTAACATAAGTTGAACAGATGAAAATAATCTTTCCATTAAACCTGCTTGTTCCATCATAATTCCCATAAAGACGAAGAGTGGTACGGCGGCGAGAGCCTGCTCAGTCATCACCATTGAAAACTGCAAAGTCATTAAATAAAAAACTAATGGACCAAAACCTAAATATCCGAAAACAAATCCTAAAAATATTAAGGTAAATGAAATAGGAAAACCTACAAAGATTGCAAATAGCATTACAGCAACCAATATAAAACCTAAAGTAGATGGACTAATTATTTCTGCTATCATTTTTTATCAGGCCACCTACCCCTTGTAGCTGCATAGTAACTTTTTAAAACTTCTGAAATTCCTTGTATAAGTAAAAATAATATACCAAACCATAAACAAGCCTTAATGGGCCACATATAAGGCATCCAAGCTGTATCCATTCCTCTTTCATTTCTCATGATTGATTCTTGAACAAATCCAGTTGTCATGTAAAAAAAGAAAAGAAGACCTGGAAAGTAAAATAAAATATATAATGTTGTATCAACTATACCTTGAGTTTTAACTTTAAAATTTCTGTATAAAAAATCTGCTCTTATATGAACACCTTTAGATAAAGCATATCCAGCACCTAACATAAATAGAGCTCCATATAAAAATCTGCTCATATCGTAAGCCCACATAGTTGGAGCTGTAAAAAGTTTTCTGGCTAAAACTTCATAAACCATTGCAAGTATCAATGGCACTGTAATCCAACAAACTACGTTACCGGTCCATTTACTAAATAAATCTATTTTTGTTATAAGTGTTGCCATCCATTTTGGCATATCATCAGGCATTTTTGCAGAACCAGATCTTCGTTCTGCAATCATTTCATCTGATGTATCTATTTTTGTAGTTTTATCACTCATATCTACCCCTTAAAAAAATAAAGCGGACTGTAAAGTCCGCTTTATTCTAAATACTTTTATAGTCTTTAAAACTACTATTTTAATGTCGCTGCGTGAGCCATTCCTAGCTTAGCATTTGACATTTGAGCACCACTCCAGAATGGAACAGCAATATCAGCAAAGTCTTTTTGAGACTGCCATACTTTTGCAAAGAATTTATTCTTAGCAGCATTAGTCTCTAAACTTTTCTTCGCTGCAGCCATATAAGCTGGGAAGTAGTCAGCTGGAGTATCATGTAAAATTACTCCATGTTTACCAGTAAGTTCTGCAAGAGCTTTTCCATTTTCATATATTCTATAGCTCATTGATTTACTTAAAGAAGCATTAGACGCCACTTCAAAAGCTTTCTTTTGAAGATCAGTTAAACTTCTGTAAACTTTACCATTTATGTACACGTCAGCATTTACAACAACTTGGTGTAAACCCTGTAAGTAGTAGTGTTTAAGAACTTTTTGGAAACCGAATGTCATGTCTGGTTTTGGACAGCACCATTCAGCTGCATCAATTGTTCCTGCTTCAAGAGCTGGAAGAATATCTCCACCACCCATTGCAACAGATGCTACACCAATATCTTTATAAGTTTGTCCTGGAATTCCTGGAGGAGTTCTGAACTTATATTTTCTAAAGTCATCCATGCTATTAATTGGTTCTTTGAACCAACCAAGAGCTTCTGGACCAACCGGTTGAAGCATAAAACCTTTTATATCTCTTTTCATTTCTTTCCAAAGTTGGTCATAAAGTTCTTTACCACCACCATATTGGAACCATGATAAGAAAGCGATATTATCAATTCCTACACCCGCACCTGCTACTGGAGATCCAAATAACATAGCTGCTGGATGTTCACCTGACCAGTAGTGTGTCCAAGCAAATCCACAATCGATCAGTCCTTTGTCAACCGCATCCAATGTTTCTTTTACTCCAACTACAGTACCTGCAGGAAGAATTTCAAATTTAATTTCGCCATTTGTAAGAGCGGTAATATCATTACCCCAATCTTTTAACATTTTAACTTCATCAGCTTTTGCACTGATAACAGTTTGACATTTTAACGTTTTTGCAGCATTTGCTGATACCGTAAAACCGACAAACAGCGCTATACCCAAAAACAATGATATGATTTTTCTCATATTCCCTCACTATTAATTAATAAAAAATCGATTGGACTATAATGTTTAAGATTTATCAAGTTAAAATATGCTAAATATTGTCTTAACATTTAATTTTGAAAAATTAATTTCAACCTCAAATGGAAGAATTTGACTACATAATTATTGGAGCCGGATCTGCAGGGTGTGTACTAGCAAATCGTTTATCAGCGATTAGTTCAAATAAAATTCTTTTGCTCGAAGCAGGAGGAAAAGATACCTATCCGTGGATTCATATTCCTGTTGGTTACTATAAAACGATGCATAATCCGAAGACTGATTGGTGTTTCAAAACAGAACCTGATGAAATGATGAACAATCGATCAATAAATTATCCTAGAGGAAAAACTCTAGGCGGAAGTTCTTCAATTAATGGTTTGCTATACATAAGAGGACAAGAAGAAGATTATAATATGTGGAGGCAGCTCGGTAATGTTGGTTGGGGTTGGAAAGATGTTCTTCCTTATTTTTTAAAATCTGAAAATCAAGAAAGAGGTGAAAGTGAATTTCATGGAGTTAAAGGTCCAATTTCTGTTGAAGATCAAAGAATTCAATTAGACATACTTGATGTTTTTAGGAATGCAGCTGAGGAAGTTGGTATACCAAAAATCAATGATTTTAATAAAGGTGATAATTTTGGCTGTGGCTATTTTCAAGTGACAGAGAAAAAAGGACTTAGATGTAGTGCGGCTGTTGGATACTTAAGACCGATTAAAAATAGAAATAATTTAAAAATTATTACAAAAGCACATGTAAAAAATATAAATTTTGATAAAAAAAAAGCTGTTGGAATTTCATATTGGCAAGATAATCAATTGATAAAGGCAAAAGCAAAAAAAGAGGTAATTTTATCAGCTGGATCAATCGGCTCTCCCCACATCTTGCAAGTTTCTGGTGTGGGAGATTCTTCAAAAATTAAAAATCATGGCATTGAAATTATAAATAATTCTCCAGGAGTAGGTAAAAATCTTCAAGATCACATAATGATGCGACCGGTTTATAAAGTAAAAAATATAAAAACACTTAACAAAAAAATTAATAGTATTTTTGGAAGAATATTAATTGGTGCAGAATATATTTTTTTTAGAAGAGGTCCAATGACAATGGGTGCTAGTCAGCTTTGTGGATTCGCTAAAAGTGATGCTTCTAGAGAAACTCCAAACTTACAATTTCATATTCAACCAATAAGTACTGACAAATTAGGTGGTGCTGATTTGCATAATTTTGATGCATTTACACCTACTGTAGCCAATATAAGACCAACAAGTAGAGGTGAAATATATATAGCTAGTGCAGATACTAGAGATGATCCAAAAATTAAAATGAATTATTTATCCACTCCAGAGGATAGAAAGGTAACTGCAGATGGATTAAAATTAATAAGAAAAATAGTTCTCAACACAAAGACTTTTTCAAAATATTTACCTGAAGAATTTAGACCAGGCATACACATTAAAGATGATGAAGAACTAGTTAAAGCTGCAAGCGACTATGCTCAAACAATTTTTCATCCTGTTGGAACTTGTAAAATGGGCAAAGATGAAAATTCAGTAGTTAATGATAGATTAGTTGCGCATGGCCTTGAAAACTTAAGAATAGTAGATGCTTCCATAATGCCAAATATTACTTCGGGAAATACCAATGCTCCTACTATAATGATTGCGGAAAAAGCTTCAGACATGATAATAGAAGACGGTAAATCATGACTGAACAAGTAATAATTTTTTTTCAAATTGTACTTATTGATTTAGTTCTTGCAGGAGACAATGCGATCATTATTGGTATGGTGGCATCTCAATTTGATAATGAAATAAGAAAAAAAATTATATTCTGGGGTATTAGTGCTGCAATTATATTACGAATTATATTTACATTAATAACTGCTTATCTGCTTCAAATTGACGGCCTTAAAATTATTGGCGGACTGTTACTACTTTATATAGCTTATAAACTTTACAAAGATGTAATAAAAAATGGAATTGATGATAAGAAAAAAATTAAAACCAAAAAAGCGTCTTTTCTCAAAGCTATAATAACGGTAATAATTGCTGATGTAAGCATGAGTCTTGATAATGTGCTGGGAGTTGCTGGAGCAGCTAGAGATCATTATATTTTACTAGTTTTTGGTTTAATCTTGTCTATTCTGCTTATGGCAACTATAGCGACAATCATATCTAAGTGGATAAAAAAATATAAATGGATAGGTTGGTTAGGATTACTAGCCATACTAGCGGTAGCAATAGAATTAATTTATAGTGATCTACAAGTATTTTTATAAAGTATGTATCTTAAAAAAATAAATTTAAAAAAAAAGGTAGCTTTAGTTACAGGAGCTGGGAAAGGTATAGGCAAGGCTTGTGCCATAGCCTTGGCTGAAGCAGGAGCAGATTTAATTATTATTAGTAGAACGCAAAAAGATCTAGATCAAGTTTCAAAAATTATAAAGCGATTTAAATCTAAATGTACTTCTTATGTTTGTGATGTCACTAATTACAATCATATAAAAAATATCATAAATAGACAGAAAAGGATTGATATATTGGTAAATAATGCGGGAACAAATATTCCAGAACATTTTACGAAGGTTCAAAAAAAAAATATGGAACATTTAGTAAAACTTAACACGATATCTACATTTCATTTAGCCCAATTATGTACTTTAAAAATGTTAGAGACAAAAAATAGAAAAAAAATTGGAGGTTCCATTATTAACATGTCATCTCAAATGGCTCATGTGGGCGGACCGATTAGAAGCGTCTATAATATGACGAAAGCTGGTTTGGAAGGATTAACTAAGGGTATGGCTATTGATTTAGCTAAAAATAATATTCGCGTAAATACAGTATGCCCAACATTTGTAGTAACTCCTATGACAAAAAAATTTTTAAAAAACAAAAAATTTAAAAATGATATGCTAAAAAATATTCCTATGGGAAAATTTGCAGAACTTAACGACGTGGCAACAGCAGTTACTTTTTTAGCCTCGGATGCTTCTTCAATGATTACAGGTACTTCATTATTAGTAGATGGTGGCTGGACAGCAATATAAATGCAATTTTTAAAAGAACTTTATTATAAAAAGTATTCAAAAAGATCTTATTCTTTTAATAATGTTGATCTCATAATTGATTATTTGTTTAAAGATATTAAAAATGGAATTTATATAGATGTTGGCTGTAATCACCCTATAAAATATAACAATACTTATTTATTATATAAAAGAGGTTGGTCAGGAATAAATATCGATTTGGACGCTTCTTCAATAAAATTATTTGACGAATATAGAAAAGGAGATCATAATATTGGTGCTCTTGTTTCTAACAAAGAAAAGATAAAAAAAACTTATATTTATCATGAAAGATCTACAATAAATACTGTTGAAAAAACCATGGTTGATTTAAAAATAAATAAACCAAAAAAAATTATTGAAAGACAAAGTATCACCCTAAACAAAATCATTCAAAATTCACCGTTCAGTGAAAAAAAAATTAACCTTCTAACAGTTGATGTAGAAGGGCATGAGTTTCCTGTGTTAGAAAATTTCGAATTCTCAAAATATGGAATAGATGTGGTAGTTCTAGAATTGCTAAATGATAAAGTTGATAAAATGGAAATGCATAAACAGTCTCTTGAGCTGGTTATGAAAAGTAATATCTATAATTTGTTATTAAAAAGAGGGTATAAACTTATAAATTGGATTCATTCTGATTTAATTTTTGTTAATAATAATTTTAATAAAGGGAAAAAAAATGAGTAATTTTGAAGATGTAAAAAAATTTATGGAAGCTTTTGGTCAGAAAGTAATAAATAAAACCCAATTTCCAGACGAAAAAACTATGAATCTACGATATGATTTAATTAAAGAAGAATTAAATGAACTAGAACAAGCAATGAAAACAAGAGATTTAACAGAAGTTGCTGATGCCTTAACAGATATTCTTTACGTTACATATGGCGCAGGATGTGCCTACGGAATCGATCTTGATAAATGCTTCAAAGAAGTTCAAAGAGCTAATATGAGTAAATTAGGTAGTGATGGTAAACCTATCTACAATGAAAAAGGTAAGGTTATGAAAGGACCTAATTATTCAAAACCCAATCTAAAGCAATTTATAGAATAATCCAAAAAGTGGCTGTTCATTTTACAAGTCAAGAATTTAAAAATCGAAAAGAAAAAGTTTTGATGAAAATGAATAAATCAAACATTGATGCTTTATTGATTTTTAAACAAGAATCTATGTACTGGCTTACTGGTTACGATACTTTTGGGTATGTTTTTTTTCAATGTTTAGTCTTGGACAAATCTGGAAATATTATTTTGCTTACCAGAGCACCAGATTTAAGACAAGCGCAAAACACTTCTATAATTAAAGATATAAGAATTTGGGTAGATCAAGATAGAGCAAATCCTAATAATGATCTTAAAAAAATTTTAAATGAATTAAAACTTAAAAATAAAAAAGTTGGAATTGAATTTGATGCGTACGGGTTGACAGGCAAAAATGCTATCCTGTTGAAAGAATCTTTAAATGATTATTGCGATATTGAGGATAAATCCGAATTAATTTCAGAACTTAGAGTTATTAAATCTGATGAAGAAATTTTATATGTAAGGAAAGCTGCTGAACTTGCAGATAAAGCTTTAGATGAAGTTTGGAAAAATGCAAAAACAGGTGTAAATGAAGGAAAAATTTTAGCTGAAATGCAAAAAGTTATATTCGAAAATGGTGGAGATTATCCGGCAAACGAATTTATTATAGGATCAGGACACAATGCTTTATTATGCAGATACCAATCAGAAAAAAGAATTTTATCAAATCCTGATCAACTCACTATTGAATGGGCAGGTGTTTTTAAACATTATCACTCAGCTATGTTCAGAACTATACCCATTGGTAAAGCTGACCCAAAACATTTTAAAATGTTTGATGCTTGTTTAGAAGCTCTGACTAAATGTGAAGAAAAACTTGTTCCTGGAAATACTGTAGGTAAAGTTTTTAATGCGCACGCAAAAACATTGGATGATCATGGTTTCAAAAAATCTCGAATGAATGCTTGTGGTTATTCATTAGGAGCAACATTTTCACCAAACTGGATGGATGTCCCTCCCATGATATTTGCTGGCAATCCTCTAATTTTAAAAACGGGAATGGTTTTTTTTATGCACATGATACTAATGGATTCTGATAATCTATTAGCAATGAATTTAGGCGAAACTTATCTTTTGACTGAAAAGGGAAACGAAAGATTAGGTAAACAAAAGTTAGATCTAGTTGTTCTTTAAATTTTATTAATTTGTCAACAAAGAAGGAAGTTTAAAAGTCACATTTTCTTTTAAACTTATATTTTCGACTATCGAAATTTGAGCATATTTTTTTATCTCAGCAATAAAACTCTGAACTAATTTTTCTGGAGCAGAAGCTCCTGATGTTAGACCGATTTTGTTACATTCAACAATCTCTTTTATAGGAAGTTCATTTTTAAAATTTATAAGATATGATTTTCCACAACCTGCTTTTTTAGCAACCTCAACTAATCTTTTTGAATTTGAAGAATTGTCACTGCCAATAACAAAAAACATATCACACGAAGGGGCTATTTTTTTTACTGCGTTTTGTCTATTTGTAGTTGCATAGCATATATCTTCTTTTACTGGTGGTTTTATTTTAGGAAATTTTTTTTCTAAAATCTGTATAATTTCTTTTGTATCATCTACTGATAAAGTTGTTTGAGTTACGTAAGCAACAGGTCCACTAATTTTAATACTTTTAGCATCATCAGCAGTTTCCACTAATACTATATTTTCTTTTGGAATTTGACCCATTGTACCTATTACCTCAGGATGATCTTTGTGTCCTATTAGAATTATTTTATAACCATTTTTATCATGTCTCTCTGCCTCTCTG
>QCLK01000004.1 GCA_003214615.1 Pelagibacteraceae bacterium AG-414-E02
GGAAAGAAGAATAAACAAGGAAGAAGATGAAATTTCAAGAAAATTAAATTTTATAAAAACAAAAAAAGAAAAAGGAATTGAAGAAGAGAGAAAATTAATTGAAAAAAAGGAACAAGCTTACAAGAATAAATTGGATAATGCTGAACAAGAAAAACTCTCACAACTTGAAGAGATCAATAAATTAAAAGAAAAAAGAATAACAGAAGAAAATGAAGCTAGAAGAAAATTAGAAAAAATACATAAAAATAAAATAGAAGAAGTAGAAAAAGATAGATCGAATCGTCTTGAAGAAGCAAAAAGAATAATAGAAAAAAAATTAAGAGAAGATGAAAAAAATAGGAGATTAAAAGAAGAGCAAGAAAGAAAAATAAGAGCAGACGAAACTAGAAAAATTCAAATTGAAGAAGTAAATAGAGCAAAAGAGATTGAAAGGGAAAATTTACAAAAATTAGAAGAAAGAAAGTTAAGTCATTCTTTGGAACAAGAAAATCTCGAGCAAGAAAAAAAGGATCAGAGTTAATGGCGGAGAGAGTGGGATTCGAACCCACGGTACCTTTGACAGTACACAAGCTTTCCAAGCCTGCGCCTTAAACCGCTCGGCCATCTCTCCATTTAAGCATCTTTGTTTATTTTTAAAACTCCAATAAATGCTTCTTGAGGAATCTCGACTTTTCCAAATTGTTTGGCTTTTGATTTTCCTTTTTTTTGTTTTTCTAATAGTTTTCTTTTTCTATCTCTGGCTCCCCCTCCATGAATTTTTGTAAGCACATCTTTCCTATAACCTTTAATGGTTTCCCTAGCTATTATTTTTCCTCCGATTGCAGCTTGTATAGGAATTTGAAAATTGTGCCGTGGAATTAATTCTTTTAATTTTTCACATACCAATCTTCCCTGTGAGTGAGCAAAGTCTTTGTGAATAATCATAGAAAGAGCATCAACCGGCTCTGTGTTTACTAAAATTCCCATCTTAACTAAATCACCCTCTTTGTAACCAGTAATTTCATAATCGAAACTTGCATAACCACTAGAAATAGATTTTAAACGATCATAAAAATCAAAAACAACTTCATTCAAAGGTAACTCATAACTTAATACAGCTCGGTTTCCTGAATATGTTAAATTGTTTTGAACTCCTCTTTTATCTTGGCAAATTTTAATGATCGATCCTAGATATTGATCTGGTGTAATAATTGTAGCTTTAATCCAAGGTTCTTCTATAGATTCAATTTGTGTAGGATCTGGCATTTCAGTTGGATTTTGTAACTCCTGAATAGATCCATCTCTCTTATTTAATTTATATATTACCCCAGGTGTCGTTGTAATTAAATTAATATTAAATTCTCTTTCAAGTCGCTGGGTGATAATTTCTAAATGAAGTAAACCTAAGAATCCACATCTAAAACCTATACCAAGAGCACTGGAAGATTCTGGTTCGTAAGAAAAACTTGAGTCATTTAATTTTAATTTTGCTAAACTGTCTTTAAGTTTTTGATACTCTGAACTATCAATTGGAAATAACCCACAAAATACAACTGGCTTGCTTGGCTTAAATCCTGGTAATGGTTTATCAACAGGATTTGATGGATCACATATTGTGTCTCCCACCTTTGTATCGGATAGATTTTTAATTCCTGTTATAATGAAACCAATTTCTCCTGATGAAATTTTATCAATATCTTTAGGTTTAGGAGTAAATACACCTACTTTTTCAATTATATGTCTGGTGTTATTGGACATCATTTTAATCTCCATGCCTTTTTTTAAGCTTCCATCAATTACTCTAACTAAAATTACAACACCTAGGTAACTATCGTACCAACTATCTACTAAAAGAGATTTTAGAGGATCGTTAATATTTCCCTTTGGCGAAGGTAAAATATTGATTATTGATTCTAAAATTTCCTCTACTCCTTCACCTGTTTTTCCTGAACAATTAATTGATCGGCTTGTATCAATTCCTATTACATCTTCTATTTGTTTTTTAACTTTTTCCGTATCTGCTGCTGGCAGGTCAATCTTGTTTAATACAGGAATGATCTCATGATTGTTTTCAAGTGCTTGGTATACATTTGCTAGTGTTTGTGCTTCTACTCCCTGAGAACTGTCAACAATTAAAATTGACCCTTCACAGGCAGATAGAGATCTGCTTACTTCATAGCTAAAATCAACATGTCCGGGAGTATCAATAATATTTAATATATATTTTTTTCCATCCTTTGCTTCATAATTTAAACGAACAGTTTGCGCTTTTATTGTTATTCCCCGTTCTCTTTCAATATCCATTGAGTCAAGAACTTGCTCTCTCATTTCCCTATCGGTTAATCCTCCACATTTATGAATTAATCTATCTGCCAAAGTAGATTTTCCATGATCTATGTGCGCAATTATTGAAAAATTGCGAATAATTTCATTCGTTGACATTAGGACCTTAACGAAGCGCCTGTTGTTTCTTGAACTGTAGATATAATTTTATTGCTTACTTGATCAATATCTTTTTCACTTAACGTCTTATCTTTAGGTTCCAATATTACATTAAAAGCAATTGATTTTTTTCCTGAGGTAATATTATCTCCTTGATACACATCAAAAATTTTTACATCTTTAATCAAATTTTTATCAATTTTTTTAACTAAACTTATAATTTCCCCAGAGCTATATTTCTCATCAATAACAAAAGCAAAATCTCTAACTACTTTTTGATAGTCGGAAACAATAAACTGAGGTTTTTCTTCTCTAATTTTCTTTCTTGGCTGAGGTATGTTGTCCAAAAATATTTCAAACCCCAAAACATTACCAGTCCTTAAGTCTAATTTTTTTATAATGGAAGGATGAATTTCTCCAAAATATGCTAATACAGGGCCGTTAGGTGAGCCCAAGGATAGCATGCCAGATCTTCCTGGGTGATACCATTTTTTTGTTTTATTACTTACTACAATCTTAGAACTTTCAATACCAATTTCAATTAAAGTTCTTAGAGCATCATTTTTCATATCAAAAACATCAAAATCTCTTTCTTTTTCTATCCAATTTTTTCTAGAATATTTACCTGTTTTAATTGCACCAATCATCGTAGATTGTTCTCCAGGTTTGTTACCTCTAAAAACAGGTCCTGTTTCAAACAACATTAAATCTTCGAAATTTCTATGAATATTTTTTTTAGCACTAATAATTAAATTAGAATAAAGGGAAGATCTCAAAATATCTAAGTCAGAAGAAATTGGATTAGATAATTTAATTTGACTGTTTAAATCTGAAAATAATGTATCTGTTTTTGAATCTGTAAATGACCAAGTAACAGCTTCGGTATAGCCTTTTGAAGCGACCGATCTTTGAGCAAAATGAAAAAGTTTTTGTTTATAATTTAAAGTATCTTTAACATTTTCTTTTTCAGGATTTATCAAAGGTACTTTATCGTAACCTTTAATTCTTGTTAGCTCTTCTATTAGATCTATATCCTCTTTAATATCTGGCCTCCAGGTTGGTGGTAAAACCTTAATTTTTTTTCCACTTATTTTCAAACTACATCCTAGTGAAGATAAAATTTTTTGAATTTCTGCAGTTGTGATTGAAAAACCAATAACTTTTAAAAACTTTTCTGCTTCTAAAGTAATTATTTTTCTCTCGTCCTTTACCTTGCCCACAATCGAAAACTTGCTTGGCTCGCCACCACACATATCAAGTATCATGCACATTCCGAGGTCTAAACCTATTTTTATAGAATTGGGATCTATGCCTCTTTCAAATCTGTACTTTGCATCAGTATCAATGTTTAACTCTTTAGAAGTTTTTCTAATTGGCGAGGGGAAAAAATAGGCAGATTCTAACAAAATGTTTTTGGTTGAAAATTCTGTGCCAGATCTTGTTCCTCCAATTATTCCTCCAAGACCTAAAACTCCTGATTTATCAGTTATTGCACACATATCGTTTTGTAGTGTGTATTTTTTGTTATCTAATGCTTCAAACGATTCTCCTTTTTTTGAATTTCTAACAATAATTTCTTGATCGATTTTATCAGCATCATAAGCGTGCAAAGGTCGATTCAAATCGAACATTACATAGTTGGTAGCGTCCACTATTGCTGAAACTGGTTTTAAACCTAGAGATATTATTCTTTTTTTAAGCCAATCTGGACTTTCTTTATTTTTAACATTTTTAATGTACACACTTCCAAAAATACCACATCCTTGGTTTTTCTCTTTTTTTATTGAAACTTTAATTGGATTTTTAAATTTTTGATTTATTTTAATAGGAGGTTGTTTTTTTAATTTACCTAGACCAGAAGAAGCTAGGTCCCTAGCTATTCCACGCATACCCAAACAATCAGGTCGATTTGGAGTAATGGAAATATCCATAGTTTTTTCTCCAGTGCTCTTAAAGTATTTATCACCAATATTTTTTTCTTTTTTATTTAATTCAATTATTCCTTCCTTATCTGAGGTCTCGTTAAGTTCATAGCCTGAACAAAGCATTCCATGAGATTCTATTCCTCTTATTTTTGCTACTTTTAATTTCATATTAGTTTTTGGAATAACTGCACCAGGAGGAGCATAAACTGCAAATAATCCATCTCTAGCATTTTGAGCTCCACAAACAACTTTTACTAAAGTTCCAGAACCTGTATCAACGTCACAAAGCTTTAGTTTATCTGCGTTAGGGTGTTTTTGAGATTTTATAATTTTACATACAATAAAATTATCTAAATTATTATTAGATGATTTTATATTTTCTACTTCCAAACCAATTTCTGTTAAACGATCAGCTACTTGATTTAAGTTTGCTTTAGTATCCAAATGATGTTTTAACCATGACAAAGAAGTTATCATCTGCTTAACCCTCTATAATTTGTTGGAACATCAAGTGGGTCAAATCCATAAAATTCTAGCCATCTGATATCACTTTCAAAAAAAGCTCTAAGGTCGTTAATTCCATATTTCAACATAGCTAGCCGGTCAATTCCTACGCCAAAAGCATATCCTTGGTATTGCTTAGGATTTACTTTTGCATTTTTTAAAACATTTGGATGTACCATTCCACAACCAAGAATCTCTAACCATTTTTCGCCTTCTCCAATTTTAATTTTTCCATCCTGAATTTTATATCCAATATCTACTTCTGCTGATGGTTCAGTAAAAGGAAAATGGCTTGGTCTAAATCTTATTTTTACTTTTTCTACTTCAAAAAATTTTTTAACAAAATAATATAAGCAACCCTTAAGGTGACCCATATTAATATTTTTATCTATATGCAGACCTTCCAACTGATGAAACATGGGTGAGTGTGTTTGATCGCTGTCATGTCTATAGGTTCTGCCAGGAGCAATTATTTTAAATGGAGGTTTTCCCTTCAACATTGTTCTAATTTGTACTGGGGATGTGTGTGTTCGTAAAAGTAGATTTTTAGAATGATCAAGATAAAAAGTATCATGCATATCTCTTGCTGGATGATTTTC
Organism: Pelagibacteraceae bacterium AG-414-E02; assembly: GCA_003214615.1. GTDB lineage: Bacteria > Pseudomonadota > Alphaproteobacteria > Pelagibacterales > Pelagibacteraceae > AG-414-E02. The sequence goes on from QCLK01000004.1 coordinate 5,450, forward strand.
GGGTGTGTTTAACGCTGAAAAATTATAGTACTCATTTTCAACGTCAGGACCTTCTTCGACAGAAAAACCAATTTCAGAAAAAATAGAAGTAACCTCATCTATTACTTGCGAAACCGGATGTATCTTTCCTGCAAAATAAGTTCTGCCAGGTAAAGTTACATCTATTTTTTCATTTTTAAGTTTTTCATTAATTTCTGACTGATCAAAATCATTAAGTTTTTTTTCGAGAATTCCACTTATTTTTGTTTTTAAAGAATTAAGTTTTGAAGCATATTCTTTTCTTTGTCCTTGGTCTAAACTTCCAATTTTTTTGAATAGTTCAGTAATAATTCCTTTCTTTCCAAAAATTTCAGTTTTGATTGTTTCGTAAGAAATTCTATCTTTTACGTTTTTAATTTTATTTAAAATATCAGATTCAATTTGATTAAAATTTTCCATTTTTCAATTTTTACTTGGTGATTCTTTACTATACTCAAGATAATAGAAATACCCTTATTAGTTAAGGGATTAGTTGAAGGAGGATTGTGCTTTTTTTACAATAGATTTGAATGCTTCTGGGTCATTATAGGCAATATCAGCCAAAACTTTTCTATCTAATTTGATCCCAGACTTGTTTAGTCCATGTATAAATTTAGAATAAGTGATTCCTTCTGCTCTCACTCCTGCGTTGATTCTTTGTATCCACAAAGATCTGAATTCTCTTTTTTTTGCTCTTCTATCTCTATAAGCATATTGCATTGCTTTCTCTAAAGCCTGTTTAGCTACACGAATAGTATTTTTTCTTCTGCCAAACTGTCCTTTGACTTGTTTTAAAACCTTTTTGTGTCTAGCGTGACTTGTGACTCCTCTTTTTACTCTCGCCATATCAACCTCTCAAATTATAGGGCATATACGATTTTACAATTTTAGCATCTTGTTTTGACATAATTGTTGTACCCCTTTGTTTTCTTATCTGTGAATTAGTTCTTTTAATCATTCCATGTCTTTTGCCTGCTTGAGGCATTTTAACTTTGCCGCTAGCTGTCAATCTAAACCTTTTTTTTGCTGAACTTTTTGTTTTTAATTTTGGCATAAAATTTAAGGCAGGTTATACAAAGTTTATATTTGATTTACAATAAGATAATAAAACTAGTTAGGCTGAACAATCATTATGATCTGTTTTCCCTCAAACTTTGGAGACACTTCTACTTTTCCTACAGCTGCAGTATCATTTATTATGCGATCCATAAGTTTGTTACCTAGATCCGTATGTTGCATTTCACGTCCTCTAAATCTTACGGTAAATTTAACCTTGTCTCCTTTTTCTAAAAATCTTTGTGCATTTTTAATCTTAAAATTATAATCGTGAATTTCTGTAACAGGTCTAAGTTTAATTTCCTTTAAATTAACAACTTTTTGTTTTTTTTTAGATTTATTTGCTTTCTTTTGTAAGTCATATCTATATTTACCAACATCTACAACTTTACAAACTGGGGGATTGGCATTTGGTGAAATCTCTATTAGATCAAGACCTTCTTGTTTTGCCATTTCAATCGCTTCCTTAATAGCAAAAGTACCTAAATTTTTTCCATCACTGCTTATAACCTGAACTTCTAACGCACGAATCCTTTCGTTGGTTCTGGGTCCTTTAGGTTTCGTTCTATACTGAAAATAATTTTTTTTTGGAAATGGCACTTATTTTTTAAAATCTGCTTTCTTTGGATATTTTATTTATTGCTTTATCTAATGATAACGTTTCTTGTTTTTCGGAACCCAATTTTCTAATTGTAACACTTTTACTTTTTTTTTCTTTTTCTCCACATATTAACAAAAGCGGAACTTTCGACAATGAATGTTCTCTAATTTTATAATTTATCTTTTGGTTTTTTAAATCCATCTCGGTGTTTATACCTGCTTTCACAAATTGTTCAAATATCTTTTTAGCATAATTATCAAACTCTGATGAAATGGGAATAACAACAGCTTGTAAAGGAGACAGCCACAAGGGCAATTTTCCAGCATAATGTTCTATCAAAATTCCAATAAATCTTTCCAAAGATCCGAATAATGCTCTATGCAGCATTACAGGAACCTTTTTTGACCCATCGCTCGAAACATATGTTGCTCCAAGTCTTGATGGAAGATTCAAATCTACTTGAAGTGTACCACATTGCCAATCACGTCCAATGGTATCTCTAAGTACAAAATCTATTTTGGGTCCATAGAATGCTCCTTCGCCTTTATTAATTTCATATTTTAATTTTGATTGTTTTATTGCTTTTAATAATGCTGCCTCAGCTTTATCCCATATTTTATCATCACCAACTCTTTTTTCTGGTCTATCAGAAAACTGCAATAAGACATTTTTAAAACCTAGATCTTTATAAATTTCTAATATTAATTTTGTTACACTTAAACACTCATCGGTAATTTGATCTTCTGTACAAAAAATATGAGCATCATCTTGTGTAAAAGCTCTCACTCTTAATAACCCATGTAAAGCTCCTGAAGGTTCATATCTGTGAACTTTACCAAACTCTGATAGCTTGAGAGGAAGGTCTCTATAACTTTTAAGCCCTTGATTAAATACTTGAATACATCCGGGACAGTTCATTGGTTTAATTGCAAAAGTTTTTTCATCAGGAGTGTCTGAAGTAAACATATTTTCACCAAACTTTTCCCAGTGACCAGATTGTTCCCATAAAGTTTTGTCTAGTATTTCTGGAGTATTAATCTCCTTGTAGCCTGCACTTTTTTGTTTTTGCCTCATATAACCAACTAGAGTTTGAAATAAAGTCCAGCCTTTATGATGCCAAAAAACTGCACCAGGACTTTCTTCTCTAAAATGAAATAAATCCATTTCTTTGCCAAGTTTTCTATGATCTCTTTTTTCTGCCTCTTCTAGTCTTAAAAGATATTCGTCTAATTCTTTTTTGTTACGCCAGCAAGTACCATATATTCTTTGCAACATTTCATTTTTTGAGTCGCCTCTCCAATATGCACCTGAAACTTTGGTGAGCTTAAAAGCTTTACCGATTTTTCCTGTAGACGGTAAGTGCGGACCTCTGCACAAATCATGCCATTTTCCATGATGATATATAGAAATTTCCTCATTGTCCGGAATGCTCTCGATTATTTCTGCCTTGTAATGTTCCCCTATTTTTTTAAAATGATCTATAGCTTTATCCCTTTTCCATATTTCTCTTTTTGTTAATTCATTGCGATCAACTATTTCTTTCATTTTATTTTCTATTTTTTTAAGATCTTCTTTAGTAAATGGTTCTTTTCTTGAAAAGTCATAATAAAAACCATCCTCTATTACAGGTCCTATTGTGACTTGAGTACCTGGAAATAATTCTTGTACAGACATTGCTAAAATATGTGCAGCATCATGTCTCATAACTTCCAAACCTTCTTTATCTTTTTCTGTAATAATTTTAACTTCTGCGTCTTTTTCAATGGAAAAACTTAAATCTTCAAGTTTTCCATCTACATTCATTACACAAGCTTGTTTCGAAAGAGATTTGCTAATTTTTTCGGTCAATTCAAAACCATTTACAGCTTTACTAAACGAAATTTTTTTACCGTCGGGTAATTTTATTTCTGGCATGAATTATGATAACTCTATCAATTTTTTGTACTCAGTAAAGGTAGTCTGACACATTTTATCAACATCAAATTTTTTTAATATATTTTTTCTACCCTCAAAACCTATGGATTTCAATGAATTATAATCTTTTTGCATAACCATAATTATTTTTTCAGCTAAAATATTTGCATCTCCACTTTTAAATAAAAAACCTGTTTTGTCTTGAACAATAGTTTCCTTTGATCCTCCTATATCGCTAGCAATTATTGGAACTTCCATTGATTGCGCCTCCACAGAAACTCTGCCAAAAGCTTCTGGTTCAATTGAGCATGAACAAACCAAATTTGCGATTCGGTATGCCACTGGCATTTCCTCACAGTGACTAATAAATTTTATTACTTTTTGTAATCTATATTGCTGAACCAAACCTAAAAGCTGTTTTTTATAAACATTTCTTCCTTGATCACTTCCAAGAATTATTGCTTCAAATGGTTGCGCATTATCTTTTTCGTTTAATAATTTTATAGCTTCAATAAATACTTTTTGACCTTTCCAAGAGGTCAACCTTCCCGGGAATAAAATTATAAATTTATTTCTATCTATTTGGTGTTCTTTTAAAAATTTATCAACTTTTATGGATGAAATCTTTTGCGGATTAAAATAATTTGTATTAATACCTCGAAAAACTACTAAAAGTTTTCTCTGACTATTTGTAAAAAAATCTTCATAATTTTCATTAATATGTGAAAAAATAAAATTCGAACCTGCTATAACTAATTTAGAACGAACCATAACAGAATTATAAAATTTTTTGAGTTTATTGCTAAACTTATATGTTCCATGGAATGTAGTTACAAACTTTCTTCTAGCAAGCTTTGTGGCAATCAAACATGACCAAGCTGGAGCTCGACTTCTCGCATGAACAATATCTATATTATATAACAAGATTATAAAAAAAATTATTATTGAATTTAGTAAAATTAAAATTGGATTTTTTGAATGGACTGGCAATCTAATAACTTTAACTTTTTTCCTTTTTATAAATTTTAATAACTCTCCGCCGCTAGTAATAATAAAAGACTTACAATTTTTTTCAGTTAAAAAGTGTGCTAGATCGTAACAGCCTGTTTCTGCTCCTCCATAGCCCATTTTTGGGATAACTTGTAAAACTTTTATATTTTTTTTCATTATTTTAAAATATTATAATATGTCAGATGAACTATAAAAGATCTAAATATTTTTTAACTACAACTAAAAGAAAAATCAAGCATTTGTATTTAAATGCAAAAAGTCAAATTGCAGTAGTTTTTTTTCACGGGTTTATGTCAGATATGATTGGAAATAAGCCTAGGACAATTCAAAAATTTTGTAGAAAACGAAAAATAAACTTCTTAAAATTTGAATACTCTGGTCATGGAAAGTCAAATGGTGAATTTATAGAAGGAAATATTTCTAAATGGACAAATGAAGCCAAGCAGTTAATCAGGTCAAAAGTTGGAAAAGATAAAAATTTAATTTTTATTGGTTCAAGCATGGGAAGTTGGATTGCATTAAATTTATTTGCTTCTTTTAAAAAACAATTAAAAGGTTTTATTGGAATTGCTTCTGCTCCGGAATTTCTAGAAGAACTAATGTGGAAAAAATTTAACAATCAAATAAAAAAAATAATAATCGAAAATAAAATCTATCATCTTGAACATGGAGAGTTTATTTACCCTATAACTAAGCAATTAATTTTTGATGGTAGAAAAAATAAAGTTTTAAATAGTAAAATAAATTTAAAAATACCTATTGTTTTATTTCATGGTACAAAAGATAAAGTTGTGCCTTTAAAATTTTCAAAAAAAATTTTTAAAATTTGCAAAAAATCTAAAAGAAAAATTATCAAAATTAAAAATGGCGATCATAGTTTGTCCAGAAAAAGTGATCTAAAAAAAATATGTAATGAATTGAATAGTTTGATTTTAAACATATAGCTTAATCAAACTGCTTTTAATGTTTTTGCTTTCATGCTCAAAGGATTTATAAGTTTGTCTAACATTTCCTTTGGACAGACTTGTTGAAATTTTTTTACTTCATTATTAAAATTCATTAATATTTTTTCTGCGATTTTGGATTGTGTTTCTTTAAAATGTTCATCAATTAAATTTTTTAGATAATTTTTCCAATAATCAGTTTCGGGTTCTATCCAGATTACAGATTCGGGGTTTACGTAATTTGTAAATTCTCGCATAGGGTCATAAACAAATGCCATTCCCCCTGTCATTCCCGCTCCAAAATTATCTCCAATTTTACCTAAAATAACTACAGATCCACCGGTCATATATTCACAACCGTTTGAATCACAGCCCTCTATAACGGATAATGCACCTGAATTTCTAACAGCAAATCTTTCGCCAGATTGTCCAGACGCAAAAAGTTTTCCTGACGTAGCTCCATAAAGTACAGTGTTGCCAATAATAGTATTTCTTTGGCTATCTAAATTACTTTCTGGGGGTGCTTTTACAACTATTGTGGCCCCTGACAGACCTTTTCCAACATAATCATTTGCATCTCCTATAACATTTAATTTTAAACCTTTTATAGCAAAAGCACCTAATGATTGTCCGGCCGATCCTGACAAATTAACCTCAAAAGTATTTTCTTTAATATCTTCTTTTCCAAATTTTTTAAAAATATAATGTGAAAGTCTTGTTCCTACAGCTCTGTGAATGTTTTTAATTTTATAACTTGATTGAACCTTACTTTTTTTATTAATAGAATTTTTTATATCTTCAAAAATTTTTTCGTCAATCGTTGCTGGAACTTTATTGATTAAATTATTTTCACAATATCTTTTATTTTTTCCAGGATCTGCTTGGACTAATAATGGATTGAGATCTAAATCATCTAAATTTGATCTGCCCAGACTTACTTGTTTTAAAAGGTCAGTTCTTCCAATAATTTCATTTAAATTTTTAAATCCTAAGTCTGCTAAAATTTCCCTAACCTCCTTTGCAATAAAAGTAAATAAATTGACAACTTTTTCGGGTGTTCCAGTGAACTTCTTTATTAGGTTTGGATCTTGAGTACAAACCCCAACCGGACAAGTATTTGAATGACATTGACGAACCATTATGCAGCCCATTGCTACCAAAGATGTGGTTCCAATTCCAAATTCTTCTGCTCCCATCATAGCTGCAGTCACAACATCTCTACCTGTTTTTATTCCTCCATCAGTTCTTAAAGTTACCTGATGCCTAAGACCATTTAAGGTTAAAATTTGATTAGCTTCTGTAAGTCCCATTTCCCAAGGAATGCCCACATGTTTTATGCTCGTTTGTGGGCTGGCTCCAGTACCACCCGAGTGTCCTGAAATCAAAATTACATCAGCTTTTGCTTTTGCAACTCCTGCTGCAATTGTTCCTACCCCAGTTGATGCCACCAACTTAACTCCCACCCTTGCTTTTGGGTTAACTTGTTTAAGATCATAAATAAGCTGAGCTAAATCTTCTATAGAATAAATATCATGATGAGGAGGAGGTGATATTAAAGTAACTCCTGGTGTTGAATGTCTTAATTTTGCAATTTGCTTTGAAACTTTAAAACCAGGTAATTGACCTCCTTCGCCGGGTTTTGCCCCTTGGGCAATTTTTATTTCGATTTCATTACAATTATTTAAATACTCAATAGTCACCCCAAATCGTGCTGATGCTATTTGTTTTACTTTTGAATTTGCACTATCGCCATTTTTCTTTTTAATAAATCTTTTTGGATCTTCGCCGCCTTCTCCGCTACAGGAAGCGGCTCCAATTCTATTCATTGCAATTGCCAAAGTTTCATGGGCTTCCGCTGATAAAGCCCCATGAGACATGCTACCGCTGCCAAATCTTTTTCTTATACTTTCTACAGATTCAACTTCATTGATATTTATTTTTTTACCTAAATTTTTAAAAGCCAAAAGATCTCTCAAATTAATTGTGGGTAAATCATAAACTCCTTGAACATATTTTTTATATGTCTCGTAAGAATTAATTGTTACAGCTTGTTGAAGCATATGAATTAATTGGCCTTGGTATTGATGATTTTCACCATTTTTTCTATATTTATAAATTCCACCTATTGGAAGTATTGAAATATTTTTTTGAAAAGCTTTTTTATGTAGTTCTTTTATTTTTGCTTCGATCCCAAAAATTCCAATACCTGATATTCGAGATATTATTCCGGGAAAATATTCGGCTACAATTGCTCTACTTAGTCCAACTGTTTCAAAGTTACAGCCACCTCTATAAGCACTAAGAACAGAAATTCCCATTTTAGACATGATTTTTAGTAAGCCTTTATCAACCGACAAAATGTATCTCTGAACGCATTCTTTATAACTAAACTTTCCAAACAGTTTTTTTTCGTATCTTTGATAAATTGAATCAAATGCTAGATAAGGATTTATGGTTGTGGCTCCAATTCCCAACAAAACTGCATAAGAATGTGTATCAAAAGCTTCTACTGTCTGAACATTAATAGACACAAAACCTCTTATGCCTAACTTTACTAACTTTGAGTTAATTGCTCCAAATGCAAGGATCATTGGTATTGCACACCTTTTTTCAGAAATTTTTTTATCGCTCAAAATTAAATGATTACACCCTTCACGAACAGCAATCTCAGCCTCTAAACATAATTCATCTATTCGTTTTTTTAAATTATTTTCAGAGTTAAATGTACAGTCTAAAACTTTAAGATTATTTTTAAAAAATATTTTAAATTTTTCGAATTGAGAGTTAGATAAAATTGGACTTTCCAATACATAGATATTATCTTTAGTTAAATTTTCAAAATCAAGAATATTTCCTAGATTTCCAAAACGAGTTTTTAAACTCATTACTTCATTTTCTCTCAATGAATCAATTGGAGGGTTTGTAACTTGACTAAAATTTTGCCTAAAAAAATGTGATAAAGGTCTATATTTATCTGACAGTACGGCTGCAGGAGTATCATCGCCCATAGAACCTACGGCTTCTTTTGCTTCTTCTACCATTGGATGTAGAATAAGCTCTAGGTCTTCAATATTAATTCCTGCTAAATATTGTCTGCGCCTCAATTCATCGCCTGAATAAGTAAATTTTTCTTTTGAAATAATAAACTTTTTATCAAGATCAATAATTTGTTTACTATATTTTTTATAACTTTTAGAAATATAATCTTTAATATCCTTGCTGTTGAAAAATTTTCCATTTTCTAAATCAATTGCAATAATTTGTCCTGGCCCAAGTCTTCCTTTAGAAATTACTTTTTCATTCTGAATTGGCACCATTCCAGTTTCGGATCCAGCAAATAAAAGTTTATCTTTTGATATTGTATAACGTAGTGGGCGAAGCCCATTTCTGTCTGTGGCTACAATTGCCCATCTTCCATCAGTTGCTGCAATTGCTGCAGGGCCATCCCAGGGTTCAATTGTACTATTTAAAAAATTGAATAGATTTTGATGTGCTTTGGAGATTGTTTTTCTTCTTTTCGACCAAGCATCAGGTATTAACATTAGTTTTACTAATGGAATAGATTTCCCTGATCTAACCAATAATTCGAAAACATTATCTAGAGCTGCAGAGTCTGAGTTTCCTGGAGTAATAACAGGTTTTAATGAATCAATATCATTAAAAAATTCGCTTTTCATATTTTGCTCATGAATTTTCATCCAATTTATGTTTCCTTTAAGAGTATTAATTTCACCGTTATGAGCTAAAGTTCTAAAGGGTTGTGCCAAATCCCAGCTTGGAAAAGTATTAGTTGAATATCTTTGGTGGAATATTGCAAATCTAGAAATAAATCTTTTATCCATTAAATCAGGATAAAATTCGGATAATTCCTCTGCTAAAAACATACCTTTATAAATTACTGAGCGTGAACTAAATGAGCAAATATAAAAATCTTTTAGTTGTAATATATTAGATTGTTTTTCAATTGTTTTTCTGATTGCAAACAAATCTCTTTCGAGTTCATCTCCTGCTAAATTTTTTTTATTTGACTTGAAAATTACTTGTGTAATTTCAGGACGATTACTTTCAGCTTTTATTCCTAATATGCTTGTATTAATTGGGACTTGCCTCCATCTATAAATATAATAATTTTTACTTAAAAGTTCTGTTTCAATTAATGTTTTACATTTTTCTTGAGAGCTATAGTCATTTCGGGGTAAAAAAATCATTCCAACACAAATTGCCCCGCCATGATATTGGCGACCATAATTCTCGATCTTTTCTTTAAAAAAATCCGTTGGAATTTCAATGTGAATTCCGGCTCCATCTCCAGTTTTACCATCGGCGTCTACAGCGCCACGATGCCAAACAGCTTTTAATGCTTGTATTCCATATTCTACAACTTTTCTTGATTTTTTTCCTTCTATTGAAGCTACAAGACCAACACCACAAGCATCATGTTCAAGACTTTGATAATATGCATGCGCATTTGTCAACTTGCCCAAATTCTTTTTATAAAGATCCATGATTATGCTGCCTTTTCATTTTTCTTTAGTTTTTTTTCCAAATATTTTTTAATATATGTCGCTGCGTCCCTACCATCCCTTATAGCCCAAACAACCAAAGATGCCCCCCTAACTATGTCGCCTGCAGCAAAAACACCGGGCAGGTTTGTTTCCATAGTTCTTAAATTAATCTTTATAGTTCCCCATTCAGACACGGATAAATCTTGAGAATTAAATAATTTAGGTAAATTTTCAGGATCAAAACCAAGCGCCTTAATTACCATTTCTGATTTCATTTCAAAATCAGAATTTGGAACTGGTTCAGGTTTTTTTCTTCCGGAAGAATCAACTTTTCCAAGTTTCATTTTCTCAACTAATACTGAGGAAACTTTTGATTCTCCAATAAATTTTTTAGGATTTGATAGCCATATAAATTCAACACCCTCTTCTTCTGCATTATAAACCTCTCTAGCAGAACCTGGCATATTTTCTCTATCTCTTCTATATAAACACTTTACTGATTTGGCGTTTTGCCGAATTGCAGTTCTAACGCAGTCCATTCCAGTATCTCCTCCACCAATTATAATAACATTTTTATTTTCAGCATTAAGTGTTCCATTATCAAAATTTTCTACTCTATCTCCCAATCCTTTTCTATTTGAAGCTGTTAAAAAATCCATAGCAGGAAAAATATTTTTTAGATCAGAACCTGGTAAGTCGACTTCTCGAGGTTTATAAACCCCTGTTGCTATGAGTGTAGCATCATGTTTTTTTCTTAGTTCATCAAGAGAAACATCTTTTCCAATTTCACAACTTTGTATAAATTTTACTCCACTTTCTTTTAAAAGATCCGTTCTTCTTTCAACTGCAAATTTTTCTAATTTAAAGTTTGGTATTCCATAAATTAAAAGTCCCCCAGGGCGATCATATCGATCATAAATGGTTATTTTGTAACCTAATTTTCTTAACTCTTCTGCGCAAGCTAACCCTGCCGGTCCCGCTCCAACAATACCGATAGATTGATTTATTTCTTTGAAAACTTTTATTGGTTTAATCCAGCCCTTTTCCCACGCAGTATCTGTAATGTATTTTTCTACAGATCCTATTGTTACTGTTCCATGTCCTGCTTTTTCAATTACGCAATTACCTTCACATAAACGATCTTGTGGACAGATGCTTCCACAAATCTCTGGCATATTATTTGTGCTGTGAGCCAAGTCACTAGCTTCTTGAAGTCTACCTTCAGCGGTTAGTTTTAACCAATCAGGAATATTGTTATGTAAAGGGCAATGAACTTGACAAAAAGGAATACCGCATTGTGAGCATCGGCTTGACTGTTCTTTAGCCTTTTCATTAATAAACCGATTATAAATTTCTTTAAAATCTTCCTTTCTTGATTCGATGGCCCTCTTTTTGGGCATTTGCATATTGATATTCACAAATTTCAGCATTTTTTCCGTCATTAATTTTCCTTATAATTATTAATTTTATATCAATAAAAATGGGGCTAAAAGTGTTTTTAGGACAGTAAAACTTACCTATTATTTAAAAAAACCAATAAATTAGTGATTTATATTGCATAGCTGCTATGCAATAGTACTATTTTATGCTTCCTTCAGTAGAAATTTTAATCCTATCTGTAATACAAGGCATTTCAGAATTTTTGCCAGTTAGCTCTGCTGCTCACTTAGTTCTAGTTGGAAAATATTATGAGTTTATTAATCAAAACTTGTTAATTGATATTTGTCTACATCTAGGATCGCTAATAGCAATCATATTTTATTTTAGAAATGATTTTTTTAGTTTTATTAAGAATAAAAATTTTTTAATTAAAATTCTTATAGGAACTATCCCTATAATTCCCATAGGTTTCATACTATATCAAACAGGATTGATTCAACAATTTAGAAATTTAGAAATTATTGGCTGGATGAGCTTAATATTTGGAATCATTTTATATTTAAGTGATAAATCAAAAATTACGAGAAAAATTGATACAAAGTTTACAAATAAATCTGCAATTTTTATCGGCTTATTTCAAATACTTGCTTTAATTCCAGGAGTTAGTAGGTCTGGTATTACTATCACAGCTGGAAGATTTTTAGGATTTAATAGGTTTGAATCGGCTAAAATTTCATTTTTTTTATCGATACCAACTCTAGCTGCTGCTAGCCTGTTAGGAATTTATAATATTTACAAAGAGGGTAGTGTAGAACTAAATTTTTTAGCAATTATTGCAGTAATATTTTCATTTATTTTTTCTTATATAACAATTGCGCTATTTTTAAAGTTTATTCAAGAATTTAGCTTAAATATATTCATTATATATAGAATAGTTCTTTCCATATTTATACTAGGAATAGTTTATTTATAGTTTCTTTCATAAATAGGTGCTAATTGTGACAATAAAATTCCCCCAAGAATTAATAAACAACCAATAATATTATTAAGGCCTAAAAATTGGTTTAATATTATCCATGCTGATATAGCGGCAATAACTCCTTCAAGTGACATTACGATTGCAGCTGGTGCTGCAGAAATATTTTTTTGACCAAAAAGTTGTAAAGCAAATGCTGCTCCACCCGATAAAATTCCAGCATATAAAATTTCAACGGTTTCTAATTTAATTTTGGAAAAATTAAACTCTTCGAACATTATTACTAATATGAAAGATAAAGCTGCTACAATTAAATTTTGTATTAGTGCAATAAAAAAAGGTAAATCAAATTCATTTATAATTTTGCCTATATAAATAATATGTAATGCCCAAAATAAAGCGCCAATCAACACTAGAGTGTCTCCATACCGAATACTGGCATTGCTGATATCACTTAATAAATAACCTCCAACTACACAAGCTAATACTGATGGCCATATTGACCAATGTATTTTTTCAGAAAATAAAAAATACGCAATTAGTGGAACCATCAGTACATAAAAAATAGTAAAAAATGCAGAGTTTGCCACATCAGTATAAAGTAAAGAAACTTGTTGAAAGATGCATCCTAAAAATAAAAAAACTCCAACAGGAAATATAAGTCTATAGAATTGATTTTTTTTATTTTTAATTTCCTTATTTATTTTTTTTCTTTCAAACAAAAAAACAAAAGGAGCGACCGCCAAAAAACCAACAAAAAATCTAACGGAGTTAAAAGTAAACGGACCTATGTTGTCCATGCCGGTATCTTGAGCGATAAAAGTTGTACCCCAAATAAAAGTACAAAGAATTAAACATAAAAAAGAAACAATTTTTTTCATTTTTGTAAGCCTATACGGCTAATTTGTAGGCAAAATCTTTTCCGAGACTTTCTTTCAGATGCGAGCAAAAGCGAGCTCCCTCTGCTCCGTCTATAACTCTGTGATCGTAGGACAAAGATAGTGGTAGCATAATTCTATTTTCATAATTTTTACCCATGAAAACTTGTTTGGTTTCAGTCTTGCCTATACCAAGAATAGCTACTTCAGGTTGATTGATTATAGGGGTAAAAAAACTTCCTCCGATGCTTCCTAAACTTGAAATTGTCATGGAACCTCCAAAAAATTCTTTCTTGTTTATTTTGAGCTCTTTGCAAAGTTTGCTAACTTTTTTTAGTTCTTTCCCTAATTCGGTTATATCCTTTTTATCAGCATCCCTAATTTTTGGCACCATTAGGCCATGGGGAGTATCAATTGCTATTCCAATATGAAAATATTTTTTGTAAACGAGTTTTTCTTTATTTATATCCAGAGAAGAATTAAAATTTGGATAATCTTTTAAAGCCTTTACTACAGCTCTTATAATAAATGCCAATGGCGTAATTGAAAGTTTTTCTCCAGTATATAAATCTCTTAAAGATTTTCTAAATTTTTCCATTTCAGTAACATCAGCCTCATCATGTTGGGTAACATGAGGTATTTCGCTCCAGGCTTTTTCTAAATGAGGCCCAGCAATCTTTTTAATTCTTGGAATAGCTTTTATTTCAATCTCACCAAATTCTGAATGATCGTACTGTTGTTGAGTGATAATTTGTTTTTTCTCACCTTTTCCTGAAATTGAATCTTTAATAAAAGATTTTACATCCTCTTCAGAAACTCTTCCTGCTCTTTCGGAACCCTTGATTTGATATATATCAGCACCAAACTCTCTTGCTAATTTTCTAACTTTTGGGCTTGCACTGACTATTTTTTTTTCATCTGACATAACTATAATTCTGTAGGAATAGGTTTTTCTTTATCAATATTATATTTCTTCATTGCCTTCTCAGCATGCTTTGATGGAATAAGCTGTTCTTTAGCTAGTGCACTCAATGCATATGTAACGATATGTTCTTTATCAACTTCAAAAAATTTTCTTAATTTTTTTCTACTGTCACTTCTTCCATATCCATCAGTTCCGAATGAATAAAATGGTTTCGAAAGATAGGGTCTTATTTGATCCGCATAACTTCTCATATAATCGGAGGCAGCAATAATTGGGCCATCTCTTTCGTTTAAGCATTGTTGCACATATGATTTTTCTGGTTTTTCCCCGGGGTTAAGAAGATTTTTTCTTTCTGTCTCCATCCCTTCTCTTCTTAATTCATTAAAACTTGTTATGCTCCAAACATCACTATCGACACCATAATCTTTACTTAGAACTTCTGCTGCTGCTAACATTTCTCTCAATATTGTTCCACATCCCAGTAATTGAATTTTAATTTTTCCTTTATTATTAAATTCCTTAAACAAATACATTCCTTTAAGTATGCCTTTTTCACAATCTCTTGGAATTGATGGGTGCTTATAATTTTCATTCATTACAGTTACATAATAAAAAATATTTTCTTGTTTATCATGCATTCTGGTTAACCCTTCTTTTAAAATCACTGCTAGTTCATAAGCAAAGGTAGGATCGTAGCTAACACAATTCGGAATGGTTGATGCAAGTAAATGACTATGCCCATCCTGGTGTTGTAAACCTTCCCCTGCTAAAGTTGTTCTGCCTGCTGTTGCTCCTATTAAGAATCCTCTCGTTTGAGAATCTCCAGCTGCCCAAATCAAATCCATAACTCTTTGAAAACCAAACATAGAGTAAAAGGTATAGATCGGTATCATTTCTAAATCGTGATTAGTGTAAGATGTGCCTGCCGCTATCCATGAGGATATTGATCCTGATTCTGTAATTCCTTCTTCTAAAACTTGACCCTTTTTGTCTTCTTTATAAGAACTAAGCTGTTTCGAATCTTCGGGTTCATATTTTTGTCCTTCATGTGCATAAATACCAATCTTTGAAAAAAAACCTTCCATTCCAAAAGTTCTAGCCTCGTCTGGAATAATTGGTACCAATCTTGAAGCAATATTTTTATCTCTTAACAAACTGGTTAACATTCTTACAAGAGCCATTGTCGTGGACATTTCACGATCTCCTGAAGATTGAAGCATGTTTTCAAAAATATCTTTTGAAGGTTTTTTTATAGGTTTTGCATAAGAAGTCCGCTCTGGTAAATTTCCTCCAAGCTTCATTCTTCTTTCTTTGAGATATTTTATTTCTTCTGATTTTTCTCCTGGTTTGTAAAATTCAATATTTTTAACTTGCTTATCAGTAAGTGGGATATCAAATCGATCTCTATAATAAAGAAGATCTTCTTCTCCTAATTTTTTTTGTTGGTGAGTAGTATTGGTGCTTTCTCCAGATTTGCCCATACCATAGCCTTTGATTGTTTTAGCTAAAATAACTGTTGGCTGGCCTTTATTTTTCACTGCAGCATGGTAGGCGGCATAAACCTTGTGCGGGTCATGCCCTCCTCTGTTAAGTTTCCATACATCTCTGTCAGTCATGGATGATACTAAATCTTTTAGTTCAGGATACTTACCAAAAAATTTCTCTCTTACATAAGCTCCTCCTTTGGCTTTAAAAGCTTGGTACTCCCCATCTACACACTCGTTCATTCTTCTTACTAATAAACCACTTTTATCTTTTGCGATTAAAGGATCCCAATACGAGCCCCAAATTACTTTAATTACATTCCAACCTGCTCCTCTAAAAATGCCTTCTAATTCTTGAATGATTTTTCCATTTCCCCTAACAGGTCCGTCTAATCTTTGTAGGTTACAATTAATAACAAATATTAAATTATCTAATTTTTCTCTTGCAGCTAACCCAATAGCTCCTAAAGATTCAGGCTCATCCATTTCTCCATCACCAAGAAAGGCCCAAATTTTTCTATCTTCATTTTTTAATAAGCCTCTATTAATTAAATATTTTGTAAATCTGGCCTGGTAGATTGATAAAATTGGACCAAGACCCATTGATACCGTAGGGAATTGCCAAAATTTAGGCATTAACCAAGGATGCGGATAAGACGAAAGTCCATCAACACCTACTTCTTGTCTAAAATTACTTAATTGATTTGCGGTAAGTCTTCCTTCCAAAAAAGCTCTAGCATACATTCCTGGTGCGCTATGTCCTTGAAAATAAATTAAATCTCCTCCAAATTTATTATTTTTAGCTCTCCAAAAATGATTCATCCCCACATCGTAAAGTGTAGCGGCTGAAGCGAATGTTCCTATATGACCTCCAAGTTCTGGGTTTTTTTTATTTGCTTTGACAACCATGGCTGCAGCATTCCATCTGATTAGCGATCTTATTTTTCTCTCAATATTTTGATCACCGGTAGACTTAACTTCATTTTCGGGTGATATTGTATTTATATAAGGTGTATTTCGAGTTAGAGGTTTATTAGCACCTTCCTTATAAGTTTCATCTATCAGTTTTTTTAAAATATAAGTCGCTCTATCTGAACCATCCTTTGAAATAACTGCACTTAAAGAATCTAGCCATTCTTGAGTTTCTATTGGATCTATATCTGATCCATTTGAACGAGCAGGGATTTTTTTTGCTTGTTTTTTTTCTTTTTGTTTGGGGATAGCAGATTCAGCTTGTTTAATAATTTTTTCAGTTTCTGGTAAAATTTCTTCATCTTTTAATATTAATGGTTCTATTTTTTTTTCTTTTATTTCCTTTATATTTGTCGACTTTTCTGTTTCCTTAGAAGTGTCAGTTTCAATAATAGCTAATACACTTCCTTTTGAAACTTTATCGCCTATTTTTATTTCTAAAGACGAAATTTTTCCCGCATAAGGTGATGGCACTTCTACACTAGATTTATCGCTTTCTAATGTCACAATTGGATCATTTTTTTTAATTACAGCTCCAGGCTTTGTAAGAACTTCAATTATCTCAACGTTTTCAAAGTCACCTATATCTGGAACAGTTATTTTTGATGTCATAATTGATGTTTTATTTATACCACAATTTCATCCATTTTCAGCCATGTAAATATTCACACTTAAAACATGACCTTAATTATAAGAAATATCGAAAAAATATTTCAACTAAAATATAAAAATTTAGATGGAAAATTTTGGATACAAAAAGTAATTTTAAAAAAATATTTAAAAAGTAATTAACAGTTTAGTAATACACGCGTTGTGTTTCCTATTTCTCATTAACAATTTGGTAAAATAGCCTAGAAAGGCGCTTCAAATAAGGCATTTTCTTTGATAAGAAACGCTAGGTAGGGCCCTTAGCTCAATTGGATAGAGCGCTACGCTACGGACGTGGAGGTTGAGGGTTCAAGTCCTTCAGGGCCCGCCAGAATTAAAAATGAAAGAACTGGCTATAAATTTTTATAAATTTGGCGGACTGTTAGCTCAGTTGGTAGAGCGGATGACTCTTAATCATTAGGTCGTGGGTTCGACTCCCACACAGTCCACCATAGATTAAAAGGTTAAAAATGAATTTTAATTGGGTTACAAAAATACCTTTGCAAAAAGCTGTTATATATTTTTTTATTTTAATTTTAATATTTATATTAATATTAACACTAATATTTTGAAAAAATTATGGATACTAAATTTGAACAAATAAGTCTTAAGCCAGGTTTCATGAAACACAATGGTGGACTTTTATTTAGAACTGTTTCGGAAAAAGAATATCAGTTTAAAACTACTATCAAAGAAAATCACCTTAATGCCGCTGGCATTACACATGGTGGTTTTATTGCAGCAGTAGTTGATGCTGGTGCTGGTACTGCAGCTCATCGGGCTGCAGGCAAAGAACCATGTGTAACTATTTCTTTAGAATTAAAATTTATTTCTCCAGTTAAACTGGGTCAAGAATTAATAGGAACTACCAAAATACAAAAAAAAACTAAATCAATGATTTTTTTAACATGTGAATTAAAAACTTCTGATAAAATTGTTGCTACAGCATCTGGCGTGTGGAAAATATTAAAATTAACTGGAGCTGGTCCAGGCGGTTAAATTACAAAATGGGTTTTCTTCTATAATTTAAAAAACCAAAACCAACTAAAAATAATAAAGCAAATGGATAAACAATTGCTTTATTGGGCCTATCTAAATTTTCAATTTTGAATTCAGTAATTATATCTCCCATTTCCATACCATCTTTCTTAGCTAGACCCTTCCAGTCAAGTGTATCTATTGTCGTTTTACCTTCTTGGTCAATTAAACTAATGCCATAATCTTTTAGTGAATAATTTTCATCAAAACTGCTACTTTCAATCACAAAAAGTTTATATCTTTCGCCATAGTCAGTATTTCTTGTTACTTTTATATGGACATCATGGTCAGGTTTTAAGGTAACCATTTCTAAATTATTTATTTGTAATGGAGAGTATTCAAATTTTGGATAGAACTTATCCATAACATAATCAGGTCTTAAAAATGATAAAGAAATTAATAGAAAAGCAACTATTTCATACCATCTCATTTTATTAACGAACCAAGCTTGGGTAGCTGCTGTAAATACTAGTATGCCAATTAAAGAAGTTATAATGACTACTAAACCGTGCCAAATATTTTCTATACCTATTAAAAGAAGCTCGTGATTAAACAAGAATACAATAGGAAGAATGGCTGTCCTTAAACTATACCAAAAAGCTTGAACTCCAGTTCTGAGAGGATCTCCTCCCGAAATGCCTGCTGCAGCATACGATGCAAGGCCTACCGGAGGAGTTACGTCCGCCATTAACCCAAAATAAAATACAAATAGGTGAACTGCTATAAGTGGAAATATATATCCTGAGGCATTACCTACGTCCACTAAAACCATAGACATTAATGATGCTACAACAACATAGTTTGCTGTTGTGGGAAGTCCCATACCTAACAACAAGCACAGAACTATAGTTAATAATATTAAAATTACGACATTATCTTTAGCAATAGATTCTATTACGATAATTAAATTTGTACTTAAACCTGTGGAACCTACAGCTCCAACGATTACTCCTGCAGTTGCAATAGCAATTCCAACCGCCACCATATTTATTGCTCCCTTTTCAAATCCTACAATAGTTTGATTAAACCAAATTTTTAAAGCATCTTTGAAATTTGATTCTTTTCTTGATTGAAATAATTTATTTATTAGGTTAACCAAAATTAATGCGATGGTTGCATAAAAAATTGAATAAGAAGCTGTAAAACGAAGAACAACCAATAAATATATTAAAACAAAAATTGGAATTAAAAAATGTAAGCCAGCTAAAAAGGTTTTTTTAAGATGAGGTACATCTTTTTCTTCCATTCCTTTTAGATTTAATTTTAAAGCTTCAAGGTGTGAAATATAAAATAAAGCTATGTAAGATATAACTGCTGGCAAAAATGCATGTTTTACAACTTCAAAATAAGTAACTCCTATAAAACTTGCCATGACAAAAGCGGCTGCTCCCATAACTGGAGGCATTATTTGACCATTAACTGATGACGATACTTCTATTGCTCCTGCTTTTTCTTTTGAGAACCCAGTTTTTTTCATAATCGGGATGGTGAAGGTTCCTGTAGTAACTGTATTTGCAACTGAAGAACCAGATATCATGCCGGTCATACCTGATCCTAATATAGCTGCCTTAGCTGGCCCTCCTCTCATTTTTCCAACCATAGCAAAAGCCAAATCCAGAAAATATTTACCTCCACCCGCTGTCTCTAAAAGTGCTCCAAATAAAACAAACAAAAATATAAAATCTACCGACACCCCAATAGGAATTCCAAATATAGCTTCTTGATCAAACCATTGAAATCCAACAAGTCTCTTTAATGAAAGTCCTCCATGAGAAATTATATCAGGAGCATATTGTCCAAAATAAGAAAATAATAAGAAAATTATTGCTATTATAGCTAAAGGTTTTCCTATTACTCTTCTGGTTGCCTCAAGTAAAATTAAAATTCCAATTGTTCCAATAATTAATTCAATTGGTACATTAATATTTTCACCTAAAGTGATGTTTAAAAGAACTCCTCCCCTGTCTATAAGTTGGTCATAAAAAAAATAAATATATAAACAACAAAAAGATGCAACTATACTTATAAAAATATCAAAAACTGAAATTTTTTTACCGCGTGAAATTGGAAATATTAGAAATGCTAGTAATAAAGCAAAACCTAAATGAATTGCTCTAGCTGGCAAACCTTTGAACATTCCAATATTAAATATAAATGGAAATGGTGATGCGTACCAAAGTTGAAATAAGGACCAAATAATTGCTATAGCAGCAACAATTTTTAAATGTAATCCTGTCAGATTTCTAGTGGGTGATAAATCTTCGTGAATTTTGCTTTTAATTTTTGTATTAGTTTCTTGATTCATTTGTAAAAGATACTTTACTATAAAAAAAAGGCCCAATAAATATATTGGGCCTTTTTAATTTTAATTAAGTTTTTGGATTACATTAATCCAGCTTCTTTATAGTATTTAATCGCACCAGGATGTAGCGGCGCAGATAAACCATCAGATATCATATTTTTCTTTTCTAATGGACCAAAAGCAGGATGTTGTGCTCTGAAAGCATCAAAATTTTCAAAAACAGCTTTTGTTACTAAGTAAACTAACTCTTCAGGAACATCAGCGCTAGTTACAACAGTAGCTTTAACACCAAAAGTAGTTACATCTTTTTTTTGTCCAGTGTAAGTACCAGCTGGTATTGTTGCTGCTGCATAATAGTCTGCACCATCAATTAAACCTTGTACAGGTCCGCCTGTAAGATTAATTGGCAGAGCTTTTGCTCCACAAGTAGCGGCTTGTTCCATAGCACCATTTGGAAATCCTACTGAATAACCAAATGCATCTATTTTACCGTCACATAGTGCTTTTACTTGTTCTGATGAAGTTAATTCTGTTACTCCTTTAAAGTAACTATTATCAACTCCCATTGCTTTCATAAGCTCTTCCATGGTTCCTCTTTGACCTGAACCAGGATTACCTATGTTAACAGTTTTACCTTTAAGACCTTTAAAGTCTTTAACTTTTGCTTTTTTTCTAGCCCAAATTTGGAAAGGTTCATTATGAACTGAAAAAACAGCTCTTAAATTACCGAACTTTTTTCCTTCCCATTTACTTGAACCATTGACAGCATGAAATTGCCAGTCAGACTGAGCTACACCAAATTGGAATTCTCCTTCTTTGATTTGTCCAATGTTGTAATTAGAACCTCCAGTTGACGGAGCAGTACATCTGTATGCTTTATTTGTACCTTTTTTTCTTCCATGATCTGCACTTATCGCAAACTTGTGCATCATTTTACAAATCGCGTTACCAGTCTGAAAATAAACTCCAGTTGGTCCGCCTGTTCCTATTGTGAAGAACTCTGCTGATTTTGCTATCGTTGCTAAAGGCGCAGATAGAGCAAACATCATTAAAGCTCCTGCAATAGTGGAAATAAACTTTCTCATTTTTCCCCCTTTTTAATTATTAATAATTAAATTTAATGTTAGAAGGATACCAACTTTAAAATGAATCTAAAGTGAATTTGACCAATCTTTTAAAGCAGCCACGCCTGCAACTATATTTGGTGCGTTCTTTTCTAAATCAGCAGTATCTAGTTTTTTACTACCTAAAGTATTCTTCAAAAAATTACCACCATTAAAATCTGTATAGCTTAATCTCGCTAACATTTTACTGCTGTCTAATCCGAAATCACTTCCAGGAAGTAGGGCAACTCCTGTTTTATTTAAAATATCTTTACACATTTCAGATGATGAAGAAAAGTTAGCATTATTAAACTCTGGAAATAAATAAAATCCACCCTCAGGTTTTGAAATATTTATCACATTAGATCTTAAATTTTCATAAACATAATTAGCTGTAAAAGATAATATTTTTTTAACAGAATTTAAATATTTTGAATGATCGACTTTATATGCCTCTATTGCTGCATACTGTATCGGAGCACTTACAGAAGTAAAAGATTCGCTACAGAGTATTTTTAAACTATTTTTAAAATTTTCAAGTTGGTTTGGTATAGCAAAAAAACCAAGTCTCCAACCACCAGCTCCGCACCATTTGCTCAAACCAGTGCTAACAATGGTACCTTCAGGATAAAAATTTGAAATTGATTTGTATTGGCCGTTAAAATTAAGTTGAGAATATATCTCGTCAGATAATATAATCACTTTATATTTTTTAGCTACCTCGGCAATTTCTTGCAAATTATTACACACTGTGCCGGATGGGTTATTTGGAGAATTTATAAAAAGTAATAAGCTTTCACTTTTAATATTTTTTATTTTATCTTCTAATTGTTTAGCTGTTGGAAACCAATTAGAATTTGATGAAGTTTGAATCCAGTGAACTTTATTTTTACCAATAAGTGCCTGGGGTTGATATGAAACCCAACTAGGAGCAGGAAGCAATACATCTCCCTTAAAAATAATTTGAGTTAGAAGCATCAATTCTTTTGTGCCTGGTCCAATCACAATATTTTCTTTATTAAAATTATTATTGTTATTTTTGTTTAAATAATTAGCTATGGTAAATCTTAATTCTTCAAGACCTTGCATTGGAAGATATCTATGCTTATCGGCATTATTTTTTAAAGCTAAAACTATACTATCAGGAATTGGAAATGGTGACTGGCCAAAACCAAACTTATAAATTTTTTTCCCACTTTTTTCTAGTCTGCTGGATTCTTCGTTAATTGCTAAAGTAGCGGAAGGCTTCAATTTGGCTATTTGCTCTTTAATAATTTTATTCATTTAATTCTTTAATATTTCTAAATTGTTTTAAACTATCTGGATTAGCTAAAGCTTCCAAGTTTTTTATTTTTTCACCCTCCACAGTCTGTTTAACAGCCAACTCCACAAGTTTTCCATTTTTTGTCTTTGGAACTTCAGAAATGGAAATTATTTTTGAGGGCACGTGCCTGGGAGATGCGTTAATTTTTATTGCATCTTTAATTTTCTTTTTAATTTCGTTTGTTAAGTTATAACCCTTATTAAGCACTATAAATAATATTATTCTAATATCATTTTTCCAAGACTGTCCAATGACGATTGACTCTTGTATTTCTTCCAATTTTTCAACAACACTATATATTTCCGCTGTACCAAGTCGAACTCCTCCTGGATTAAGCGTAGTATCAGATCTTCCAAAAATAACGAAGCCACCATTGTTCGTCATTTTGGCAAAATCTCCATGATGCCAAATATTTTTGTATTTTTTAAAATAAGCAGATTTATATTTTTTATCCTTATCATCATTCCAAAACTTAACTGGCATTGAAGGAAAAGGTTTTTTGCATACTAATTCTCCTTTTGTATTTCTTATAGATAAACCTTTTTCATCAAATATATCTACGTCCATCCCTAAGCCTCTGTTTTGAATTTCGCCAGAGTAAACTGGTTGAAATAAATTTCCCAAAACAAAGCATGAAACAATATCAGTACCACCTGAAATAGAAGATAAATGAACGTCCTTTTTAATATTCTTATAAATATATTTAAATCCATCTTTGGATAAAGGTGAACCAGTTGAGCAAATTGTTCTTAATTTTGAAAGATTGTATTTATCTTTTGGAACTACTTTTTCATTAATTAATGTATCTATATATTTTGCGCTAATACCAAATAGAGTTACTTTTTCTTCACTAGCAAATTCAAATAATAAATCGTGTTTTTTATACATGGGAAATCCATCAAAAAGTAAAATTGTTGCTCCTGATGAAAGAGCTCCAACAAGCCAATTCCACATCATCCATCCGCAGGTTGTGAAATAGAATACTCGATCATTATCTTTTACATCGGCATGTATTTGTAACTCTTTATTATGCTGAAGCAAAACTCCTCCCGTTCCATGACAAATACATTTTGGTTTTCCAGTAGTTCCGCTAGAATAAAGAATTGCTAAGGGATCATTAAATTTAGACATTACAAATTTAATTTTGTTTCTTTTTTTGTCAGCAACTAAATCGTTCCAATTATATTTATCAACTTTAATATTTTCTTTTTCTTCAATTGCTGTCCCAGGGTAAGGAACTACTACAATTTTTTTTATTGAGGGTATTTTATCTAAAATTGCAGGTAATCTTTCGATAATATTTATTTTTTTTCCATTATAAAAATATTTATCTCCAATAAATAATATTTTTGGATTAATCTGAGAAAATCTATCTATAACACCTAGTGTGCCAAAATCTGGCGAGCATGAAGACCATATTGCTCCCAGAACAGATGTGCTAATATAAGCCGTTACAGTTTCCGGTATATTTGGTAAATATGCAGCAATTCTATCTCCTTTCTTGATTCCAATTGACTTCATCCAAAATGAAATTTGAGCTACATGTAAATTTAAATCTTTCCAAGATACAATTGTTTTATAACCATTTTCACTTTTAAATATTATTGCTGGATCAAAATTATTTTTTTTTAAAATATTTTCTGCATAGTTAAGTTCAGCATCTGGGAAAAATTTATTATTTATAAATATATTAGATTCTTTAAATAAAACGTTTCCTAACTTCCCTTTTACTTTAGTGAATTCCCAAATAGATTTCCAGAATTCTGGGGTATTATCGACTGACCATTTCCAAATTTTATTAAAATCATTTCCTAAATTAACTTTATATTTTTGTTGAATGAAGTTTGAATAAAAAGTTAAATTTGTTTCTTTTAACTTCTTATCACTGATTTTCCAAAGATAGCTTTCCATTGCTCTATTATGCCAAAAAAAATTAATATTGAATTCTTTAAAACTATGCTAAACTTAATTTTCAAATATTGAAAAGGAGAACTTATATTAGGGTGATTCGGTCACGTTTTAATCATCTTTTGTTCCTAATGGAAATCTAAATGTAGTGCTTCAAAAAAAATCAAACACAATTTATGGAAAACAATTTAAAAAGAATTACAGCTGTTTTAGGTCCAACTAATACTGGAAAAACTCATTTGGCTGTTGAAACAATGTTGGAATATGAAACAGGAATTATTGGTTTTCCTCTTAGATTGCTAGCCAGAGAAATTTTTGACAAATGTGTGAACAAAGTTGGAGCAGAGAAAGTAGCTCTCATTACTGGAGAAGAAAAAATAATACCAAAATCTCCGAAATTTTACGTTTGTACTGTGGAATCTATGCCTCAAGATCTAATAGTTGATTTTGTAGCAGTAGACGAAATTCAGATGTGTACTGATCATGAAAGAGGGCACATATTTACGGACAGACTATTAAATGCAAGAGGGGATAAACTCACAATGTTTCTAGGTTCTCATACGATGAAATCTGTAATTGCTTCATTAATAAAAGATGTTGAATTTGTTAGTAGAGAAAGATATTCAAAACTTACATATAGTGGCTATAAAAAAATATCACGTTTAAATCCAAAAACAGCATTAATCGCTTTCTCAATAGATGAAGTATATGCAATAGCAGAATTGGTTAGAAGACAAAAAGGTGGGGCTGCGATAATTATGGGCTCTTTAAGTCCTAAAACAAGAAATTCTCAAGTAAAATTGTACCAATCAGGAGACGCAAATTACTTAGTAGCAACTGACGCAATCGGAATGGGAATCAATATGGATATTGATAATGTTAGTTTTAGTAATTTAAAAAAATTTGATGGAAAAAAAAATCGAAAGTTAACTTTAAGCGAGATATCACAAATAGCAGGAAGAGCTGGAAGACACATTAACGACGGTACTTTTGGAATAACTGGCCAATGTAAGCAATTATTGCCTGATGAAATTGAAAAATTAGAGAATCATGAGCTCAATAAAATTGATGTACTTTATTGGAGAAACTCAAACATTAATTTTGATAATTTAGATATTTTAGTATCTTCTCTTGAAAAACAAACTGATAATGAATTTTTAAAAAGAATTAATGATTGTGAAGACGAAAAAGTACTAAAATTTCTTATAAAAAACGAAGATGAATTGAAAAAAAAATCTTCTAAAGATTTTAATAAAATTCTTTGGGAATGTTGTCAAATACCAGATTTTTCAAAAAAAGAATATGGAAATCATATTGAAATAGTTAAAAAAGTTCTAGGTTTCCTAACATCAAAATCAGGAAAAGTTACAAATGATTATATGAAAAAACAACTTGAACGCCTAGACAGATATGATGGAAATATTGATACCTTAACTAATAGAATTTCAAATGTTAGAACATGGT
Source organism: Pelagibacteraceae bacterium AG-414-E02 (assembly GCA_003214615.1). Lineage (GTDB taxonomy): Bacteria > Pseudomonadota > Alphaproteobacteria > Pelagibacterales > Pelagibacteraceae > AG-414-E02. The sequence goes on from QCLK01000004.1 coordinate 31,901, forward strand.
CCTACGTTGCTAATAAAAAATATTGGGCAAATAATTATGACTATTGGATTGAAAGAACCAAGCACATAGAAGACAAATTGTCTGACAAGCTTCATGAAGAACTCACTAAAAGTTTTATAGATAAAAGAATAAGTATACTATCTAGAAATTTAAAACAAAATATCACGTTAACAACAGAAATCAAAAATGAAAATGAAGTTATTATTGACGGTCAATATATGGGTCGATTGAACGGTTTAAAATTAAACTTAGATTTAAAATCTGGATCTTTAAAAACTGACATTAAATCACTAAAAAAAGCCGCCAGACAAGCTATAGCACCGGAGTTAATGAAAAGAGTTCACAAAATAATTAAAAGTGATGATTTTAAAATTGAAGATGATTGTAAAATAAATTGGATGGATAGTCCTATAGCTTATGCTACTCCAGGAAAAAATTATTTAAATCCAAAATTAGAATTATTAGTTGATGAAGCAATTGACGAAGAATCAAAACAAAAGTTAAAAGTGAACTTAGAAAAAAAACTTCATGAACTTATATCCACTGAGCTTAAGGATCTCGTTGACCTAAGCAATACAAAATTTAAAAATAATTATGTTAGAGCTTTATGTTATCAGCTATTTGAAAATAACGGAGTAATAAAAAGAGAGACAGTTCGTGAAATGATAAAAAATATTTCTAAAGAAAATCGACTAAGTTTGCGAAAAGCTGGTGTAAAAATTGGCAGGTATCATATTTTTCTTCCAAAAATGCTAAAGCCAAATGCTGTAAATTTAAGAGTAAAATTGTGGAAGCTATATTATCCTGAAGATAAAAAATATAATGTTCCTAAATCTGGCTTAAATTTTTTAAAAGATCAAATCAAAAAAAATAATAAATTCCTTCTAATATGCGGCTTTGAAAATTTTGATCAATTTTATGTAAGAGTAGATATACTGGAAAGACTTTTTTTAAAAATTATAGAAAACAGTAAAGATAATATATTTAAAATTGACTCTAATATGATTAACTTAATCGGTTGTACAAAGGAAAATTTTATTAAACTTTTAGAACTAATGCACTATCAACCTAAAAAAATTAAAGGCGATGAGGGAGAGCTTTTTATCTATAAACCTAAATTTGTAAAAAGAAAAAAAGAAAAAAATAATAAAAACGTTAATAAAAACAGCCCCTTTGATAAATTGTCAGAGTTAAGATTTAGATAAATGTTTAAAAAAATGTTTAAAAAAAAGGACCAAATACCAACTGATAAATATATTTTAGTTGCTGCTTTATTGGTTCATGCCGCAAGAATTGATAACAATTATTCGGAAACTGAAAGAAAAATGATCAAAAAAACTATTATAGATATGGGAATATCTAAGGAGAATGAAGTCGAAAAAATATTAATAAATGCTGAAAGAAAAGAAAAAGAATCAAATCAAATTGTCGAGTTTACAAGAGAAATTAAAAAAAATTCTATTGAATTTAGACTTAAAATAATTGAAATACTCTGGAAAATTGTATATTCAGATGGCACAAATGATATTTACGAAACGAATTTGATAAGAAGAGTTTGTGGTTTGTTATATATTTCTGATAAGGATAGTGGAATAGTAAAACTAAAAGTTAAAAGTTCAATAAAATAAAAAATAAAAAATGACTTATATAGTTAATGATAAATGTATTAAATGTAAATTATTAGATTGTGTTGAAGTTTGTCCCGTTGACTGTTTTTATGAAGGTGAAAATATGCTAGCAATTAAACCTGATGAATGCATAGATTGTGGTGTATGTGAACCGGAATGTCCTGTAGATGCAATTCAGCCTGATACAGACGAAGTAGCAAGTAAATGGATAGAGCATAACACCAAATACAGCAACTTGTGGCCAAATATTACAAAAAAAAGGCCTGACGATGTACCTAAGGACCAAGAAAAATGGCGTGGCGTTGAAAATAAAATGAAATATTTTAGCGAGAAACCGGGCAAGGGAGATTAAAAAAAATTAATATGACTAAAAAAAAAAGAGGAAGGAAGAAAAAAGAAAAAGATAAAAAGAAAAAACTAAAAAAAGATATTAAGAATAAGTTGTTGAATAAAACAAAGAGTCTAAGCAAGCCAAATGAAGATAAAGTACAAATTACAAAAATAAAAAAACAACCTACTGAACCAAAAATATACAATATCGGTGATTATGTTGTTTATCCAAAACATGGTATAGGAAAAATTATTGCGGTCGAAAAGGCAAAGATTGGAAATATAGAAATAACTTTTTATAAAGTATTTATTGAAAAAGAAAAATTAACTTTAAGTATACCTCTAAATCAACAGTCCCATCTAAGGCACGTTTCAAGTATTAATCAAATAAATAAATCAATTAATATCTTGAAAGGTAAACCAAAAATAAAAAGAACCATGTGGAGTAGAAGAGCTCAAGAATATGACCAAAAAATTAACTCTGGCAAGCTTTATGATTTGGCTGAAGTGGTAAGAGATTTAAATAAAAAAACAGATATTATTGCTGATCAATCATACAGTGAAAGGCAACTTTTTGAAAAAGCATATGACAGACTAAAATCTGAAATTCAAATAATTATTGGAGACAAAGCCCAACAAAAAATGGATAAGGCCCTTAAACGAGTAAATATTCCTGAACATGAGCATAAGGTAGAGCCTGAATAAAAACGCCCCCCTTCATAAATAAAGGAGGGCGCAAATCATTAAAAAAGGTCTTATTTATCTTCTTCTTCTTCTTTTTTTAGCTTTTTTCTTACCTTTTTTCTTTTTTCTACGTTTAGCCATTGTCAGCTCCCTTTTTGTTTTAATTAAAACAAATCATTAATATGATTCGCTTGTATTTTTAAGCTTTATTGTTTTTTTTCCCGATGTCAAACAGAAATGTTAACCAATTTTAAAAAACTAATTTAAAAAAAAATAATTTTTTTCATATATTAAAAACACTAGCAATAACAATGTTTTTTAACATTATTTATAATTTAAATTTATTTAATTTAATTATTTTTTATAAAAATTTTCTAAAATATTTTTATATTTTTGTGTTACTTTATTTCTTTTTACTTTCATTGTGGGAGTTAGCAAACCATTTTCAATTGAAAAATTTTCTTCGAGTAAATAAAATTTTTTTATTTTTTCAACTAAAGTTAAGTTTTGGTTAATTTCATCTACAATTTCTTTTATTTTTTCTTTTTTGCCAATAAAATCTTTGTTTGGAACAATAAGCGCTACCAAATAATTTTTACCTTCTCCGTAAACTATTGATTGTTCAATAGCTGGGGAATTAGATAGTTGATTTTCTATTTTTGCTGGAGAAATGTTATCCCCGCCAGCGCTAACTATTATATCCTTTTTTCTATCGGTAATTTTTAAATAACCGTCCTTGGGATCTATTTCGCCAATATCACCGGTATACAACCAACCATCCTTCAGTACTTTTAAAGTATCTTCTTTTTTATTCCAATAACCTAACATTACATTTTCCCCTTTGACTAAAATTTCTCCATCATCAGCTATTTTAACTTGATTACCTTTAAATGGAGGACCAACCGTTTCGACTCTAATTTTGTGAATAGGGTTGCAGCTTACCACTGGTGAAGTTTCCGTGAGACCGTAACCTTGTAAAGTAGGTAATCCTATTGAATTTAAAAATTCACCTATTTCTCTGTCAAGGGCTCCTCCACCAGATACAAACGCTTTTAAATTTCCTCCGAATTGTTTTTTTACTTTTTTTCTAACCAAAATATTTACTATTGAATTTATAATCTTTTCTGAAAAACTCATTTTTTCTTTTAATAATTCTTTCTTACCTAAATTAATTGTAGATTGTATCAATTTAGCTTTTAAACCCTTTGCCTTTTTCATATTCATGTTTATTTTATTATAAAGATTTTGATAAAATCTTGGAACTGCTGTCATGATAGTTGGTTTGGCCTGTGAAATATTTTCTAAAAGTTTTTCTATTCTTTCTGCATAAAAAACTTTTGCTCCAACTGCAATTTGCACAAACTGAACTGTATGTTCATATGAATGTGACAGTGGCAGCCAAGTCAAAAAAGTTGGTTTTTTGTCAATTAAAGGTTTTAAAATTTCTCTAGCACCTTCTAAATTATTTAGTATTCCTCCATGACTAAGTATAACTCCTTTCGGATTGCCAGATGTACCAGATGTATAGATAATACAAGCAGGAGAATTTCTTTTTAAACTAGTATTTTTAATTTTATCATTTTCATCTAATTCATTTTTAACTAAGGAATCAAAGTTTAAATATTTATTTTCATGGTCTGTCTTTTTAATTTCATCAAAAAAAATTATTTTTTTAATAAAATCTTTTTCACTAATTATATTTTTTAACTTTTTATGCATCTCATCGTTAGAAATTATAATTACAGAAGGTTCGCAATCCTCGATTAAATATCTATAATCTTTTTCTGTGTAGGTGGTATATGCGGGAACAGTTATTCCATTAGCTAACATGATTGCCAAATCTGTTATCAACCATTCAGGTCTATTTTCTGAAACTAACAAACATCTATCACCATCTGAAATATTTTCTTTTATAACTTTCGCAAGTTTATAAATACATGCTGAAGTTTCGCCCCAGGTATATTTTTTTTTATTTTTGGGATTTAACCATTCTAAAAAAGGTGTATTAGAACTTTCTTTTTTAGCTTGGTAAAAAAATAAATCAACTAAACTGTTATAATCTTTTGAATTCATTAAGTTTTGGTGGGCAAAGAGAGAATCGAACTCTCACAGTATTGCTACCACAGGATTTTGAGTCCTGCGCGTCTACCAGTTCCGCCATTCGCCCATTTCTCCTTTTATAATGGTATTATGCTATTTTTTTCTTATGAATGCAATTTCAGAATGATCACTCAAACCTTCAATTAAATAATTTTTTTTATTTTTACATTTAAAAAATTTTACGGTTTCTATATTTTTTTTAATATAATCAACTTCATTATGACTTAAAAATTGAGTGTTAACCTCATCGCCAGAGATTATCTTTTGCAAGATTATTTTTAGATTAATGGATTCTTTTGTAGGATTGTACATTTCATGAATTTCAGGAAAATTTAAATCTTCTACTATATAAATGCCACCATTTTTTAGATTTTTGAAATTTTCAACAAAGCATATAATTTGATCAACAAGTTTGTGACTACAATCTTCAAAAATTAAATCAAATTTTAAATTTAAATGATTGGTTAGTCTCTTCATTATATTTTTTGAAGAAATATCAACATATACATTTCTTATTCTTTTTGACTTATAGCGAATTCTAAATGGATTATTATCTGCGCCAATCAAATTGGAATTTGGAAAATAAAAATAAAAACTAGCTAAGCCGTTACCTCTGGCTGTTCCAATTTCTAATATATTCATATTTTTATTCTTAATTTCTTTTAAATTTTCATGAAAAAAATCTTCGTAATTGTGTTCCTTTTTTAAACTATTAAAATGTTCAAATAAATAAAATAAATCCTTATTGTATAAATCTTTATTTTTTGACGAAATTTTATCCAAGTTTTTTTTATAAAAAAAATTATAAAAAATTAAATCTAAGACAATAAACTTATAGAAAAATACAATGCCTACTCTAAATAATTTTATTATTTTTTTTTTTTCAAAAAAACTTCTATGTACATTTTTAATGCTAAATAAAAAATCGCTAAACAACATTACAATATCATGCCTTAGTTTTCCTTGGCGATCCCGGCGGGAATCGAACCTGCAACTGCTCCTTAGGAGGGAGCCGTTATATCCATTTAACTACGAGACCCTTTTAACAAAATATACAAATATTAATGAGGTAACGAACATTATCAAACTATAAGTAGCTGCAGGTATAACATACATTCCCCCACCAAAAATTGAACTTCCTACAAATATGGCTAGCGTTCCGTTCTGTAAACCACATTCAATTGTAATACATTTTTTTTTGTTTTATTCCTGAGGCCAATGATTGAGCGACAAAATAAGCAACAACCATCATAACTACATTAAGAATTAAAGTTATCAGACCTGCCTGAGCAAAATAAGAAATAACATTTTCCCTTTCTGCTGCAATTGCTCCTATTAAAACCAGAACAAAAAGTAAAATAGAAATTTTTTTAGTAACTGGTTCAAATTTTAGTGTCAAGGTAGAAACAAATTTTCTAAATAGCATGCCCAGTAATACCGGAACTGTAATAATTAAAAACATATCTACTGACATACCAATTACAGAAATATCTTGTGCTACATTTGAATCGCTTAATAATCCTACCGATGTTAAAACAATAAATGGAATTGTAATAACACAAACTAAACTAATTATTGCTGTAAGAGATATCGAAAGAGCAACATCTCCTTCTGCAAAAGAAGTTAATAAATTTGATGTCACACCACCAGGAGCTGCTGCAATAATCATTACTCCAATGGCAAGTTCGGGAGCGATAGGCCATATTTTTACTAAAATAAATGCGATAATTGGTAAAATAATAATTTGAGAAAATGCACCTACAAAGAAATCGCGTGGCTGCTTTAAAACTCTTATAAAATCTCCACCGGTTAGTCCTAGGCCCAAACTGAACATTATAAAGGCTAAGGCAAGTGGCAAGATTACATCTGTAACAATATTCATAAAAAAATAGTATAAGATAAATAAATAACTTTAAATAATAAAATGATTAAAAAATTATACGATAAATGTATAGCTTGGGCCGGGTATAAATATGCCAAGTTAATTTTAGCAATAGAGGCTTTTGTAGAAAGCTCTTTTTTCCCAATACCGCCAGATGTAATGATTATTCCAATGGTAGTAGCAAAAAGAAAAGAATTTATTAATATAGCTTTAATAGCAACAATTTTTTCAGTATTGGGTGCGTTGTTCGGCTATTATATAGGTTATTCTTTAAATGAATTTGCGATCAAAATTTTTGAATTTTACGGATATGAATATTCTGGCTCATTTAAAGAAAAATTTTCAACTGGTGGCGGTTTAACTACTTGGTTAGGAATACTATTTACAGCAGGTTTTACACCTCTTCCATTTAAGCTTTTAACTATTTCTAGTGGAATTATTCATTTTAACTTATTATTTTTTATTTTTATATGCTTAATAACAAGAGGTTTACGATTTTTTTTGGTTGCTTATTTAAGTTACAGATTTGGACACAAAATAGCCCCTTTCTTAGAAAAATACGGAACTAAGTGGAGCATCATCATTACTGTAGCAATTATAATTTTAGCAGCATTAGTTTATTTTTTATTTTTAAAATAGAAAATGGTAAATCAAATTAATAAAAAAATTCTAATTTCTATACTAATCTTTATTAGTTTAATATTAGCTTCAGCTTTTATAATTCAATATGGATTAGACCATAAACCTTGCAAATTATGCCTGTATGAACGTATTCCTTATTTTCTTTCAATTTTATTAATAATGAAATTCTTTTTGATAAAAAGTTATGAAAAAATTACTTTATTAATATTATCTTTAGTATTTATTGCTAGCTCAATTTTAGCTTTTTATCATTTTGGCATTGAACAGGGTTTTTTTACCGAGTCACTACTATGTTCAACAGAAAATTTATCTGAAACACTATCCAAAGAACAAATTTTGGAGCAACTAAAGCAAAATACTATAAGTTGTAAAGAAGTTAGTTTTGAAGTACTGGGTTTTTCCCTTGCAGCAATTAATACTATTTTTTCTATTATTTTAAGTGTTATATTTATTAAACTATTTATAAATTATGGAAAAAACTAACCAAAAAACTCTGGAAGAAATAATAAGAGTTGATCATGCTGGCGAACGTGGTGCTATTAAAATTTACGAAGGGCAACTATTAGCTTTAAAAACTATTAAAAAAGATGATTCTCTAAAAGATAAAATTGAAGAAATGAAAGAACATGAAAAAGAACACTTAGAATATTTCGAAAAGGAAATTCAAAAAAGAAAAATAAAACCTACTTATTTACTTCCTTTGTGGGATATCATGGGAGTTACTCTAGGTTTTGGAACCGCGCTTTTAGGAAAAAAAGCAGCTATGCTTTGTACAGCTTCGGTTGAAGAAGTAATTGAAGATCATTATAAAAATCAGCTTAAAAAATTAGGTAACGATGAAATGGTTTTAAAAGCTAAAATTGAAAAATTTAAAAATGATGAAGTGGGGCATAAAAATATTGCTTACGAATCTGGCGCTACAAATGTAGGACTTTATTCAATTATGGATAAAGTAATTAAAACTGGTTCGAGAATAGCTATAACAATTTCCGAAAAAATTTAATTTTATTAAGGTAAGAGCTCAACGTCCCAATACAGATAATCCATCCAACTCTCGTGCAAAAAATTAGGAGGAAAATTTCTTCCATTTTCATGCAAATCTTCAATTGTTGGTCTGAAAGGTTTTCTATTTAGCCTCATTCCTGATAATGAATACAATCTTCCACCTTTTTTTACATTACATGTAGAACATGCTGTAACTACATTTTCCCAGTCAGTAACTCCACCTTTTGACTTTGGTAGCAAATGATCAAAGGTTAAGTCTTTATTCATGCCACAATATTGGCAAGAAAACTTATCTCTTAAAAAAACATTAAATCTTGTAAAATTTGGATTTTTTGATGGTTTAATAAAACTTTTCAATGCAATAACACTTGGTAGACTCATTTCAAATGATGGACTCCTTACTTTTCTTTTATAATTTGAAACAATACTAACTCTATTGAGAAACACAGACTTAATTGCATCTTGCCAACACCACAGCGATAGAGGGTAATAGCTTAAAGGTCTAAAATCAGCGTTTAACACTAATGCTGGACATTTTTCTAATGGAACTTTTTCAGTGGCTGCTATTATCATGTTAATAAGTTAGCTGATTAGAATAAGTTTTGCAAGAATAAGTTTATGAAAAAAATGTTTCAATTATAAAAGATTTTTTTTTAAAAAACTTAATCCTAGACTAGAACCCTCGACAGGAATTCTATGTTCACAATTTTTAAACATTTTAGTTTTAACATTAATGCCTAGCTTTTTAAAATATTCCTTTGCTTCTAACAAATGTGTAGGTGAAACAATAGTATCATTTTCACCATGCATTAAAAAAATTTTTGGTTTGGAGTTAAAATTATCTGATAAATGTTTTTGATTTATTACTTTTCCCGAATAACCTATTAAACAATTTATTTGTTGTTTTTTTTTAATTCCTGTTTGAATGCTTATCATACAACCTTGGCTAAAACCAACGAGAGCTAGGTCTTTTGGAGTTAGTTGAAGATTATCAAAAACTTGATCTAAAAATAAATTTAATTTTTCTTCAGCGATTAAAGATTTCTCAAGAATTATTTCTTCTTTTTCCGAGCTTAAATCAAACCATTGATAGCCTTGTGGATTGATAGAGCAAACCTCAGGTGCATTAGGACATAAAAAAATTGCATCTGGTAGAAAACGTTGCCAATTTATGGCAAGAGCACTTATATCTTTTCCATCACCGCCGTAACCATGACATAATACTATTGCCTGGCGAGGTTTATTTTTTGATAAAGGGTTTATAGTTGTAACTTCTAAATTATAATTAGTCATATTTTGATAACCATTTTACAAACTTTTTATCTTGAAAGTTAACTTCTCCAATGATCCTAGCAAATTCTTCTCCTTTTTTGTTTATTAAAACTGTAGTTGGAACTCCTCTCAATTTAAATTCTTTTACAAAATTTAATTCTGAATCGAAAAAAATTTTTAATTTTTTTATTTTAAGATTATTAAAAAACTTCTTTGTTTTTAATCTATTTGGTTCTTCCATATTTACAGCAAAAACTTGTAAATTTTTAAAGTCATCACTTTGATAAAGCTCGTCAAGGGAAGGCATTTCTTTCTTGCAAGGTGCACACCAAGTAGCCCAAAAATTAATTACCACTAATTTGCCGTTGTAATCATCTAAACTGATTTTATTACCCGAAAAATCCTCAAATACTATTGGCGAAATTTGCTTTGGAATTTCATTTATAGCTATATTATTAAGTGGAACATCTTCATTTGTTTGTGCTATTGATGAAAAAATACTAAAACAAAATATAAGAGTTAAAAATTTTATAATTTTTTGATTTATAAACATTAGAAATAAGAACTTAACACATGAAAAGTAAAAATAAAGCTGTTTGGGGTACTAGATTTAATAAGCCCATATCAAAAAAATTTGAAAAAATTGGCGCATCTATAGATATAGACAAAAGATTATTTGAAGAAGATATTCTTGGGTCCATAGTTCATGCTCAAATGCTTGGTAAGCAAAAAATAATCAATAAAAAAAGGAGTAAAAAAATAATTGGCGGTTTAAAAAAAATAAGAAATGAAATCAAAAGAAATAAATTTAATTTTAGCAAAAAATATGAAGATATTCATTTAAACATTGAGAAAAGGCTTTTTACAATCATTGGTTCTGATGCTGGTTATTTGCATATAGCAAGATCTAGAAATGACCAAGTAATTACAGATTTTAAATTATGGATAAAAAAATCCTCAATAGAAGTAATTAAAAATATAAATGGTTTAATTAAAAGTTTTTTAAAAAAAGCAGAAGGAAATATTAAGACGATTATGCCTGGTTTCACCCATTTAAAAAATGCTCAACCAATTGCTTTTGCACATTATCTATTAGCTTATGTTGAAATGTTTAAAAGAGATAAAGAGAGATTTGTTAATAATATTAATTATATTAATGAATGCCCGCTTGGAGTTGGCGCATTGGCTGGCACATCATACAAAATAGATAGAAATTTTACTTCAAAAAAATTAGGTTTTAAAAAACCTACCAATAATTCTATTGATACAGTATCTGATAGAGATTTTGCTTTAGATTTTTTATCATCAGCATCTATATGTGCAGTACATATATCAAGGTTAGCTGAAGAATTAATTATATGGAATTCAGATATTTTTAAACTTATTAAATTTGATGATAAAATGCTGACTGGCTCATCAATAATGCCTCAAAAGAAAAATCCTGATCCTGCTGAATTAATCAGAGGAAGAGCCGGAGAAAATTTTGGAAAACTTCAGGCAATGTTAACAACTATGAAAGGTTTGCCTCTTTCATACTACAAAGATATGCAAGAAGACAAAAAGCTAGTATTTGACAGTTTTGATATTCTTATGGAATCAATTTTAATCTCAAATGAATTAGTAAAGAGTTTAAAACCAAATAAAGAAAGAATGTTATCTTTAGCAAACGAAGGTTACACAACCGCAACTGATTTTGCTGATTATCTTGTTCAAAACAAAAATCTTTCATTTAGGGAGGGTTATATAATTTCCGCAAAACTGGTAAATTATGCTGAAAAGAAAAAAAAGAAATTAAACGAACTTGATTTAAATGAAATTAGAAAAATTAAAAAGGATTTAGATAAAGATGTAATGAAGGTATTTGATGTTAGAAATTCAGTAAATTTAAAAACGTCTTATGGAGGAACTTCTACAAAAAATATCAAAAAAATGATATCAAAACTTAAAAAGGAATTTAAATAATGAGAAAGTTGTTTGTTATTATTACTTTAGGAATAATTTGTACGTCTTGTGGAGTAAAGGATAAACCTAAATACGAAGCACAGGATCAAAAAAATAATAATATTTATATAATTTAAAACCAATGAACTATATTAGGCTAAGGAAAAATAACCTTTATGTTGATAATATATCGACTCTTAAATTAGTAAAAAAGTATGAGACACCTTTTTACTGCTACTCATTATCACAGTTAAAAAATAATTATTATCGTTTTAATAACGCATTTAAGGAAATCGAACCAATAATATGTTTTTCGGTAAAATCAAACGCTAATCTAAATTTACTTAGAGAACTAAAAAAAATGGGCGCAGGTGCTGATGTTGTTTCTATCGGTGAACTATTCAAAGCAATAAAAGCTGGAATAAATCCAAATAAAATAGTTTTTTCTGGTATCGGCAAAACTGAAAAAGAAATAAAAGCCGCTATAAAAAAAAATATACTTTTAATTAACATAGAGTCAGAAAGCGAAGCTAACCTCATTAATAGTATTTCAAAAAAATTTTCTAAAAAAACTTCAATAGGAATAAGGTTAAATCCTAATGTAACTGGTAAAACGCACCAAAAAATATCTACGGGAGGGAAAGATGAAAAATTTGGCTTGGTTTACAAAGATTTTATAAATCTTTGTAAAAAAATAAATAAAATGAAAAATTTACATTTAAAAGGTATAAGCGTTCATATTGGTAGCCAAATAACAAGCGTCGAACCATTTAAAAAAGTTTTAATAATAATAGATAAAATAATTAATAAGACCAAAATAAATTTTGAATTTATTGATCTCGGTGGGGGTATGGGAATTTCTTACTTAAAAAAAGAAAAACAAATTAATCTAAAAAAATATGCAAAATTAGTAAATAAATTTTTAAAAAACAAAGATTCAAAAATTATATTTGAGCCCGGAAGGTTTATTATAGGAAATGCTGGCATTTTGATTACCAAAATTATTTACATAAAAAAAAGTAATAATAGAAATTTTGTTATATTAGATGCTGGAATGAATAATTTAATGCGGCCTGCTTTATATAATGCTCACCATGAAATTGTTTCCTTAAAAAAAACAGGAAAATCTTTAAGGGAGAATTTTAAATTTGTAGGCCCTGTTTGTGAAAGTTCAGATAAATTTTCTGACAAAAAAAACTTTTCCAATATCAGAGAAGGTGAATATGTAGCTCTTTTAAATGTTGGAGCTTATGGAATGTCTTTGTCTTCAAATTACAATACTAGACCCACTATAGCTGAAGTTATGGTTAGTGGTTCTAAACATAAAATAATTAAAAAAAGACAAAGTTTAGAAAATTTAATTAATAATTAATTTAAAAATTAATAAAAATGTCTCTATTAAGATCTTTGTTATTTAATCTTTTTTTTTATACTGGAATAGTTGTGGTTTTTATAATAGCACTACCCGCTCTAATTCTGCCTCCCAAAATTACTTTAATATTTGGAAAATTTTTAGGTCACTATGTAGTTTTCATTGTTAGAATTTTTTTAAATACAAAAGTAGAATTTAAAGGGATAGAAAATATACCCAAAACTGAAAAATATTTTGTTGCTTGTGCACACCAATCTATGTTTGAAACTTTTGCATTACAAAGTATTTTGGATTATCCGGTCTTTATTTTAAAAAAAGAGCTTTTGAAAATTCCTTTGTTTGGACTTTATTTAAAAAAAATCAAGTCAATTGAAATAGTTAGGGATACTACTACGAAAGATAATCTTAATTTTTTTAATAAAGTGGCAAATATCATTAAAAATGAAAAAAGACCTCTTCTAATATTTCCTCAAGGAACAAGAGTAAAGGTTGATGATAAAGCGCCTTTTAAAAAAGGAGCTGGAAGAATATACGAAGCTTTAAATATTTCTTGCGTCCCAGTAGCATTAAATTCAGGCAAGGTTTGGCCAAAACATGGGGTAATTAAGCATCCAGGAAAAATAACAGTATCTTTTTTAAAACCTATAGAACCCGGTTTAAATCGAGATGAATTTATTAGAAATTTGGAGGTAAAAATATACGATGAAATTAAAAATATTTCTTAAGTTTATTTTCTTCCAAAATCAGGCCTGCTAATATCCTGGCCTGCTTCTATAATTTCTTTTCTTATTTTTTTTGTTTTTGTAAAAATTTTTTCTAGTTTTTTTTCATTTTTATTTTTAATTGCTTTTTTTAAATCTTTTAGATTTTTTATAAATTTATCAATTATTTTTGAGGTATTTTTCCTATTCTGGATAAAAATATCCCTCCACATAACAGGATTGGATGCAGCAATTCTTGTAAAATCTCTTAATCCCCCTGCGCTGTACTTTACAATATTGCGATCTTTTTTCTTTTTAATTTTAAGAGCTGTATTTACAATATTGTAAGCTATCAAGTGTGGCATATGGCTTGTAATCGATAAAATATAATCGTGCTGTTTTGCATCCATTACGTCAACTCTGCTTCCTAATTTTTTCCAAAACTTTTCTAATAATTTAATATCTTTATTATTTGACTGTTTACCCGGAGTTAAAATACACCATTTATTTTTAAAAAGTTGTGAAAATCCTGATTCAGGTCCGCTATCTTCTGTACCAGCTATAGGATGCGATGAAATCCAAGATATATTTTTAGGAATATTTTTTTCAATTAGGGAAATTACATTTTTTTTCACCGATCCAACATCAGTTAATATAGCTCCTTTTTTTAGGGAACCTTTTATTTTAAAAATTATATTCTTATAACTGCTCAAAGGACTGGCGATTATAATAAGATCAGAACCTCTAACCATTTTTTTTGTATCAGAGCTAGCTTCATCCACTATTTTTAATCTGATTACTTTTTTATTAGTGCTGTTCGACCTATTGGAAGAAACTACTTTAGTAGCGAGCTTATTTTTTTTTATACCCCTCGCTATAGAAGAACCAATTAATCCACATCCTATTATACATACCCTTTTAAACATTACTTTAAGATGCCTCCTATAGATTTAATAAAATGTTCATTTGCTTCTTTATTTCCAATAGTTAATCTTAAAGAATTGGGTATTTTGTACTGTGTCATTTTTCTCACAATTAGCTTGTCTGCTACTAACTTTTCAAAAACCTCATCTGAATTAATTTTTGTTTCATCAAAATTCATCAAAAAGAAATTTACCGTAGGTTCATTTGTTTTAATATTATATTCTTTCAACATAGAGAATATTTTCTTTGACCATAATGTATTATGATCAATTGCTTTTTTTGTCCATTCACTATCTTTAATAGCTGCCACTCCCGCAGCAAGAACTGCTCTATTGACATTAAATGGAGGTTTTATTTGGTACATACTGTCAATTATTTCTTTAGAAGAATATCCCCAACCTAGTCGCAGGCCAGCCAAACCATAAATTTTTGAAAAAGTTCTAGTAATTAATACGTTAGCAGAATCCTCAAATAGATCTAAACCTGAAGAAAAATTATCGGAATCGATAAATTCAAAATAAGCATCATCCACAACTAAAAGTATATCGCTTCTAAGTTTTTTTCTTAAATCAAGCATTTCATTTTTAGATAAATATGTTCCTGTAGGATTGTTAGGATTTGCAATAAATACAATTTTTGTTTTTTCAGAAACTTTTTTTATTATTTCTTCTACTGATGCCTTAAAATTCTTTTCTTTAGCTAACACAATTTTTGCCCTACTAAGTGAGGCGTATATTTTGTACATGATAAAGCCAAATTCTGTAACTATTACTTCATCCCCGGGCTCAAGAAATAAGCGGCATGTTAAATCAAAGATTTGATCTGAGCCTGATCCACAAATAATCCTTTTGGGATCTATTTTAAATTCATTTGATAAAACTTCCCTCAAAGAATTTGAATCATCTTCTGGATATTTAAAAAGTTTGTTTTTTTCTTTTTCAAATGCTTTAATTGCTTTTGGACTTGGTCCAAGAGCAGATTCATTGGCAGATAATTTTATTGGATTTTCAATTTTTTTAAATTGAGACAATCCTCCAACATATCTTTCAACCTCAAATTTTATTGGCTTCGGTAAATCCATAATTTTTTTATATATAAATCGTATCGGTAAATACTATATATGCAACTTTGTGGCAAAATAAATACAACCTAATTTGACAAAAGATGTGGTTTTTAGTACAAGAAAAGCGCGCTGATTTAACTTAAATTGCGAGCGCATTAAAAAAAACAGCTAAAAAAGGTTTTTGCCCAGTTTAGCTGGGCTTTTTTTTTGTTTGATTATGAATAACGAAATTAAAAATATAAAAAAACTTATTATCAATCAGTCCCTTGAACTAGACTGTGGTAAAATAATTAAAGATTTTCCACTAGCATATGAAACTTATGGAAATCTAAATAAAAATAAAAGTAATGCTATACTAGCTTTTCATGCATTAACGGGTGATCAATTTTGTGCAAATATTAACCCTATTACTAAAAGAGAAGGCTGGTGGACCACAGCAGTTGGACCAAACAAAGCAATTGATACTAATAAATATTTTGTAATTTGCGCCAATGTTCTTGGTGGCTGTATGGGCAGCTATGGACCTAAGGAAATAAATCCAGAAACAAACAAATTATTTGGTACTACATTTCCAGTTATAACAATAAGAGATATGGTTAAAGCCCAAAAGTATATACTGGATCATTTGGGTATTAAAAAGTTACTAGCTGTTATAGGTGGATCAATGGGTGGTATGCAAGTTTTACAATTTGTATCTTTATACCCAGACAAATCATATTCTGCTATTCCAATAGCTTGTAGCGCCAGTCACTCTGCACAAAACATTGCATTAAATGAATTAGGAAGACAAGCAATTATGGCGGACCCTAATTGGAAAAAAGAAAATTCTACACCTGATAAAGGTTTAGCAGTTGCTAGAATGGCTGCACATATAACTTATCTTTCCAAAAAAGGATTACAAGAAAAATTTGGACGTAAGTTGCAAGATAAAGGAAGTTTAAAATTTAGTTTTGATGCAGATTTTCAAATAGAAAGTTATTTACGTTATCAAGGAGCTACTTTTGTAGATAGATTTGATGCTAATAGCTATTTATACATTACGAGAGCTATGGATTATTTTGATTTGGAAAAACAGTTTAACGGCAATTTATCACTGGCCTTTAAAAATACCAAATCAAAATTTTTCGTAATTTCATTTTCTTCCGATTGGCTTTATCCAACTTCTGAAAATAAAGAAATAGTTATAGCCCTAAATGCCTGTGGTGCAAATGTTGGGTTTGTTGAAATTAACTCTGATAAAGGCCACGATTCATTTTTACTGAATGTGCCAGAATTTTTAAAAACAATAAGTGAATTTCTTAATTCAACTTATAATGAGGCAAAAAATGAAAAATGAATTTAAAGTTATAGCGCAAATAATTCAAAATAATAAAAGAGTTTTAGATATAGGATGTGGTGATGGAACCTTAATGAAGTATCTAAAAGTTAATCAACAAAATGATGTGAGAGGCTTGGAACCAAATAAAGATCTTGTCCAAAAATGCATTGCAAAAGGCTTATCAGTTATTGAGGGTGATGCCGAAAAAGAATTAACACAATTTCCTGAAAAATCATTTGATTACGTTGTTTTAAGTCAAACTTTGCAAGCCTTTCTAGATCCAAAAGAAGTTTTGAGGCAACTTCTTAGAATAGGTAAACAAACAATCGTTTCAATTCCTAATTTTGGATATTGGAAAGTTCGCCTACATTTATTATTTAAAGGAACTATGCCAGTAACTAAAAATTTACCAAATGAATGGTATGATACTCCTAATTTACACATGTGCACAATCCAAGACTTTGTTAATTTTTGTGATAACAATAATATTAAAATTGATAAATCTATGTGTTTAACTAATGAAAAAATTTCAGAAATTACTAATAAAAATAGAAAATATAAAAATATTTTTTCTCAGTTAGGTGTATTTCTTATACAATAAATGTTATGCTAATTATTCCGATACCTTGCCTAACAGACAACTATGCGTACATTATCAATGAAGAGAATTCAAAAAAAATTGGGGTAGTAGATCCTTCGGAGGCTAATCCAATTATTGAATTTCTTGAAAAAAAAAATTTAAAACTAGATTATATATTAAATACACATCATCACTTTGATCATATAGGGGGGAACGAAGAGTTAAAAAGAAAATTCAAAGCAAAAGTTGTTGGGTTTAAAGGAGATAAACATAGAATCCCTGGAATAGATATTTCTTTAGAAAATGATGAAAATTGGAATTTTGGAAATACAGAAGCAAAAATAATTCACATACCGGGACATACTTTGGGTCATATCTGTTTTTTTTTTGAGAAGGAAAAAATTGCTTTTACAGGAGATACTTTATTTTCTCTTGGATGTGGTAGAATTTTTGAAGGGGATCATAAACAAATGCTGGAATCATTAAATAAAATAAAAAAACTTCCAAAAAATACTAAAATTTATTGCGGTCACGAATATACTTATAAAAATGCTGAATTTTGTCTAAAATACGATAGTGATAATACAGATTTAAAAAATAAATTTGAGAAAATAAAAAAATTGAGATCAAATAATTTACCTACTATACCAACCACGCTGGAAGAGGAGCTAAATTCAAATATTTTTCTTAGATGCGATCAAAATGATCTAAAAATTAAATTAAACATGAAAAATCAAGAAGATTTCAAAGTTTTTAAGAAAGTCAGAGATCTAAAAGATAGTTTTTAGCTGCTGTAATAACTTGACATGACAAGTTAGAAAGCTATATTGCCACTATTTCCAAATATGAAATTAAAACAATGTCTTTCGCAGTTATTCAAACAGGTGGTAAACAATATAAGGTTTCAGCAAGTGAAATACTTAAGATTGAAAGACTTAATGATAAAGAAGGAAAAACTGTAGAATTCAAAAACGTACTTTTCTTAAACGACAATAAAACTACTGAAATTGGAAACCCAAATATCCAAGGTGCAAAGGTTGAAGCTACCATTTTAAAAAATACAAAAAATAAAACAGTTTTAGTTTTTAAAAAAAGAAGAAGAAAAAATTCAAGAAAAAAATACGGACACAGGCAACCAATTTCTCTTATTAGAATTACTAAAATTTTCTCAAAAACTGGAAAATTAATTGCTGAAGCTGGGCCACAGAAACAATTAACAAAGAAAATAGTAAAAGGCGATATGGAGAGAGAGAAACAAATTTTGGAAGCAAAAAAAACCCAAGTGGAAGAAAAGCAAAAAATTACAAAATCAGTTAAAAAAATGGAACAAAAAGAAAAAAAAATTACTACTAATGTAGAAAAAAAAGAAATTAAAAAGAAGCCTTTAACAAAAAATAAAAAGTGATAGGATTAAATTAGGATATAAAATATGGCAACAAAAAAAGCGGGCGGATCATCGCGAAATGGTAGAGATAGTGCTGGAAGGCGCCTTGGGGTAAAAAGATATGGTGGACAGCTGGTCTTGCCAGGAAACAT
The DNA here is from genome assembly GCA_003214615.1 of Pelagibacteraceae bacterium AG-414-E02. Classification (GTDB taxonomy): domain Bacteria; phylum Pseudomonadota; class Alphaproteobacteria; order Pelagibacterales; family Pelagibacteraceae; genus AG-414-E02. The sequence continues at coordinate 50,879 of QCLK01000004.1, forward strand.
TATCGTGAGACAAAGGGGTACAAAAATACATCCTGGTAACCATGTAGGTATTGGTAAAGATCACTCCATATTCTCTTTGATAAAAGGAAAAGTTCAATTTAAAACTTCAAAACTTAACAGAACATTTGTATCTGTTATCCCCAGCTAATTCCTTACAACTTTAAAATAATTTTATTATTGTTGAGTTATGAAATTTTTAGATCAAGCAAAAATATATGTAAAAGCTGGAGATGGTGGTTCTGGTTCAGCAAGTTTCCGAAGGGAAAAATTCATTGAATTTGGTGGACCGGATGGAGGCGATGGAGGCGATGGAGGTTCGATAGTTTTTGTTGCAAGTAAAAATTTAAATACGCTAATTGATTTTAGATATCAACAACACTTTAAAGCTGAGAGAGGAGAAAATGGAAAGGGAAAGAAGAAAACTGGAAAAAGTGGAAAAGATCTAATTCTTAAAGTTCCTGTAGGCACCCAAATTTTTGAAGAGGATAATAACTCTCTAATTGAAGATCTTACAAAATCAGAACAAAAAATTATTATTGCTAACGGCGGTAAGGGTGGATTAGGAAACGTAAGATTTAAAAGTTCTACAAATCGAGCACCAAAAAAAACAACAGAAGGTATTAAAGGTGAAAATTTTTGGGTTTGGTTACAGCTTAAAGTCATAGCAGACATTGGTATAATTGGAATGCCTAACTCTGGAAAATCTAGTTTGCTCTCAGTTCTTACAAGTGCAAAACCAAAAATTGCTAATTATCCTTTTACTACAATTAACCCAAACCTTGGTGTAACACACTATGATAATAAAGAATTTACTTTGGCAGATATACCTGGATTAATAGAAGGAGCTCATGAAGGAATAGGATTAGGTGACAAATTTTTAAGACATATAGAAAGATGTAAAAGTATCTTACATTTAATTGATATTACAAACAATAATTTATTAGAAAGCTACTCAAAGGTCAGAAAAGAACTTTTTAAATATAGCAAAAAACTTTTAAAAAAAAATGAAATAATTGTTTTTAATAAAATAGATATGGTAAATGAAGATGAAATAAATAAAAAATTAAACATTTTTAAAAAAAAAATTAAAAAAGAAATTTTTACTATTTCTACTTTAAAACAAGAGGGTTTAAATTCTTTAAAGAAGAATTTACTTAGTTATGTACATTGATAAATTTAAAAAAATTGTAATTAAAATAGGATCTTCGACCTTAATTGACAAAAACGGTAAACCAAAAAAAATTTGGTTAAAAGAATTTGCAAAAGATATTAGAAACCTCGTAAATAAAAAAAAACAAATAGTAATTGTTTCTTCTGGGGCTATTGCAATAGGCTGTGAATATCTTGGAATAAAAAAAAATGGGTTAAAAGTAGATAAAAGTCAAGCAGTTGCCTCGATAGGGCAGATTGAGTTGATGGATTTTTACAAAAATACTTTTAACAAAAGTAAGTTAAAAATTTCTCAAATATTACTTACACTAGATGATACTGAACAAAGAAGGAGATCAATAAATGCTAGGCGGACTATTGATAATCTATTAGCAATGGGGGTTGTTCCAATTGTTAATGAAAATGATACTACAGCTACTACAGAAATAAAATATGGAGATAACGATAGACTTGCTGCAAGAGTATCACAGATAATTAGTGCTGATTGTTTAATTTTGTTATCTGATGTAGATGGTCTTTATACCGATAATCCAAAAAAAAATAAAAAAATAAAATTTATAAAAACTGTTAAGGAAATAGATGAAAATATAAAAAAATATGCAACTAGAACTGAAAATCTTTATGGGTCGGGCGGAATGAAAACTAAAATTGAGGCTGCAAAAATTTGTCAATTATCTGGTTGTTACATGGCAATAGGAAATGGAAATTCTATGAATCCAATAAAAAAAATAATTGAAAATCAAAAATGTACATGGTTCTTACCCAGAGTATCTAAACTAGATGCAAGAAAACAATGGATAATTGGTTCAGTAGCTCCAAAAGGTGAGGTAATTATTGATCAAGGTGCATTAGATGCAATAAGAAATGGCAAAAGTTTATTGCCGGCTGGAGTTAAAAGAATTAATGGAAATTTTGAAAAGGGAGATCATATTTTAGTAAAAGATCAAAATAATGTTGAATGTGCTAGGGGTTTAACATCGTTTTCCTCAAGTGAAGTAGGAAAAATAAAAGGTTCACACAGTAGCAAAATAAAAAATATATTAGGCTATTCTAGTAGAGAAGAAATTATTCATAAGGATGATTTGGTAAAGGTGTAGAATGGCTAAAAACTTATATATGAATAAAATAGGTGAAAAAGCAAAAATTGCTTCGCATAATTTATCTAACTTAAATATCAATAAAAGAAATTCTGTCTTGAAACAGTTTAGCCTATATTTAAAAAATAACTCTCAATCAATTTTAAAATCAAATAAAAAAGATATATCTTATGCTCGTTCTAAAAAAGTTAAAGAAAGCATGATTGATCGACTAAAATTAAATAATAAAAAAATTGATCAAATTAGAAATTCGATAAAAGAAATAATAAAATTTAAAGATCCTTTGGGAAAAACATTATCTTCCTGGAAAAGACCGAACGGTCTAGTCATAAAAAGAGTCTCCATACCAATTGGGGTAATTGGTGTAATTTATGAAAGTAGACCAAATGTTACCTCTGATGTTTCTGCGTTATGTTTTAAGACTGGAAATGTAGTAATTTTACGTGGTGGTTCTGAAGCTTTTCATTCAAACAAAATTTTAGCCAAACTTTTTAGAAAAGCTCTCAAAAAGAAAAAGTGTGACATAAACTGCGTTCAATATGTTGAAAGTAAAAATAGAAATCATGTTGATTATCTCTTATCAAGTATGAAAAATTATATTGATATAATCATCCCAAGAGGTGGGAAAAGTCTGGTAAAAAAAGTGTTACAAAAATCTTCAGTTTCAATTATAGGACATTATGAAGGTTTATGTCACGTATACATAGATCGAGAGGCAGACTTAAATATGGCTATTAATGTTGTAAAAAATTCGAAAATGAGAAATGTTAGTATATGTGGGGCTGCAGAAACTTTACTAATAGACAAAAAATGTCTCAAAACCCACTGTAAACCTATATTAAATCAATTAAATATGTTGGGGTGTGAAATCGTAGGAGATAAAATAATTAAAAAATTTGTTTCTGATAAAATTAAAATTGCAACAAACAAAGACTGGGTTAAAGAATATCTTGCCCCAAAAATTTCAGTAAAAAGCGTGAACGGTGTAGAAGATGCTGTAAATCATATAAATAAATACGGGTCTGCTCATACAGATTCAATAGTGACAAAAAATAAAAAAACAGCCAAAAAGTTTCTAGCAAGTATTAACAGTTCTATAGCAGTACATAACGCCTCTACACAATTTGCTGATGGCGGAGAATTTGGCTTTGGAGCGGAAGTTGGTATATCAACAGGAAAATTGCATCCTCGTGGCCCTATTGGCGTTAGTCAGCTCACTACATATAAATATATTTTGGAAGGTAAAGGACAGGTAAGGAAATAATTTTTGCATAAAATATCTAAAAAAAAAATTAAAGTTGGAATTTTAGGAGGAACTTTTGATCCCCCTCATATAGGTCATTTGCATATTTCTGATGTAGGTATAAAAAAACTTAAATTAAATAAATTAATATGGATTGTAACTAAAAAAAATCCACTAAAACAAAAACCATACCTAAGCGTAAAAACACGAATAAAATTATCAAAACAAATTATCAAAAATAAGAAAAAAATTTTTGTTCAGTACTTAGAAGATAAAGTAAAATCAAAAAATACATTTAATTTACTTAGCTATATAAAAAGAAAAAATAGGAAAATTGAATTATACTTTCTAATTGGGGCTGATAATTTTGTGAGGTTTCACAAATGGAATAATTGGAAAAAAATTCCAAAACTTGCAAAAATAATTGTTTTTTCAAGGCAAAACTACTCTATAAAAGCACTTAGTTCTGTTGCGTCAAAAAAGCTTGAAAAAAAAGATTGGTTGTACATAACTGGTAAAAAAGTAAATATTTCATCTTCATTAATTAGAAAATTTTCGATAACATAAATCTTGATGCAATTAAAAGAAATTAAAAAAATGAAAGATGAAATAGAACAAATGTTAAATGATAATAAAGCAATCGACATAGTATCAATCAATTTAAAAAATAAAACTTCGATTGCTGATTTTATGATAGTTGCTAGCGGAAACTCTTCAAGACATATTCAGGCTTTATCAGAAATATTAATAGATAAGCTCAAAGAAAAAGGAATTGATAATTGTCGATTAGAAGGCCGTGAAAGTAAGGATTGGAAACTTATTGATGCAAAAGATATTATCATCCATATTTTTCATCCTGAAAAAAGGAAATTTTATGATATTGAAAGAATGTGGTCAGAATTAATTCCAAAAGAAAGATTGACAATATGAAGCAAAAATTTCTTGGGTATATTCTAACTATATTTACAGTAATATTATTAAATACTTCCAGTAAAATTTATGCAGAAGATACGGATAAATTATACGATAAAATTGATCTTTTTAGTGAAGTTTTAGAAAAAATTCAAAATGAATATGTTGAAGAAATAGACCAAGCAGAAACAATGGATTCTGCAATTAATGGTGTTCTTCAATCGTTAGATCCATATTCAGCATACATGAACCCAAAAATATTTGAAGAATCTCAGACTGAAACAAGTGGAAAGTTTGGGGGTCTAGGTATTGAAGTAAGTATGGAATCTGGCGTAGTTAAAGTTATAGCACCAATAGATGACACACCGGCAGCAAAAGCTGGTGTAAAAGCTGGTGATTACATAGTCAAAATAAATAATGAACAAGTTCAAGGAAAATCTTTAATGGAAGCTGTAAACTTAATGAGAGGACCGGTAGGATCTTCAATTGAAATTACTGTACGAAGGAAGGGATTAAAAAAAGCAAAAATTTTTAAAATTGTAAGAGAAGTTATCGAAATAAGATCGGTAGTATCTAAACAGGTTGATAAAAAAGTTGGGTATCTTAGGTTACGAGCATTTAATGAAAACAGCAGCGAACAGCTAAATGAAGAAATTTCAGAAATAGAAAAAAATAAAAAAATAATTGGGTATATTCTTGACTTAAGAAATAACCCTGGAGGATTGCTGTCTCAGGCAGTAAAAATTTCTGATTTTTTTCTTAATGATGGAGAGATTGTTTCAACAAAAGGAAGAAAAAGCAGAGACAATAGAAAATATTTTGCTAAAAAAGGTGACAAAATTAATGGAAAACCTCTAATTGTATTAATTAATAATGGGTCTGCCTCTGCATCAGAAATCGTTGCTGGAGCACTACAGGATCAAAAAAGAGCTATACTTTTAGGGGAAACAAGCTTTGGGAAAGGATCCGTGCAATCAATTATACCTTTAAAAAATAGAGGTGCAATACGATTGACGGTTTCAAAATATTATTTACCTTCTGGAAAATCTATTTCTGAAGTTGGTGTGGAGCCCGATATCAAAGTTGAAGAAGAAGGTGAAGAATTTTCAATCAACACTACCACGGATAACCAATTAAATTATGCAATCGAGCTTCTTGCTGGATAAAATTTAATGAAAAATAACAGTGAATTGCCATTAAGAATTGGTGTAGGTATTGTTTTATTAAATAGTGAAAATAATATTTTTGTAGGCAGGAGAATAGATAATCCCAAAAATTCATGGCAAATGCCACAGGGAGGGGTTGACCAAAATGAGATTTTTTTACAAGCAGCCAAAAGAGAACTTGAAGAAGAAACTGGAATAAAATCAGTAAAATTAATAAAAGAACTAGATGGATGGTTTGAATATAACTTACCCAAAAATCTTATGGGCAAACTTTGGAATGGAAAGTTTAGAGGGCAAAAACAAAAATGGTTCATAATGAAATTTCTAGGAAAAAATGAAGAAATTAATGTTAAGACAAAAAAACCAGAATTTCTTGACTGGAAATGGATTAATATTTCAGAATTACCTAACATAGCTGTAGATTTTAAAGTAAATATTTATAAAAAACTTAAAGAAGAGTTAAAAGTCTTAAACTTAAATTAAATTCTTATTTCTTTGATTACGTTAAGCTTATGATTCAAAATGTAACGATCTTGATCAGTAACATCCTTTTGTGAAAGTTTATCTTCCGTCTCTTTACTTAAATTTTCTAGAAAATCTTTCGATAAATCTTTTAAGCTTATTATAGAAGAAGAAAGAATAATTAAAGTATCATTAAAATATTCAACTGTTCCATCTTGAATAAAAAACTCATTAAAATCGTTATTTATTTGGGCTTTTATTATTCCTGGCCGTAAAAAAGTTATTATTGAAATATGATTTTTTAAAATACTCATGTCTCCTTCATATGAAGGAAGGACAACCATTTTTGCATCTCCGGAGAAAATAATTTTTTCCGGACTAATAATTTCGAGTTTAAAATTTTCTTCCATTAAGCAGCTGCTTCCTTAGCCATTTTTTCCGCCTTTTCGACGGCTTCTTCAATTGTTCCAACCATGTAAAATGCTGATTCGGGTAAATGATCATATTCTCCTTTACATATAGCATCAAACCCCTTGATTGTTGCTTCTAAATCTACAAGTTTTCCAGGTGAGCCTGTAAAAACTTCTGCAACAAAAAATGGTTGAGACAGAAATCTTTGAATTTTTCTTGCTCTTGCAACTGTTAATTTGTCTTCTTCAGAAAGTTCATCCATACCTAAAATCGCAATTATATCTTGTAATGACTTATAAGTTTGTAATACTTTTTGAACTTCTCTAGCAACTCTATAGTGTTCATCTCCAACTATTCTTGGGTCTAAAATTCTAGAAGTAGAATCTAATGGATCTACTGCAGGGTATATCCCTAACTCAGCAATTTGTCTTGATAGCACAGTTGTTGCATCTAAATGCGCAAAAGAAGTAGCTGGAGCGGGGTCAGTTAAATCATCAGCTGGCACATAAATAGCTTGAACCGAAGTTATTGAACCTTTGTTTGTAGTAGTTATCCTCTCTTGTAAATTTCCCATGTCAGTGGCCAAAGTCGGTTGATATCCTACAGCTGAAGGTATTCTTCCTAAAAGCGCCGAAACTTCCGATCCTGCTTGAGTAAATCTAAATATATTATCAACAAAAAATAATACATCTTGTCCTTCCTTGTCTCGAAAATATTCAGCCACTGTTAATCCTGTCAAACCAACTCTGGCACGAGCGCCAGGTGGTTCGTTCATTTGTCCATAGACCAAAGCTGCTTTAGAACCCTTGCCATCAGGTTTAATTACACCTGACTCGATCATCTCGTGATACAGGTCATTTCCTTCTCTAGTTCTCTCTCCAACTCCTGCAAAAACAGAAAAGCCTCCGTGAGCCTTAGCAATGTTATTTATTAACTCCATAATAATTACTGTCTTTCCTACTCCTGCTCCCCCAAATAATCCTATTTTTCCTCCTTTAGAGTAAGGAGCAAGCAAATCTACAACTTTTATTCCTGTTACTAATATTTCAGTTTCCGTAGACTGGTCTGTAAATTTTGGTGCTGGTCTGTGTATAGGCCAACTTTCTTTTGTAGACACTTTACCTTTTTGATCAATTGGTTCTCCAATAACATTAATTATTCTTCCTAAAGTTTCTGGCCCTACTGGTACTTTAATTGGAGAACCAGTATCAACTACTTTATCTCCTCTTTTAAGACCCTCTGTACTATCCATAGCAATAGTTCTAACGGCAGTTTCGCCTAAATGTTGCGCTACTTCTAATACAAGCCTATTTCCTGAATTATCACATTCAAGTGCTGTTAGTATTTCTGGTAACTGTCCTTCGAACCGAACGTCTACTACTGCGCCTATTACCTGAGTAATTTTTCCAAATTTATTTTTCATTTTTATAAACTTTCAGCTCCAGATATAATTTCAATAAGTTCTTTTGTAATTGCTGCTTGTCTGCTCCTGTTATAAGTGATTGTCAGTTTATCTACTAAATCACCTGCGTTTCTTGTGGCATTATCCATAGCAGTCATTCTAGAACCTTGTTCGCTTGCAGCATTTTCTAGAATTGCTTTAAAAATTTGAGTTGAAATATTGCGTGGAAGCAAATCATCTAGTATTTCACTTTCTTCTGGTTCAAACTCATAAAAATTTTCTGTTTTTTTTTCATCTTTTTTTGGTTTTTCAATGGGAATAATTTGTTGTGATTGCGGAATTTGAGTAATTACATTTTTAAACTTATTATAGTATATATTACAAACATCAAATTGATTTTCGTTAAACAGTTTTATTATTTTTTTACCTACTTCGTCTGCTTCCTTATATGTAATTTTTTTAAAACCTTTAAAATTTAACTTTTCAATAATATATTTTCCATAAGTTCTTTTTAATTGATCATATCCCTTTGAGCCAACTGTAAAAATTTTTAGAGTTTTGCCTTTTTTTAGAATTTCTTCAAAATCATTTCTAGCTTTTCTGCATATATTGGTATTAAATCCACCACACAGACCCCTGTCTGCTGTAATAACTACACATAAATGAGTATTATCCTTTCCAGTTCCAACCAAAAATTTAGAAGCATTTTCTTTGTCAGGAATTGAACTACTTAAGTTAAGAATTATATTATTCATTTTGTCAGAAAAAGGTCTTCCTTTCTCTGCACTTTCTTGGGCTCTTCTTAGTTTGGCAGCCGCAACCATTTTCATAGCTTTAGTAATTTTTTGTGTAGATTTAACACTAGAAATTCTTTTTTTTAAATCATCTAAACTGGGCATATAATTTTACTTATTTTTTTTTTTAAACGCTTCAATAACTGATGTTAACTTTTTTTCAATATCTTCATCTAATTTTCCAGTACTGTTAATACTACTTATAATCTCTGGATTAGATGTTGTGACTTCTTCATAGATTTTCTTTTCAATATTTTTTATATCAGCTAGCTCAACATCGTCTAAAAAACCTTTTACACCAGAAAATACTGCGATTACTTGTTGCGCAACCGGCATTGGGGAATATTGATCTTGCTTTAAAAGTTCAGTTAGTTTTGACCCTCTGTTTAATAATTTCTGCGTTGAAGCATCTAAATCAGAACCAAATTGAGCAAATGCAGCCATTTCCCTATATTGGGCTAATTCCAGTTTTATTGAACCTGCTACTTTTTTCATAGCTTTTGTTTGGGCTGCCGAACCAACCCTAGAAACTGATAATCCAACGTTAACCGCAGGTCTTATACCTTGATTAAATAATTCAGTTTCTAAAAAAATTTGCCCGTCTGTAATAGAAATTACATTAGTCGGTATGTAAGCTGATACATCGCCTGCCTGTGTTTCAATAATTGGTAGTGCAGTTAGAGAACCACCACCTTTATCTTTGTTAAGTTTTGCTGCTCTTTCAAGTAATCTGCTGTGCAAATAAAATACATCTCCTGGATAAGCTTCTCTACCTGGAGGTCTTCTTAGCAGGAGAGACATTTGCCTATAAGCTACAGCCTGTTTAGATAAGTCGTCATAAATAATTAATGCATGCATTCCATTATCTCTAAAATATTCTCCCATGGTACACCCTGTGTAAGGAGCTAAAAATTGAAGTGGCGCCGGATCTGATGCTGTTGCTGAAACAATAGTCGTGTATTCCATCGCTCCTGCATCTTCTAATGATTTTAGAATTTGGGCTACCGTTGATCTTTTTTGCCCTATAGCAACGTAAATACAATAAAGTTTATCTTTTTCTTCTCCAGATTTATTAGTTTCCTTTTGATTAATAATTGTATCAATCGCTACTGCCGTTTTTCCAGTTTGTCTATCACCAATAATTAATTCTCTTTGTCCCCTTCCAATTGGAATTAAACTATCAATAGCTTTTAATCCGGTTTGCATAGGTTCGTTTACAGATTGCCTTGGAATTATGCCTGGCGCTTTTACATCAACTCTTTTTCTTTCGATTTTTTTATCTAAATCACCTTTTCCATCTATGGGATTTCCTAATGCATCAACAACTCTGCCTAACAAATTTTTTCCTACTGGCGCATCAACAATTGCTTGTGTTCTTTTAACAATATCGCCTTCCTTGATTGATCTGTCGTCTCCAAATATAACAACGCCGACATTATCGTTCTCCAAATTTAAAGCCATTCCTTTTATTCCTCCGGCAAATTCAACCATTTCTCCAGCTTGAACATTATCTAATCCGTAAACTCTCGCAATACCATCTCCCACTGACAATACTTGCCCTACCTCTGATACTTCTGCTTTTTCTCCAAATTTTTTAATTTGTTCTTTTAAAATTTTTGTTATTTCTGAAGGATTAATTTGCATCTTACGCCTCAATCATATTTTTTTCTAATTGTCTTAATTTACTTTTTATAGAAGTATCAACCATCATACTTCCAATTTGAATAACTAATCCAGCAATTAAATCAGGATCATGTTTATAATCGATCTTAATAGGTGACTTAAAATCTTTAGATAGCTCATTACGAATTTTTTCTAATTCCTCCGCTGTCAGTTTTTTCGACGACAAAAGTTTTGCTTTTAATTCTCCTTTTTTAGTAGATACAAAGTTCAAAAAGCTATCAATAATTTGATTTAAGTAAAATAATCTGTTCTTATTAATTAAAAATCCCAGAAACTTTTTAAGAGTTTCACAGAAACTGCTTCTATTAATTATTTCTGTAATTACATTATTTTTTTCTTCTTTTGTAACTATTGGATTTAAAATCATCTCTTTAAAGTCAGAACTTTTATTTAACAGCTCTTTAAGGCTGTTCATCCCATTCTCAACTTCATTTAGTTCAGAATTTTCTTGTGCTAATTCGTATATAGCTAACGCGTAGCTTCTTGATGTAGAGTTTGTGAACGTTGATTTTGAACTCACTTATCGCTCCTAAAAGACTAGTTTTGTATGGGATTATATTGGTAAATTCAACATGTTCTACTGTAACTTTTTGTCTTTTTATGGCCAAAGAAACCTCAGTTTAACTGAAATTGATTGGATCTACATCAACCTCTAGTTTTATTCCTGGGATCATTTTTATTTTATTTAGCGATTGTGACAAATATTTTTGGATAAACAAATCTTTTGGATATCTTATTAAAATTCTACATCTATATTTTTTTTTTAATTTAGCAATAGGTGCAAGAACAGGACCTAAAATATTTACTTGATTTATTTTAGGTAATTTTAATTTTATATTTGTAGCAAACTTCATAATTAAAAATTCATTGTTGCCAGAAATAATTAAAGATATAAGTCTATAAAAAGGCGGAAGTTTTTTTTCTTTTCTTAATAAAAGCTCCTTATGCAAAAAGGCTTGTGGGTCATTTTTAGATATATTCAAAAGCACTTCATCATCAGGAGTATAAGTTTGAAAAAATATGGTAGATATATTTCCTTCTCTACCTGCTCTTCCTGCTAACTGATGATATAATTGAATATTCTTTTCTGCTGATCTAAGATCATATCCATGTGATGAAAAATCACTATCTACAACTACAATGCAGTTTAATTTCGGAAAATGAAAGCCCTTAGATAATAACTGGGTTCCAACCAAAATATCAATTTTGTTTTTTTCAACTTTTTTTAGAAGCTTATTGGTTTGTTTTTTTTTTTCTAAAGTATCACTGGAAAATATCTCTATTTTTTTACTTGGATATATTTTTTTTAATTCTGCAAAAATTCTTTCTACGCCAGGTCCACAAAACAACAGGTCACATTTTTTTTTATCATTACATTGTCTCGAAGGTAGGGATTTGTGACCACAATGATGACAAAGTAATTTATTTATTTTTTTATGAAAATTTAAATTGACTGTGCAATTTGGACATTGAAACTTGTATCCACATTTTTTACAAATCGCAAAAGGAGCATATCCTCTTCTGTTTAAAAAAAATAATACTTGTTCTCCTTTATTCAAATATTGATTAACTTTAGTTACCGTCTTATTTGCTATCCAAGATCCTTTATTTAAAACTTCTGAATGTAAGTTTATAATTTCAATATTAGGTAAAGATGCTTCCTTGTACCTTTTTTTAAGTTTAGTTACATGATATTTTTTATTAACAATATTATTATATGTTTCTATAGAAGGTATGGAGGTGACTAAATTAATAGGAATATCTTCTAAGGACGCTCTAGTGATTGCCATATCTCTTGCGTTATATGAAACGCCTTCGTCTTGTTTATAAGATACATCATGTTCTTCATCTACTACAATTATCCCTAATTTTTTAAATGGTAAAAAAAGAGACGATCTTGCTCCTATAACTATTTTAATTTCTCCCTCTGTTATGCCTTTCCAAATAATAGATTTATCTTTTTTTTTAGTTCCTGAGTGCCAAATCGCCGGCTTTGTACCAAAAAATTCTTTGAATCGCCTACTAAATTGATTTGTAAGAGCAATTTCGGGAAGCAGTATTAACGCCTGTTTTCCCTTATCAACTAAATCTTTAATCCTTTCAAAATAAACCAGAGTTTTTCCGGATCCTGTAATACCTTCAAGTACGGTAACATTATAATTATTTCCAAAACTTCTAATAAAACCCAGAGATTTTTTTTGTTCGTTGCTCAAAAAAAATTTATTTTTTGTTTTTTTTATTTTAAATTTTTTAAATTCTTCATCAAAATTCTTTTCAACAACATCTTTATTAATTAAACACATTTTAAAGGACATGCCTAATGGCACTAAATTATATTTAGAAAACCATGATATAAATTCAATCATAGAAGAATTTAAGTTTCTCACATTAATTTTTTTTGAAATTTTCTTAATTTTAAATTTTTTTTCTGTTTTTTGCTCGTGTGGCCAAACAACGCCGGTGATTTCATTAGAGCCAAATGGGGCTTTGACAAAATCACCTGAACTTAATTTTTCAGAAATTTGGCTTGTATATGTAAACGGGTAATCAAAAATTTTTGGGAAAAGAACTGGTATTTTCATACTTGTATAATTTTTTTTCTAATTTTTTTTGAAACATTTTTATCTAAAATTTTTTTTAATTCATAAAAAATTTCAGAATCCATTCTCATTTCTAATAGCTGCCATACATAAGGTATAAATTTTAAGTACTGTTTTTTTTTATCCCTTTTAAATAATCTTGAAAAAATACCTATTATTTTTAGGCATCTTTGAACCGACAGTATATTAAAATCTTCTAAAAATTTTTGAGGGTTGGTTCTATGGAGTTTTAAGGTTTTACTTAAATAATAATTATAAACTTGTTTTTTTAATTTTGTAGAATTTTTTATTCTCACATCATCAATTAAAGACGCTAAATCATAGGCGGGATTACCAATTAAAGCATCTTGGCTATCAATTACTCCTACTTTTTTACCAACTAGCATAAGATTTTGAGCATGATAGTCTCTGTGAACAAAGTAAGAGTTGGAAAAATTTAACTTGTTATAAAGCTTAAGTAAAATTTTTTTTGATTTTATTTTAATTTTCTTAACTTTTTTTTTTTTAAAAAATAAAGGTAAATACCAATCAAAAAATAGATCGGATTCTTTAAATAAATATTTATTAGAATATTTATCAATTGCATATGAACCATAAGTATTTTTTTTGATTCTTGATTTAGGTTTTATTTTTTGAATTTTTATTAGCAAATCTACAAGTTTTTTATAAACTTTGAATCTTTTCTTTTTCTTCAAAAGCACCTTGTAAAAAGATAAATCTCCAAAATCTTCAATAACAATTAATCCTTTAGAATAATTGTGTGAATAAAGCTTGGGTGCCAATATTTTGTTAGCTCTTAAAAACTTATTGATTGTCGAGTAAATTACTAAATTTTTATATTTTTCTTTTCTTGCAAAAACTAAAATTTTCTTTCTTTTCCCTAAAAAAAGCCTGTAAAATGATCTAAATGAAGCATCTCCTGCAATTGGTAAAATTTTATAATTCATTAAATCTATAATCTTTCCATTTTCCAAAACCTGTGATTTTAACTTTTCTAGAATTTTCTATTTTTGAATACTCAAATATAATGTCAATTCTATCATTTGGTTTTGTCACGATTAATTCAGGCCACTCTACAATTTTAATATGATTTTTTGAAGTTTCAAACATACCTAACTGAGAAATATCTTTATAATTTTTTAGTCTATATAAGTCATAATGCTGAATTTTTATTTTACCAACATCATAATCATACACTATATTGAAAGTAGGACTTAGTACGTCACTGTTTTTGATACCTTTTTTATTTTCTAAATAGTTAATGAAAAATCTTACGAAAGTAGTTTTTCCAACACCAATTTCTCCATATAGAAAAATTATATCTCCTGCTTCTATTATTTTAGAGATTTTTTTTGAAAAATTTTGAGTATCTTCTAAAGATTTTAATTGCATCTGCTACTAACTAGTAGCGATAACTATCAGATTTAAATGGGCCATTAGTATCAACGCTTATATATTCAGCCTGACCCTTTGTAAGTTTTGTTAATTTGGCTCCAACTTTATTTAAATGAAGCATCGCAACTTTTTCATCCAAATGTTTAGGTAAAACATAAACTTTTTTCTCGTATTTTTCAGAATTTTTCCAAAGCTCAATCTGTGCAATTACTTGATTAGTAAATGACGCGCTCATAACAAAACTTGGATGACCCGTCGCACAGCCTAGATTAACTAATCTTCCTTCGGCTAAAAGCAATATTCTTTTTTTATCAGGAAATTCTATCTCGTGCACTTGTGGTTTAATTTCAGTCCACTTATAATTTTTGAGAGCTTCCACCTGGATTTCATTATCAAAATGACCAATATTACAAAGTATGGAGCGATCTTTCATTTTTCTCATGTGGTCAGCAGTGACAATATCTTTATTACCTGTCGCGGTTACAACTATATCAGCATCGCCTATTGCATCTTCCATTAAAACTACTTTGTAACCTTCCATTGCAGCTTGCAATGCACATATTGGATCCGCCTCGGTCACCATTACTCTGGCTCCGCTTTGCCTTAGTGAAGCTGCGCTACCTTTTCCTACATCACCAAACCCAGCAACTATTGCGGTCTTGCCTGACATCATAACATCAGTGGCTCTCTTTATTCCATCGACCAAACTTTCTCTACATCCATACAAATTATCAAATTTTGATTTCGTTACAGAATCATTTACATTTATCGCTGGAACTAAAAGTTTTTTCTCTGCTTCCATTTTTTTTAAAGCTTTAATTCCTGTTGTAGTTTCTTCCGATAATCCTTTAACTGACTTAAGAAGATCTTTATAATCTTTATGCATTAGCGCCGTTAAATCTCCTCCGTCATCTAACAGCATATTAGGCTTCCAATCTTTTTTGGCTTCAATAGTTTGTTTTATACACCACCAATATTCTTCTTCTGTTTCACCTTTCCAAGCGTAAACTGGAATACCTGCTTTAGCTATTGCAGCAGCAGCATGATCTTGTGTTGAAAATATATTGCAAGAAGACCACCTAACATCAGCTCCTAACTCAACTAAGGTTTCGATTAGAACTGCTGTTTGTATTGTCATATGCAAACATCCCAAAATTCTGGCCCCCTGGAGAGGTTTTTGTCCTTTAAATTCTTTACGTAGTGCCATTAAACCTGGCATTTCACTTTCGGCTATGGAAATTTCTTTTCGTCCAAAATCTGCTTGGCTGATATCTTTTACCTTAAAATCTTCTGACATAATTTGCATCTATTTAACAATTTAATATAAAATTATCAACTTATTGCTATATTTTAATTATTTATAAATTGGTATGAGCACTTCAATTCTTGCCCCTTTTTTGTCGCCAGGCTGGTTAGAAGCTAAAATTGAGCCCCCATGTAGTTCTATAATATTTTTAACAATATTAAGCCCTAATCCCGAATGTTCCCCGAATTTTTCGGGTCTATTACTGTAAAATCTATTAAAAACTTTATCGATATTTTTTTCGCTAAAACCCGGACCCTCATCTTCAATGATTAATTGTGCATTCTGTTTTTTAATATTACAAATTACTGATATGTTGCTATTAGAAGGACTAAATGACACAGCATTATCAAGGAGATTAGCTACAATTTGTTCAAGTTTGCTCTCTACTCCTAAAACATTTAGTTTGGTTCCGTTTAAATTAGAATTATTTATATTTATTTTTATATTCTTATTTGTGTTCAATAAATCACTATTAAAATCCTCAACCACAGAACTGACTACATTTGATAAATCAATTTTTTTCATCTTTGCTCTAGATAAGGCCGCTTCATCTTTTAACATTTGTGAATAGTCAGTGATTAATCTCTCTATTCTTTCTACATCATGACTTATAACTTTTATTAATTTTTTTCTTTTTTCATTATCCAAAGTATTTTCCAAAACCTCAGAAGCACCTTTAAGCGATGTTAATGGATTTCTTATTTCATGCGCTAAATCCGATGAGAATGTCTCTGCTATGTCTATCCTTTTATAAAGATTTTCTGTCATTTCGTTTAAAGATCTAGAAAGTTGACCAACTTCATCTTTCCTAAGCAAATATTTTTCGTGCCTTTCAATTTTTTCATCTTTTTCCTTAATAGCTTTTGTATAAAGAACTAAAGATCTTATTGGTTTCAAAATATATTTGTTTAAAAAAACAGAAAAAACAAATATGACAAATGCTACTGAAAAGACTGTTCTTAATATAAAATTTTTTCTTTCTTCTACAGCCACTAATATATCGTTCGCAATTTCAGAAACAACAATATAACCTTTGTTCTTTTCTTTATCTCTGACTGTATTTACTGTTATAACATAAAAATTATTATTAATTGTTTCACTAATAACTAATTCTTCATTTGAGTTTTTTTTTTGGAAATATCTTTTTACATAATTTTTAGTATTAAAAGTTGAAGTTTCACTTTCCTGCTGATTTTCTTCAATATTTATTTTTTCATCAATTTCATCAATTGGTGTTTCTTGTATATTTTGATTTCTTGTAAAAATATTTTGAGCTAAATCCAAAGTGTCTGTATCTGATAGTAGATTCATGCTCAAATCATATAATTGAACACGGTCAAGATTTTGAAATAAAAACCTAGTAGATAATAAAAATTCCGTAGCATTTTCTTTGGTAAACTCAATGTTTAATCTATTAATATGATCGGACGTATTATTAATAATTAAAACATGTTGCTTAGATCTATTTTTAACTAAATTTGGTTTTATTGCATTAAGATATAAAGATGTAAAAACTCCTAAAACTAAAAAAGCAATTAAGTTAAAAACTAAAAATTTTCTTAGAATTGAACTAGTGCTAAAAAAATTAGATTTCATTAACTAACATTCCACCTATATCCACTACCATATCTTGTTTCTATTGCTGAAAAATTTTCGTCAACTTTCTTAAATTTTTTTCTAATTCTTTTTACGTGACTATCTATAGTGCGATCTTCAATGTCAGTATTATCTTTATATGCTATATCCATTAGCTGTGCTCTTTCCTTAATTATACCGGGTCTTTTTGCCAACTCTTTTACAATTAAAAACTCTGTTGTTGTAAGTTTTTCTGGAAGAGGTTTCCCATTCCATTCACATTCAAGTTGGGATGAATCTAATACAAGTTTCCCGTGTTTGATTAAATTTTTAGATTCATCAGGAGTAATTGTAGTTTTTTTTCTAAGCTGAACTCTTATTCTTTCAAGAAGTACTTTCATGGAAAATCCGCCTGACTTTTTAATAAAATCGTCTGCACCAAGCTTTAATCCTAATAATTCGTCAACCTCTTCATCTTTTGAAGTTAAAAATAATATTGGAATTGTAGTTTTTTTTCTTAATCTTTTAAGTAATTCTTCTCCATCCATTTTTGGCATTTTTATATCAACAACAGCTAAATCTGGAGGATTTCTACTAATACCTACTAAGGCACTTTCGCCATCTATGTAGGTTTGAACTTTAAATCCTTCGTTTTCTAGCGCCATACTTATGCTTGTAAGTATGTTACGATCATCATCAACTAGTGCAATTGTGTGACTCATAATTAAAAATATATCCTATATAGAAATACTAAATTGTCACAAATTGGGCAAGCATAAGAACTATTAGTGGGCTTCTCCCCAATTAATACCCGAGTTTATATTAACTTCTAATGGAATTGAAAACATGTGATGTTCGGATTTTGAAATTGATACCATTGCTTCTTTGATAGTTTTTTTTACATATTCCTCATCTTTTTCTGAGCACTCAAATATAAGTTCATCATGTATTTGCAATAACATCTTTGTTTGTAATTTTTTATCTTCTTCTATTAATTTATTTATCTTTATCATTGCTAACCTAATAATATCTGCTGCAGAACCCTGTATCGGAGCATTAATTGCTGCTCTTTCTTGAAAACTTCTAATACTAAAATTTTTATCATTAATGCCCCTAAGATGAATTCTTCTGCCAAAAATATTGCTGACATAACCTTGTTTTCTGCATGCCCTTATTGTCGAATTCATATAGTCTTTTATTTGAGGAAATTTTTTAAAGTAAGAATTTATGAAATCTAAAGCTTCTTGATTTGAAACTGAAATTTGTTTAGCTAATCCATACTGAGTAATGCCATAAATGATGCCAAAATTAATTGTTTTTGCTTTTCTCCTAAGATCATCGCTTACTTTTTTGATAGGTACATTAAAAACCTGGCTTGCAGTCAAACTATGGATGTCTTCATTATTTTTAAAAGCTTTTTTTAACTCTTTTACATCAGCCATATCAGCTAAAATTCTCATCTCTATTTGATTGTAGTCAGCAGAAATTAAAATATTCTTTTTATCTGCTATAAAAGCTTTTCTAATTTCTTTCCCTTCATCTGACTTAATTGGAATATTTTGTAAATTTGGATCGCTTGAGGCGAGTCTACCAGTATTCGTAGCGGCCAATAAGAAAGATGTGTGCACTCTTTTTGTTTTCTTACTTATATGGTCTTGTAATGCGTCTGAATAAGTATTTTTAAGCTTTGAAATTTGTCTCCATTCTAAAACTAAATTGGGAAATTTATGTCCTGCATGAGCAAGATCTTCGAGAATATTAGCACTCGTTGCCAAACTTCCCTTTCTTGTTTTTTTTAATTTAGCAATTTTAAGTTCATTGTAGATTATTTCACCTAATTGTTTTGGCGAACCAATATTGAATTCTTTGCCGGCTATTGAGTATATTTTTTTTTCTATATTTTTTAATTTTTCTTCAAAATTTTTAGAAAGCTTTTTAAGATATATATCGTCAACCTTGATGCCATTAAACTCCAACTTAGAAAGCAATTTTACCATAGGTTTTTCAAAAGACTCGTAAACTTTATTCAGCTTTTCCTCGTCAAGCCTTGTCTTAAGATGATTGTAAAGTCTTAATGTTACATCCGCATCTTCAGCTGCATATTCTGTAGCTTTGTCTAGTGCTATATCAGAAAAATTTAATTTATTTTTTCCTGTACCAACCAATTCCTTATAAGAAATAGTTTTATGATTTAAGTGAATTTCAGATAATGTATCTAGATTATGTCTATTAGTTCCAGCATCTAATGTATATGAAATTAGCATTGTGTCTTCTATGGGATTAATTTCAATATTATTTTGGCTAAGAACAAGAAAATCAAATTTAATATTTTGCCCAACTTTTTTTATACTAGGGTCTTCTAAGATTGGTTTAATTTTTTTCAACACTATTTCCTTTTTTAAACCTTTAATATTTTTGTGAGCTAATGGAATATAACAAGCCTTGTTTGGAGCATAACTAAATGAAACGCCAACAAGATTAGCATCTAAAGGATTAAGTGAGGAAGTTTCTGTGTCAACGGCTATAATCGATTGTTCGTTTAAAATTTTTATCCATTTGTCTAAAACTTTTTCATCTGTAATGCTTTCGTAATCCTTAACATTTATTGTATCTGATTTTATTTTATAATTACTTGATGTAATTTTTTTAACATTCGTTTCACCATAAAAATTTATCACCCTACTAAGTAATTTATTAAACTCCATTTCTCTCAAAAAATCGTAAAGTTTATCTTTTTGAACTTCTTTTAAAATAAAGCTATTTGGATCATCTTTAATTGGAACGTCGTCTTTAAGAGTAACTAACTTTTTACTTAGAAGAGCTTTATCTTTATTTGCTAGTAATGTTTCTCTCCTTTTATTTTGAGGAATCTCTCCAGCTTTTTTCAATAAAGTGTCTAATGTTTTATATTTATTGATAAGTTCAGAAGCTGTCTTTATGCCTATACCAGGAACGCCAGGAATATTATCTGAGGAATCTCCAGCAAGTGACTGTACATCAATAACTTGGTCGGGTTTAACTCCAAATTTTTCTATGACTTCCTTTTCGCCCAAGACCTTATTTTTCATAGGATCATATAATCTAATACTATCCTCTGAAACTAGTTGCATTAGATCCTTGTCAGATGAAATAACTGTTACTTTAGCTCCCGCATTTGTAATTTGTTTTGCATAAGTTGCTATCAAATCATCAGCTTCATAATTAGACAGTTCTATCGATGGCAAATTAAATGCTTTAACAGATTTTCTAATATATTCAAATTGAGGAGCAAGGTCCTCGGGTGCCTCAGTTCTATTAGCTTTGTAATCTTTATAAATATCATTTCTAAAATTTTTTCTTGCTGAATCAAAGATTACGGCAAAATGTGTTGGCTTATTATTTGAATCGTCAGATCTTGCTTCTTCTAATAATTTAAATAACATAGAACAAAATCCACTTACTGCCCCGGTTGGTAAACCATCGCTTTTTCTAGAAAGTGGCGGCAATGCATAATATGCTCTAAATATATATCCCGAACCATCAATCAGGTAAAAATGGTCAGTTTTTTTTATGGAATTCATAGATTAATATAAACCTATTTTAATTACTGTTAAGGATATATAAAAGCTAAATCATTATGGATAAAAAAAACGCATTAAAAGTAGAAAATTTAACCAAAATTTATTCAAAAAAAACTGCAAATGTGATTAGAGCGTTGAATAATTTAAACTTGGAAGTGAAAGTAGGTGAAATTTTTGGGCTGCTTGGGCCTAATGGAGCTGGAAAAACTACTTTTCTAAGTATTCTAGCGGGAACAGTTATAAAAAATTCTGGAAGCGTCAATGTTTGGGGTTATGATTTAGATAAAGATCCTCGCCAAGTCAGATCCTCAATTGGAATTGTACCCCAAGAAGTAAATTTAGATGCATTTTTTAGTCCAAAAAATCTTTTAGAACTTCAAGCTGGATTATACGGCATACCAAAAAAAGATAGAATAACTGACACAATATTAAAATTAGTTTCTCTTGAAAAACAAGCAAACTCCTATGCAAGAAGTTTATCAGGTGGTATGAAAAGAAGATTATTAATTGCTAAAGCAATGGTACATAGACCTCCTATTTTAGTTTTGGATGAGCCCACAGCAGGGGTTGATGTTGAATTGCGTCACAACTTGTGGAACAACGTAAGAGACCTGAATAAGCAAGGGGTAACTATTATATTAACTACTCACGTAATTTCAGAAGCTCAAGAAATGTGTGATAGAATAGCAATTTTAAATAAAGGAAATTTAGTCAAACTAGATACGACAAATAATTTATTAAATAGCATTCAAACTAAAAAAATAATTTTTAAAGTAAAAAAAACAAACAAAATTAATCTAGAAAATCAAAATGGGATGAAATTTTCTTATAACTCGGATAATGAAATTGTTGTTTCTTATGAAAGAAAGAAACATAAAATAGATGAAATAATTAGCAAAATAAAAAATGCAGGAATAGAAATCTACGATATTTCAACTGATGAAGGTAATTTAGAGGACGTATTTATTGATCTGACAAAAAGCTAGATTTGATTAGAAAAAGTTGTATTGTATTAATATGGAAGCAATTAAAAAAAATGAAAAGATAGAAAAAATTATAAAACTAATACTACTATCTTTGTTAGGTTCTATTCTTATTACTATATCTGCAAAAATAAAAATTCCTTTTTATCCTGTACCCATGACCATGCAAACTTTTGTAATTTTGCTTATTGGAATAGCTTTTGGTTATAAAATAGGTATCGCAACTGTTTCGCTTTATTTATTAGAAGGAATAGTTGGTTTGCCAGTATTTTCAAACTCACCAGAAAAAGGAATTGGTTTGGCATACTTCGTGGGTCCTACTATGGGTTATCTTATTGGATTTTTGGTTGCTGTTTACTTTGCTGGTTTATTTAAATATGACAAGGGATTAATAAACACTTTCTTAAAATTGATATTTTCTGTAAGTTTTATTTATATACTTGGTTTGATTTGGTTAGGCATATTAATTGGGTGGGATAAACCAATATTTAAACTAGGTGCTCAACCTTTTTTACTAGCTGAATTATTTAAAATTTTATTATTAATGTTTTTGACACCAGCCTTGTTAAAAACAAAAAAATTAATGAAAATTACTTAGGCGATCTTTTAGAAAGAATTCTTTGTAAGGTTCTACGATGCATTTTTAATCTACGTGCTGTTTCCGAAACATTTCTGTTGCATAATTCAAAAACTCTATGAATATGTTCCCATTTGACTCTATCAGCAGACATAGGATTTTCCGGAGGAACAGCTTTTGCTTCTGGAAATGCCAAAAGAGCATTTTCTACATCATCAGCGTCAGCAGGCTTAGGAATATAGTCGATTGCTCCCGCTTTAACCGCTGCAACTGCAGTAGGTATATTTCCATATCCTGTTAACATTACTATTTTACTATCTCTTTTTAATTTTCGAATCTCTTTTACCACCTCTAAACCGTTTCCATCACCTAGACGCAAATCAATGACGGCAAACGCTGGAGGTGTATTTTGTGCTACACTTATCCCCTGTTTCACACTATCTGCCTGGACGACTGTAAAACCCTTCTTTTCAAGGGCTCGTGCCAATCTATCTCTTAACGGATTATCATCATCTACAATAAGTAGCGATTTATCAGCATAATCAGCGATTTTTTGCCTGTTTTTTCCTTCTTGTTCTGTTCTCATTTTTTTATTTTTAAAATTTAATCTATCACATATATAAGTTCAAAAAAAAAAATTTAAAGAGCATAAATTCTGACGACATATTTCCTTAGATTATTTGTTGACATTACTTCTCATTTCTATAAAAAACGAAATTAAGAAGTTTTTTTTTAAATTTTTTATTTTTTATTAATTAAAAAAGAGGATTGATGAGATGCAAAAATTTAATTCGGTTGATGAACTGGTTAATACCATTCGACCAGTAGATCCGATTTATTGCATAAGACCTAATTCAATTAAAACAGCCTGCAACTGGTTTAAGAGTAACTTTCCAGGAAATATTTTATACGCTGTAAAAACAAATCCAAGTGAAAAAGTAGTAAAGTACGTTGGTGAAAATGGTATAAATAGGTTTGATGTAGCATCCATTAACGAAATTAAATTAATTAGAAAAATTTTCCCTGAGGCTAAAGCCTACTACATGAATACCGTTAAAAGTCGTGAACACATTCAAGAGGCTTATTTTAATTACAATATTAAAGATTTCGCTTTTGATACAAAAGATGAACTACAAAAAATTATTGAGGCAACTAAATATGCTAAGGATTTAGTTTTATACGTTAGAGTTTCTATTTCAAATGAACACGCAGAAATTGACTTATCACAAAAATTTGGAGCGCTTCCAAGCGAGGCTCTTGGTTTGCTTCGTTTGGCTAAAGCACATGCAAAAAAAGTTGGTTTAAGTTTTCATGTAGGTTCTCAATGCATGCATCCAATTTCTTATGCTAAAGGAATTAGAGATTTGGGAAATGTAATTAGAAAAACAAAAATAATTCCTGATATAATAAATGTTGGTGGAGGATTCCCTTCTATTTACCCAGACTTAAATCCACAACCTCTTGAAAGCTACATCACAGAAATCAAAAAAGCTTTCGAAAATTTAAAATTACAAAACAAGCCTGAATTGCTATGTGAGCCAGGAAGAGCGCTTGTTGCAGAAAGTGGGTCTTCAATTGTGAGAGTTGTTTTGAGAAAGAAACAAAAACTTTACATTAATGATGGTACTTATGGCAGCTTATTTGATGCGGGCATTCCAAACTTCGTAATGCCTACAAGAATGATACCAAACGGTAGGATGACTTCTAAAAAACTCACTTCTTATAGTTTGTATGGCCCAACTTGCGATAGTATAGATCATATGAAAGGTCCTTTTGTGTTACCAAATAATTTAAAAGAAGGAGATTACATTGAAATTGGTCAACTAGGAGCATATTCATTAACCTTCAGAACTAAATTTAATGGTTTTTATTCTAATCAAATTTTTGAAATTCAAGACAAACCTATAATGTCTATGTACGAAAGGGATAGTTCCTCCAGTTATCTTGTTGCTTAAATGAATAACCCAAAAAATCCGAAGTTGGGTCATAATAAGAAGACCTTTCTAGAAAAACCTGTTGAACACATAGATATTACATCTTTTGATTCAAGAAAAATTATAGAGTCTATGGATAAAATGTCTTTTACTTCAAGAGACACCGCCAAAGCATCAAAAATTTTTAACGAAATGCTGTCTGACAAAAATTGTACGATTTTTTTAACCTTGGCTGGCTCAACTTCTGCTGCAGGATGCATGAAAATATATTCTGATATGATTAAATACAATATGGTGGACGTAATAGTTGCAACTGGAGCCTCAATTATCGATATGGATTTTTTTGAAGCCATAGGTTTTAGACATTATCAAGGATCACAATTTCAAGATGATAATATTTTGAGGGAAAACTATATTGATCGAATATATGATACCTATATCGACGAGGAGCAACTGCAGGCCTGTGATAAGGTCATATGTGATATAGCAGATAGTTTAGAACCAAAACCTTATACTTCAAGAGAATTTATAAAAGAGATTGGGAAATACCTAAAAACTAACGCAAAAAAAAAGGGCTCATTAATTGAAACTGCATATGACAACAACATTCCCATATTTTGCCCAGCTTTTACCGACTCAAGCGCTGGATTTGGATTAGTTATGCACCAGGAAAAAAATCCGAAAAAATATATAACTATTGACTCTATTAGAGAGTTCAGAGAACTGACCGAAATCAAGATAAAATCAAAATCTTCTGGTCTCTTTATGATTGGCGGTGGAGTTCCAAAAAATTTTGTACAAGATACGGTTGTTTGTGCTGAACTTTTAGGTAAAAATATTGATATGCATAAATATGCGGTTCAAATTACGGTTGCGGACTCTAGAGATGGTGCTTGTAGCAGCTCTACCCTTAAAGAAGCAAGTTCATGGGGAAAAGTCGATACATCAAAAGAGCAAATGGTTTTTGCAGAAGCTACTAGTGTTCTGCCTCTTATAGCCAGCGACGCATACCATCGTAATCAGTGGAAAGAAAGAAATCGTAAAAATTTTTCGAACATATTCGGTTAGAAATTGAAATATCTTTCAAATAAAAAAGGGTTTCTTGGAACAGATAACAAAAATAATATTAAAGAAAAAGTTGTTGTAGTTCCTTTTGGACTAGAAAAAACTGTTAGTTATGGCGGAGGAACAAATAGAGGTCCCAAAGAAATAATTAAAGCCTCCTATCAAGTAGAGCTTTTTGATGAAGATTTAAATAAAGAACCTTACAAGAATATTGGAATAAAAACCTTGCAACCATTCCCAATAAAAAAAAATATAATAGATGCCCTTAAACAAATAGAAAATATAAATAAAATTTTATTAGATAAAAATAAATTTCCATTAGTTTTAGGAGGGGAACACTCTTTAACTCCTGGTGCAATTAAACCATTTATAAGAAAGTTCAAGAAAATATGTTTATTACATTTTGATGCACACGCTGACCTAAGAAATAGTTACAATGGTAACAAATTTTCCCACGCATCTGCCATAAGAAGATGTTTGGATAATCCTGGTGTCAGTCTGATTTCTTTTGGAATAAGAAACATTTCTTCAAATGAAATACATTTTTTAAAAAAAAATAAAAAAAGAATAAAAATTTTTTGGGCAAAAGATAAAAAAAAATGGAATTTAGGTGAATTTAAAAAAATGATAAAAAATAAAAAAGTATACTTAACCTTTGATGTTGATGGTTTGGATGCCAGTTTAATGCCTGCAACAGGAACGCCAGAACCCGGTGGTCTATTTTGGGACGAAACAATTAATATAATAAAAATTGCAGCTCAATCTTCGAATATTGTCGGAGCAGATGTAAATGAATTGTCTCCTATTAAAGGATTTGACTCTTATAATTTTTTAGCTGCAAAACTTGTATATAAAATAATTTCCTACTCTTTTGAATTTAAGAAAAAAACTATATAGATAACAGATCTTTTGTATGCCATTTAACAGTTACCATAGCTCCTTTTGTGTTTGGAGATTTTTCGAATTTAACATTTGCCTTCATCCTTTCTAATAAAGTTTTTCCAATAAAGGTTCCTAGTCCCAAACCTGATTTTGAACTTATGATCTTATTTTTGGAGCGTATATAAGGTTCGCCTAATACATTTAAAATATCTTCTGAAAAACCTGGCCCATCGTCACATATTTTTACTTCGGTAATTTTATTATTACTTTCTAAACTAATATCAACAGACGTATCGCTATACTTGACTGCATTACCTATAAAATTTCTTAAGCCATAAGTAATTTCTAATGTTCTTTCAATTTGGGGGTTTAGTTCGTTTTTTTCAGCAAATAAAGATAATTTTTTTTCTGAAATTTCAGAAAATGATCTTACAATTTCGTTCAGTAGTTCTTCTATTTTTATATTAGATAAAAAATTATCTTCTTTTAATTGGTCCTTTGAAAGATTCTTCAAAATATCCGAACATCTTTTAGTTTGTGACATGAGTAAGTTTATGTCTTTTAAATACTTAGGATCTTTTCCAATTTCTTTTTCTAATTCTTTAGCAACTACTGTAATTGTAGATAAAGGTGTTCCCAGCGAATGAGCGGCCGCTGCAGACTGTAAACCTATTGATTCTAGCTCATGTTCCTTTGCTAAAATAAGCTCTAGTTTATTTAAAGCTTCAGTTCTTTTTCTGGATTCTATCCCGAATCTAACTCCAAAGTAAGTTAAAAAAATTAACGTTATAATTATAGCCATTGGTAAAGCATACAAATAAGTATCTGGTACGTGAAAATGAAGTTCACCGTAATGAGGTAAGGGTAAATTATAAATAGTTAAAAATATTAAAATTATTACCGTGGCAACGGACAAATTTATTGTACTTTTTAAATTTAAAAAAGTTGAAGATACTATTGCAGGAACAATTAATAAAATTGCAAAGGGATTTGTTATACCACCTGTTAAATATAATAATAAAGATAATTGAATAAGATCATAAAATAGAAAAAAAGTTGAAGCAAAATTATTCAACTGATTTTTATTAAATTTAAATTGTAAATATAAATTAGTTAAAACACCGATTAAAATAACAAGAGAGCAATAAAAAAAAGGAAGCTCAAATTTAAAAATAAAAAAAACAATACTTATTGTTAAATACTGTCCGATCAAAGCTATCCATCTTAGAATAACTAAAGTTTTTTTGTCTAATTGTATATTATCTTTCGATGTAAAAAATTCCGAAAAATTCATTCGGAAATTATATATCTAAATTTGAAACTTCTAAAGCTCGATTAATTATAAAATCTTTTCTTGGTGCAACTTCATCTCCCATTAGTATTTGGATTAAATCTTGATCTTTTTTTGATTTAGCTTTTGTATTATTCGAATATTTTACCTGTAATAAATTACGCTCTTTAGGATTAAGAGTCGTTTGCCAAAGTTCTTGGGGGTTCATTTCTCCCAAACCTTTGAATCTTTGTATATGAATTCTACTTTTTTCTTTTTCAATAAATTTAATATAATCTTTAGTATTTTTTTTTATCGAATTTTTTGTTTTATCTGAAGATTTAATTAAAAAATCTTCTAACTCTTTATCATTTTTTATGTAATAATTTTTTGAGCCCTTGGTAATTTTATAAAGTGGCGGTTGAGCCAAATATATATGGTTTTTTTCAATAAGCTCATTAAATGGATAATTATTAAATAAGGTTAGCAAAAGAGTCCTAATATGTGACCCGTCAACATCAGCATCTGTCATTATGATGATTTTTTCATATCTTAAATTTTCGATATCAAAATCCTTTGAACCTGTGCCTAAAGCATTAATTAAAGTAACTATTTCATTGGAAGACATCATTTTTGAAAAAGCTTTGTTTTGCAAATCCTGTCCATTTCCATTTTTAGCTTTTGATCCATTTGTATCAATAAATGTATTAAGTATTTTTCCTCTAAGTGGTAGAACCGCTTGAAATTCTCGATTTCGTCCTTGTTTAGCTGATCCTCCAGCTGAATCCCCCTCAACAATAAACAATTCAGTTCCTTCGGCTTTTCCAATCTGACAGTCAGCAAGCTTTCCTGGTAGGCCTGATAGCTCTAAAGATCCTTTTCTTCTAACTCCTTCACGTGCTTTACGGGCTACATCTCTTGCAATAGCAGCCTGAACTATTTTTAACAAAACTATTTTTTTAACTCCAGGATTTTGATCAAACCAAATAGATAATTTATCATTTACTATAGATTCAACTATAAATCTAACTTCGGACGAGACTAGCTTATCTTTTGTTTGTGATGAAAATTTAGGGTCAGGAATTTTAATTGATAAAACTCCTGTTAAACCTTCTCTAGTATCATCACCAGTTAACGTAATTTTATTTTTTTTTAAAAGATTACCATCCGCTGCATATTTATTAATTACTCTTGTAAGGGCACTTCTAAAACCTAACAAATGTGTTCCACCGTCCTTTTGATGAATATTGTTAGCAAAAGGTAACATCTCTTCGGAGTAGTCTGCATTCCACTTTAATGAACACTCTACTTCTACATTATCTTTTGATCCAGAAATATAAATTGGTTTTTTAAATAAACTAAGATCATTTTTATTAACTAAAGTTGTTTTATTCCTGTCTAAAAATTCAACAAATTCTTGGATACCGCCTTCATATTTGTTTTTATATTCCTTTTCTTTTTTTCCAGATTTGTCTATTAAATTTATGCTTAAACCTTTGTTTAAAAAAGCAAGTTCTCTCATTCTTTTTTGTAAAATTGATGAACTGAACTTAGTATTAGAAAATACTTCTCTTGATGGTAAAAAATTTATAAGAGTCCCCGTTTTATTAGTTTTTCCTTTAACCTTTAAGGGAGATAATGCTTTTCCATCTTTAAACTCAACACAATATTCTTTTTTATCTCTAAATATTTTTAAACTTAACTTTTCTGATAAAGCATTAACTACAGAAACACCAACGCCATGGAGTCCCCCTGAAACCTTGTATGAATCATGATCAAATTTACCTCCGGCATGAAGCTGTGTCATAATCACTTCAGCTGCAGACTTTTTCTCCCCTTTATGTAAATCAACTGGTATTCCTCTTCCATCATCCTCAACGGAAACTGATTGATCTTGATTAATAGTAACTTTGATATTTTTGCAATAACCTGCTAGGGCCTCATCAATAGAATTATCTACTACTTCATAAACCATATGGTGGAGACCTGTTCCATCATCAGTATCACCAATATACATTCCAGGTCTTTTTCGAACTGCTTCTAAACCTTTAAGTACTTTGATGGACTCAGCGCTATAATTTTGGTTATCTTGTTGTTTTTTCTTGATCATATAAATGAATTATTAAGTTACATTTTAACATTTTTTTTAATCTAATTAAATCTGCGGCAAATCTGTTGCTTAAATTTTCGTTGGTATTAAATGGTTACTTAATGAAAAAAATAATAATAATCTAATATCGACTTTGTTCAAAATAAATCAAATTTTCATGGGCATAACTACATGAAAACTATTTTTATCAGACAAATCTTTAATTAATGCGGGTGAACCACCATCTTTTAAATTAAGAATAATTGAATCATTTTCTATTTGAGAGGCAATATCTATAAGATATCTGCTATTAAAACTAATATTCATATCATTTGAACTAAATTCAGCTTTCATATTTTCAATACCTTCTCCGCTGTTTGGACTATTAACAGTTAACTGCAAAGAATCTTTAGATATAATCATCTTTAAGCCCTCTTTACGGTCAGAAGAAACTGTTGTTACTCTTTCTATGGAATTTTTGAATTCATTCAATTTTAGCTTTAATACCTTATCATTTTCTTTGGGAACTACTTTACTATAGTCGGGAAATCTACCATCTATTACTTTAGAAATTAATATACCGCTGGTCATTTCAAATTTAATTTTGGACTTATTATTTGATATTTTTACAACATTTGTATCTTGTTCTAATAAAGCTATAAGTTGATAAATAGTTTTTTTTGGTAAAATAATTGGTTCAAAATTAGTATTTGAATCAATTTCTAGACTGCTTGAAGAAAGTCTATGACTATCAGTCGCAACACCAGATAAAAATACTCTGTTATCTAATTTTGTTTTGTGCAAATAAACTCCATTAAGATAATGTCTAGTTTCATCATTTGAAATTGAAATTCTTGTTTTGTTTAAAAGTCTTAAAATTTTTTGTGAAGAAATTTCAAAAGTTTTCTGATTAATAGTTTCATCGGACAACGGAAAATTATCAGATGAAATACATAATAAATTAAATTTTGAATTACCTGATATCATTTTTAACTTATTTGTGCTTTCAAGAGAAAATTCAACTTGTGAGTTTGGCTCCAATTTACGTAAAATATCATAAAGTATACTAGCGGATGTAGTTGTTGATCCTTCTTTTTGCAAATTTTGCAATGAAATTTCTTCTGAATAAATCAGGTCAAGATCTGTTGCAGTAACTTTGATCTTTGAATTTTTTGCTTCAATTAAAACGTTTGATAAAATAGGTAAAGCATTTTTTTTTTCAATAATACCATGTGCGTGGCTTAAAGATTTTAAAAAAACATCACGATTTATTGTAAATTCCATTCCTCAAATATTGAAAAGTCTTTTTTTTATATCAATTACACTTTGTTTAATTTCGTTATCATTTTTAATAAGTTCTTCAATTTTTTTTACAGCATGTATTACTGTTGTGTGGTCTCTATTAGAAAATTTTCTACCAATATCAGGTAATGAGTTAGTAGTATGCTGTTTTGCTAAATACATTGCTATTTGTCTAGGTCGAGCAAGTGATCTTGACCTTCTTGGAGATAACATTTCTTGAAGCCTAAGATTAAAATGAGCAGCTACAGTATTTTGAATTGACTCAATATTTACGGCATTGCTGTTGTTGTTAACTATAAAATCTTTTAAAATTTTTTTACACTCATAAATATTTGGAGCCTTTTTATTTATTTTGCTAAAGGCTAAGATTCTATTTAAAGCTCCAACCATTTCTCTAATACTAGAGGAAACTTCTGATGCCAAAAAATTAAATACTTCATCTGTTAGCTCGCTAGTTTCGTTAAAATTTTTTCTAATTTGTTGAAATTTACTTTTTAAAATTTTTACTTTTAAACTCATATCGGGAGGCTGAATGTCAATTACCAATCCCCCTGCCATACGAGATTTTATTCTGTCTTGAATTCTGTCTAAGTTTGGCGGAGATCTATCTGATGATATTATAATTTGTGCACCTTTATCAATTAATGCATTAAAGGTATGAAAGAACTCTTCTTGCATTGCTTCTTTGCCACTTAGAAACTGGATATCATCAATAATAAATACATTAGCTCTTCTAAAAAAATCTTTAAATTTCACCATATCATTTGTTTTTATAGATCTAACAAAATGATACATTAGCCTTTCAGCTGAAATGAATATTACTTTTTTAGAATTTTCAATTTCTAAACCTATGGCATTTAATAAATGAGTTTTCCCCATACCCACAGAGCTATAAATAAAAAGTGGATTATAATGTGATGAATTTATGCAAACTTTTTTTGCTGCAGTATATGCCAGTTCATTGCTTTCACCGACAATAAAATTTTCAAAATTATTATCAAAATTAAATCTGTTATAATTTAACAAAGAATCTTCAAATACTGGTGGTTTGCTTTTTTTGAAAGGATCGGGCTTTGAAGATTTAGTATCCGTTTCCTCAATTGAAAATTCTATTCTTTGAATGCTTTTTTTAAATGTTTTAATTATATCCAATATTTTATCTGCGTACCTGGAAACTATCCAATCTCTAACAAATCTTGTAGGAGCGGACAAAATAACATAATGATTAAATTCTTTTTTTAGAGCTATACTTTTAATCCAGCTTTCATAAACATCTTTACCAAAATTTTCCTGGATTCTTTTTAGAACTATATTCCAATCCAAAAAATTTTCTTCTTTTGCGAAAGAAAGTTCTACATTTTTTTTTAAGATTTCTGACATAATGAAATTTAATTTAGAATTAAAATACTTCTATTTTTTTTTTAAATTATATGCAATACCTTTAGGTTGTATTGTTAAAATTTATTTTCTTTGAATGGTTGTATTTTTTAAATTTTTTTTTTCAAACTTTAAAAATTTTTCTTGACGTAGTTTTCTTTGAATAGTTGTATTTTTTAAATTTTTTTTACTTTATCATCAAAATTTTAGAAAAAATTTTTTTACAAATGCAACTTTGAATACCGACTAGATCTAGATTTTTTTTTTAAAATTGAACTTTATTTAGTGATAAAAAAAGTTATATCAAACAATAATCAACTATTAATTGACTAATTTATTTTTTTTTAAAATTATTGATTTTTTTAGTGACTCTAGAAATTTTTCTTGAAGCTGTTTTTTTTGTTATAACCCCTGTTTTTGCTATTTTCATCAATTGAGAGTGGAATTTTGGAAGAAAACTTTTAGCTTCTTTAACTTTTCCCGTTTCAAGATAGATGGACATCTTTTTTACAGCTGCCCTATATTTGCTTTTTCTTATCCTATTTATTGATGTTTGGAATCTGGTTTTTTTTACTCTCCTGATTGCAGATTTAATATTTGGCATAAAGTGGTGAATGTATATCTTTTTGATTGATATGGGTCAATACCATTTAATTTTGACAATGATCACAATAAAAAGATGATCTATTAGATATTGATATTTTTTTTATTTTTCCTTTACAAGAAATACGAGAACAATTTTTATTTTCTCTTCCATATACATTAAAAAATTGCTGAAAATTACCACTTTTACCATATGTGTTTTTAAAATCTCTAATTGATGAGCCTCCTTGATTAATAGAAATTTTCAAAACTTTTATAATGTTGCGAATTAGGGTTTTAATGCTATTTCTTTTTAAATTACTACATTTCTTTAATGGATGAATTTTAGATAAAAATAAAGCTTCATTTACGTAAATATTACCAAGTCCACTTACAAACGTTTGGTCCATTAATAAATTTTTAATATTTTTTTGCCTATTTTTGATAAACTTTATAAAATATTTAACGTCAAATAAATTGCTAAAAGGCTCTGGTCCAAGTTTTTTCAAAAAGGTAATTTTTTCTAGGTCTAGATTTTCATATAATTTGAAAAAGCCAAATCTTCTTACATCGTTATAAATCAAAGTACAATTGTTGTTTAACATAAAATAAATGTGGTTATGTTTTGGCAAAATATTTAAATCATAATAAAAACTAGTTTTTAATAGCTTATTATTTTTTTTTGAAACTAAAAATTTGCCACTCATCCCCAAATGTACTAAAAGCAATTTATCTTTAAAGTGAAAAATTAAATATTTTGATCTTCTTGAAATTTTTAATATTTTTTTATTAATTAATTTTTTGTATAAAGTTCCAGGTATTTTATAACGTAAATTTTTATTATTAATTTTTATATCAATAATTTTCGCTTTATTTATCATTTTAAATAAAGATCTTTTTACAATTTCTATTTCTGGGAGTTCTGGCATTTGTATATTATATATATTGTGAAAAAACTTAACATATGATCTATTAAATTAAATGAAAACCTATCATGAAAGTAACGAAAGACTTGTAACAAAAGTTTTTCAAGATGTTTTTGACAAATATGACCTGATGAATGATTTAATGTCCTTAGGTATTCATAGACTTTGGAAAAAAAATTTTATTAATTGGTTAAATCCACATAAAAAAACAACTTTAATTGATGTTGCGTCTGGCACTGGAGATATAGCTAAATTATATTTAGAAAAAATAAACTATGATGGTTTTGCGTATTGTGTTGATGAAAATAAAAGCATGCTCGAATTAAATAAAAAAAAATTTAAAAAAAATGCTAATGTTAAATGGTATTGTAATAACGCTGAAAAACTTCCTTTTAAAAACAATTATTTTGATTATTACACAATTAGCTTTGGTATCAGAAATGTTAATAATTTAAACAACGCATTAAAAGAAGCTCATCGCGTGCTTAAACCTGGCGGCAGATTTTTATGTCTGGAATTTTCAAAAGTTAAAAATGAAATTTTAAATAAATTTTATAAAATTTATTCGAGATCAATACCTCAAATTGGTAAGCTTGTAGTAGGAAAATCAGAACCATACGAATATTTAATCAATAGTATTGAAGAGTTTTATTCACAAGAGGAGTTTTTTAAACAAATTAAAAAGCAAAATTTTACAAACGTTTCTTTTAGAAATTTAAATGGTGGTATCGTTGCTATTCACTCTGCCTGGAAAGTTTAAAAATGTTTAAAAAATTATTTACATTATTTAAAATTGGAAGAAAATTATCAACTTCAGGAGCAACTTCTTCTATTTATGAAATTTATAATCCTCCAATTACAATTAAAATATTGTTTTTTATAATTGGATTTAGCTTTAATGGTAAAAAAAATAATGAAAATTTATCTTCGGGAGCAAAATTGTGCAACGCATTACAAAGTATGGGCACAACCTTTATAAAATTAGGGCAATTTTTAGCAACAAGACCTGATATTATTGGAGAAAATATTGCAAAAGAATTAGAAAAACTTCAAGATAAATTACCTCCTTTTGATTTGGAAGAGGCAAAAAATATATTACGGACAGAGCTTGAAAAAGAAAATTTTGATAAAATAACAAGTTTCTCTAATCCAATAGCAGCTGCCTCTATAGCTCAAGTACATTTTGCAAAAATTAAGGATTCTTCTGGTAACGAAAAAGAAGTTGCTATTAAAATTTTAAGGCCAAAAATAGAAAAAATATTTAATGAAGAGTTAGATGCCTTAATGCTTCTAGCCTATATGGTTCAAAGTCTCATAAAAAAAACAAAAAGACTAAAGTTAGTTGAAATTGTACAGCTACTTCGTGAAATTACTAATGTAGAAATGGATCTCAGGTTTGAAGCTGCGGCGGCTAATGAACTTTATGAAAATACAAAAAATGATATTGGTTTCAAAGTTCCAAAAATTTATTGGAATCAAACAGGTAAAAAAGTTCTTTGTTTAGAGAAGGTAGAAGGAATTTCAATAAGAGAAGTTGAAAATTTAAAATCTCAAAACATTGATATAAAAAAGCTTTCTAGGGATATTATACAGCATTTTTTAAGACATGCAGTTAGAGATGGTTTTTTTCACGCTGATATGCATCAAGGAAATTTATTTATTACAAAGGATGGAAATATAGTGCCGGTCGATTTTGGAATAATGGGTAGACTAGATAAAAATAATAGAAAGTATTTAGCTGAGATACTTTATGGCTTTATCAAAAGAGATTATAAAAAAGTAGCCGAAGTACATTTCATGGCAGGATTAGTTCCGAAAAATGTGTCTAAGGATGAATTTGCCCAAGCTTTGCGTTCTATAGGAGAACCAATCTTCGGACAATCAGTAAAAAACATTTCGGGCGGTAAACTATTAAGTCAACTTTTTGAAATTACTGAAAAATTTAATATGCAAACTCAAATACAATTATTACTTTTACAAAAAACAATGGTGGTGGTTGAGGGGGTTGCCAGAAAACTTGATCCTGACACAAATATATGGATGATTTCAAAACCAGTATTGGAAAATTGGCTAAGAGAAATTAAAGACCCGATTAATGAAGCAAGCAAAGTTATAACTGAAGCTTCAGAAGTACTTAAAAGACTACCAGATTTACCTAATATTATGGACAAAGCCAATGATGTCATGAGTTTAATAGCAGAAGGTAAATTTAATCCAAACACTTTTGCTTATCGTAGTTTGAAAGAAGAAGAACTAAAGCTAGAATTAATGCGTAACAAGATATTAGGGGGAGTTTTAGTACTTGTAATTATTGTTCTCATAGTATTCAAATAAACAAATTATGAAGAAGAAGAAAATTATTTTAATTATTGGTGGTGGAATTGCTGCTTATAAATCTCTTGACTTAATTCGATTATTAAAAAAACGAGAGTGTGAAATAAAGGTTATTTTAACAGCATCTGGAAAAAAATTTGTGACTCCTTTATCAATTTCTGCTTTATCTCAAAATAAAGTTTACCAAGATATTTTTGATAGTGATAGAGAAGCTGAAATGGATCATATATCTTTATCAAGGTGGTGTGATATCATTTTATTTTGTCCTATTACTGCAAATTCAATGGCGAAGCTAGCCACTGGTAGAGCCGACGATTTAGCATCTACACTAGTATTGGCATCCAATAAACAGGTTGTATTAGCCCCTGCTATGAATGTCAGAATGTGGCTTCATAAATCTACTCAAAATAATATTAAAAAATTATTGGACTTTGGATATTTGACCGTAGGACCATCAACTGGAGAAATGGCTTGTGGAGAATATGGTGAAGGTAAAATGTCATCACCAGAACAAATATATGAATTTTTAAATAACTATTTTTCTGAAAGGGATATAGTAAAAAATAAAAATTTAAAAGCACTTGTCACTGCAGGACCTACAAAAGAATATATAGATCCTGTTAGGTTTATAACAAATAACTCAAGTGGCAAACAAGGATATGAAATTGCAAATTCACTTGCAAAATTTGGTGTAGAAACAACATTAATATCAGGTCCTTCTACGCTACAAAAACCTGAAAATGTAAATATTGTAAAGGTAGAGACCGCTGATCAAATGTATAGAGAAACTAAAAAATTATTACCCGTTGATATAGCAGTGTGTTCAGCTGCTATAAGCGATTTTAAGCCGGAAAAATATGAAACAAAAAAAATTAAAAAGAATACTTTAAATTTAAATCTTAAGAGAAATATAGATATATTAGAATTTCTATCAAAACATAATTCACAGAGACCTAAATTAGTAGTTGGTTTTGCTGCTGAAACAAACGATATTTTAAAATTTGCAACGGAAAAAAAGAATATAAAATATTGTGATTGGATTGTTGCAAATGATATTTCTGACTCGGAAATTGGATTTAATTCTGAATATAATGCTGTTTCCATAATTGATGGCAATAGAGTTGAAAAAATAGAAAAAAATCTAAAATCTTATATAGCAAATAAAATAGCTAAAAAAATAATTAATAATTTTACCCAATAGCTCATATGGTAAAAATATTAGCTAAAAAATTTAACAAGAATATTAAATTTCCTGCATATAAAACTTCAGGATCTTCGGGAATGGATTTAAAAGCATTTATAAAAAAAGAAACAACTATTAAACCAGGTGAAATATCAATGATCCCAACTGGCATAGCTATAGCAATCCCAAAAAATTATGAAATACAAATAAGACCGAGATCAGGCTTAGCTGCAAATAAAGGAGTTTCTGTTTTAAACACACCAGGTACTATTGATTCAGATTATAGGGGAGAAATAAAAATTATTTTAATAAATTTAAGTAAAAAAAAATTTATAGTTAAATCAGGTGACAGAATTGCACAGATGGTTTTATGTCCTGTAGCGACAGGTAAGTTTAAAGAGGTTAAAAATTTGCCTAAAAGTGTAAGAGGAAAAAGAGGCTTTGGATCAACTGGAAGATAAAATAATTTAATGAAATTTAGTAAAAATCAAATAGAAAGATATTCGAGACAAATAATTTTAAAAAAAGTTGGAATCATAGGTCAAAAAAAACTTTTAAAATCTAGCGTTTTAATTGTTGGTGCTGGCGGACTAGGATCTCCGATTGCTATTTATTTATCTGCTTTGGGAATTGGAAAAATTGGAGTAATCGATAAAGATCATGTGGAAATATCTAATCTTGGACGTCAAATTATTTTTGAAACTAATGATTTAAAAAAAAGTAAGTCAGCTGCTGCAATTCGTAGGTTAAGAAAAATTAATCCAGATATAAAACTTAAATCTTTTAATAAAAATCTAACAAAACTAAATATAAATCAAATAGCAAAAAATTTTGATTTAATAGTTGATGGAAGTGACAATTTTCGCACACGTTTCTTAATAAATGACTATTGCTTAAAAAATAAAAAAATTTTAGTTTCTGGCGCTATTAGTAAATTTGATGGTCAAGTTTACACTTTTAATTTTTCTAAAAAAAGTTCACCCTGTCTTAGATGCTTTATCCCTAAAATGCCTAGTAACCCTGATATTGATAATTGTGAATATGAGGGTGTTTTAGGGCCTCTAGCAGGCATAATTGGCAGCATCCTGGCAAATGAAGTTGTTAAAGAAATTCTTCAAATTGGAGATGGTCTTTGTGGCTATGTCTTAATTATAGATTCTTTAAAACTCAATTTTAGAAAAGCAAAACTGAACAAACGTTCTGATTGTTACTGTAATGAAAAAAAGTGATAAATATTATCCACTACTTTTAGCTTTATTTTTTTTAGTTTTATTTTTTATCTCAAAATCTTTTGCAAGTGAAGTGACCAGTTTTTTATCTTTAAAAAATAATAAAGTAAATTTACGTCAAGGGCCCTCCTTTGAATATCCTATAAAATTAATATATAAAAAAAAGTATTTGCCTGTTAAAATTTTAGAAAAATCAGAAACTTGGAGAAAAGTTAGAGATTTAGAAAATAATGTAGGTTGGATACATACTTCTCAATTATCAAAAAAAAAATCTGCAATAAATACAAAAAAAAATTCTATTCTTTATAAAAAACCTACAATCTTTTCAAAGCCAATTGCAGTGCTTGAAATTGGGAGATTGGTTTTAATTGAAAAATGTAAAACTGATTGGTGTAAGGTTATTTCCGATAGTTTTAAAGGCTGGGTTTTAAAAGATTCTTTATGGGGAAAAGTTGATTAAAAATTTTTAATTTTATTTCCGGTCAAAACGATCTAGATTCATTACTTTCACCCAAGCGGATATAAAATCGTCGATAAACTTGGTTTTAGAATCTGCACAAGCGTAAACTTCTGCTAATGCTCTAAGTTGAGAATTGGATCCAAATATGAGGTCAAAACGTGTAGCAGTCCAGTTAACTTTATTAGTTTTACGATTTCGTCCTCTAAATAAATCTTCTTCTTTAGAAACTTCTTTCCAGGTAGTATTCATATCAAGCAAATTTACAAAAAAATCATTTGTAAGTGTTTCTGGTCTTTTCGTGAATACTCCATTTTTTGATTTATCAAAATTTGTGTTTAATACTCGCATACCACCAATAAGAACTGTCATTTCTGGTGCTGTGAGATTTAATAGTTGAGCCTTATCAACAAGAGTTTCTTCTGCAGATACAACAGGTTTTTTTGATAATCCGTTAGTTTTTTTTGTAATATAATTTCTAAATCCATCTGCTTGTGGTTCGAGCAAACCGAATGAATGAATATCTGTTTGTTCTTGTGACGCATCTCCGCGGCCTTGCATAAATGGAACTTTTACATTGTGTCCAGCTTTTTGGGCAGCTTTTTCAATTCCAACGCTACCACCCAAAACAATTAAATCAGCTAATGAAACAACTTTCTTTTTTGTATCAAAATTTTTCTTAATTTTTTTTAAGGTATTAAGAACTTTAGATAATTGAGATGGATTATTAACTTTCCAATCTTTTTGTGGAGAAAGTCCAATTCGTGCTCCATTCGCCCCACCTCTCTTGTCTGAGCCTCTAAAAGTTGATGCTGATGCCCAAGCTGTGGATACTAGCTGAGATATAGAAAGGCCCGATTTTAATATTTTCCCTTTAAGAGCGTTAATATCTTTATTTTTAAGTTTGTGCTTAGGTTTTCTAACAGGATCTTGCCAAATTAATTCCTCTTTTGGAACTTCTGGACCTAAATAACAAGCACGGGGGCCCATATCACGATGTGTAAGCTTAAACCAAGCTCTTGCAAACGCATCTGCAAACTCATCAGGATTTTCATGAAAATTTCTAGAAATTGGCTCATATTTAGGATCCATTCTTAAAGAAAGATCAGTAGTAAGCATCATAGGAGGATGTTTTTTTGATTTATCATGTGCATCAACAACCATTTCTATTGCACTACCATTTTGTTTTGGTGTCCATTGATGTGCACCTGCTGGACTCTTTGTTAGTTTCCATTCATAATTAAACAAGTTATCAAAGTAACCCATATCCCATTTTATGGGTTCAGTTGTCCAGGCTCCTTCGAGACCACTACTTATAGTATGAACTCCTAAACCACTTTTATAATTACTATTCCAGCCAGTAGCTTGATCTTGAATTTTTGAACCCTCGGGTTCTGGACCTTTATGTGATTCTGAAGCAGCGCCATGAGATTTTCCAAAAGTATGACCACCAGCAATTAGCGCAACTGTTTCATAATCATTCATCGCCATACGACCAAATGTTTCACGAATATCGTGAGC
Source organism: Pelagibacteraceae bacterium AG-414-E02 (assembly GCA_003214615.1). Classification (GTDB taxonomy): domain Bacteria; phylum Pseudomonadota; class Alphaproteobacteria; order Pelagibacterales; family Pelagibacteraceae; genus AG-414-E02. The sequence goes on from QCLK01000004.1 coordinate 91,366, forward strand.
GGCCAAAACAGGGTCTGGATTAGCATCAGGACCTTGGGGATTTACATAAATTAAACCCATGTGAGATGCCCCTAATGGATTTTCAAGTTGTCTTTTACCGCTATAACGATTAACACCAAGCCATTCTTTTTCTGATCCCCAATAAATATCCTCCTCGGGCTCCCAAATATCCTCACGACCTCCTCCAAAACCAAAAGTTTTAAATCCCATTGATTCTAAAGCCACGTTTCCAACTAAAATGAAAAGATCCGCCCATGAAATTTTTTTACCGTATTTTCTTTTAATAGGCCAAAGTAATAATCTTGCTTTGTCCAAATTAACATTATCTGGCCAACTATTTAATGGAGCAAAACGTTGATTTCCAGTTCCTGCTCCACCTCGTCCATCACCAGTTCTATATGTTCCTGCAGCATGCCATGCTAATCGAATAAAAAGTCCTCCATAATGGCCATAGTCTGCAGGCCACCAGTCTTGTGAATCTGTCATTAATTTATTTAAATCTTTTTTTAGTGCTTGAAAGTTAAGTTTTTTAAATTCTTTAGCATAATTAAATTTTTTTTCCATTGGATTAACTAAAGAAGAATGTTGACTTAGGATTTTAAGATTTAAACTATTTGGCCACCAATCTCTATTGGACTGACCTCTGCCTGTCGGAAACTTTGGAGGAGTTCCTGCGCCTGTAAATGGACATTTAGATTGTTCACTCATATAATTGGTAATTTATAACCATTCTAAAGTAGAGTCAATATGTCAGACAATCTTCACTAGAACTTCTACAGATTTGATTTTTTTTCCATTTGGTGCTTTTGGCAAATTTCCTACTAAAATATTCTTATCTTCTATATCAACCAACTGCGACATTCGTTCATCATAAAAATGATGGTGGTGTTTTGTATTTGTATCAAAAAAAGTTTTATTTCCTTTTATTGAAATTTCTTTTAAATAGCCTCTGTTTTTTAATGAATGGACAGTGTTATATAAGGTTGCTAAGGAGATTTTTTTTCTGCTGTCTTTTTCGACAATTTTTTTTAATTTCTCAATTGTAAAATGAAATGTTTCTTTTTTGTTGAACAGCGACTTGCATATAGCAAGTCTTTGTTTTGTTGGTCTTAAACCTGCCGCTCTAAGTCTTTCTATGTGAAATTCTAACTGGTCCATTTTCTTTAAAAAATAGTGCTTTTGCCTTCTTTTTAATTTATAATCTTTTTTAACTAAATATATGTAATAAAGTATCTGAATCAAGTATTAGTTTGTTTGTATGATAAAAAAAAATAGCTTTAAATACGAAGAATTAATTGATTGTGGTAATGGAAAATTATTTGGACCAGGAAACGCTAAGCTCCCTTTACCTCCAATGCTAATGTTCGATAGAATTACCAATATTCAAGATCTCAAGGGTAAATATAACAAGGGAATGATTGAAGCGGAACTTGATATAAAAGATAAAATGTGGTTTTTCGAATGTCATTTTAAAGAAGACCCTGTAATGCCTGGTTGTCTGGGATTAGATGCGATGTGGCAACTAGTAGGCTTTTTCTTGGGATGGAAGGGTGAGCCTGGTAAGGGGCGTGCGCTTGGAGTAAATTCAGTTAAATTTACTGGCGAAGTCCTTAAAAATGTCAAAATTGCCAAATATCAGGTTGATATGAAAAAAATTTTGAAAAAAAAAGATGCTGTTGTAGGTTTAGCTGATGGAAAATTATTTTCGGACGACAAAGCAATATATGAAGCTGAAGGATTAAAAGTAGGACTATTTAAATCATGAGAAGAGTAGTAATTACAGGTATTGGAATAGTTTCGTGTATAGGGAATAATAAAAAAGAAGTATTAGATTCATTGCTAAACACAAAATCAGGAATAGTTTTTTCAGAAGAGCACAAAAAATACAATTTTAGAAGTCAAGTTGTTGGAAATATTAAAAATCTAAATTTATCTGAACACATCGATAGAAAGCAACTAAGATTTATGGGTGATGGTTCAGCTTATAACTTTATAGCTTTAAAAGAAGCTATAGATGGATCAGGTTTAGAAGAAAAAGATATAAGTAATGAAAAAACTGGAATTGTTATGGGGTCTGGAGGACCTTCAATAAAAAATGTTTATTTCGCTGTCGACACCATAAGAAAATCAGCTCCAAAAAGAATGGGTCCTTACATAGTACCTAGAACAATGGCAAGCACATGTTCGGCAACCCTTGCCGTTCCATATAAAATTAAAGGCGTGAATTATTCAATAAGCTCTGCATGTGCAACAAGTGGACATTGTATTGGAAATGGAATGGAACTTATTCAATACGGAAAACAAGATATAGTTTTTGTTGGAGGAGGAGAAGAGCTGGATTGGGCTCTTTCAGGAATGTTTGATGCTATGCCAGCTTTATCTTCAAAATATAACAATACACCAGAGGAAGCTTCTAGACCATACGATTCAGGTAGGGATGGATTTATTATTGCGGGAGGCGGAGGAGCTCTTATCTTGGAAGAATATGATCATGCTAAAGCTAGAGGAGCAAAAATTTATGCTGAATTAACTGGTTATGGGGCTACATCTGATGGACATGATATGGTCGCACCTTCTGGAGAAGGTGCAGTAAGGTGTATGAAAATGGCTTTAAAAACAAAAAGAAATGAAATTGACTATATAAATACTCACGGTACGTCAACACCTGTCGGAGATATTACAGAATTAAATGCAATAAAAGAAACATTCCAAAATAAAATTCCCAAGATTAGCTCGACAAAATCTCTTACGGGACATCCTTTGGGCGCTGCTTCTGTGCATGAAGCAATTTATTCTCTAATAATGATGGAGAATAATTTTATAGCAGCTTCTGCAAATATAAAAAATATGGATGAAGGTGCTAAACCGTTTCCAATAGTCACTAAGGTAGAAAAAAATGTCTCATTAAATTCTGTTATGTCAAATAGTTTTGGTTTTGGCGGCACTAATTCAACCTTAGTTTTTGAAAAATTAAATTAAAAATATGTCACTATTAAAAGGTAAAAAAGGATTAATAATGGGAGTAGCCAATGATAAATCCATTGCTTGGGGTATAGCAAAAAAATTATCAGAACAGGGTGCAGAATTAGCTTTCACTTATTTAGGCGATACATTAAAAAAAAGAGTCGTTCCTTTAGCTGAATCTATAAAGTCTAGTTATACTTTAAATTGTGATGTAGAAAAAAAAGAAGACATAATAAAAATATTCAACGATATTAAAAGCAAATGGGGAAATTTAGATTTTGTAGTTCATGCAATTGCCTTTTCTGATAGATCTGAACTTTCAGGAGAATATCTTAATACCTCAAGGGAAAATTTTTTAAAAAGCATGTTAATTTCTTGTTTTTCTTTTACGGAAATCGCAAAAGAGGCTTCAAAAATAATGGGTAAGGGATCGAGTATGCTCACTTTAACATATGAATCCTCTAAAGTAATTCCAAATTACAATGTTATGGGAGTTTGTAAGGCTGCGTTAGAAAGTAGTGTAAAATATCTTGCAAGGGATTTAGGGCCAAAAGGAATAAGAGTAAATGCAATTAGTGCTGGTCCTATTAAAACATTAGCGGCCTCTGCAATAGGAGATGCAAAATTTTTATACAAATGGAATGAAGACCACTCTTTATTAAAAAGAAATGTAGATATTAGCGATGTTGGAGGTTCCGCTTTGTATTTATTAAGTGATTTGGCTGCTGCAGTAACTGGTGAAATTCATTATGTTGATGCTGGTTATAACAAAGTAGGCATGCCAAATCCAAAAAACATAGTTTAATTATTTTTGATAATGATTATCATTAAAAGCTAAATTGCTTGAATTTTTTTTTTAAATTATTAAATTATGATTATGCAAACACAAACTTATAACTGTAAAAAATGTGGTTTAACTTTAGCGTCAACTTGCTCTAAGTGCGATAAAGTAGTTGATGTAAAAGTACTTGATGATGGTTGTTTAGTTCAGATTACTAAATGCGGTGACTGCGCTAACGTTCCAGTGATAAAAGATATTTGTGCTAGCAAAAAATAATTAGCTAGCTTCTTTAATTGAAAGTTTAACTTTACCTCTATCAAATCCTATAACTTTTACAGAGACTTCATCACCTTCTTTTACAACATCTGATACTTTAGCAACTCTTTTTCCGGCAAGTTGTGATATATGGACTAAGCCATCTTGTTTTCCTAAAAAATTTACGAAAGCTCCAAACTCCATTATTTTAACAACTTTACCCTTATAGATTTTTCCCATTTCTGGTTTTGCTATAATATTTTTTACCATTTCCATTGCTTTTTTTCTGGAATCTTCATCTGGAGCAGCAATAGTAACTTCTCCGGTGTCTTTAACATCTACCTTGGCTCCGGATAATTCTACAATTTCTCTAATTGTGGCCCCTCCTTTTCCTATAACTGCAGCTATATCTTTTTTATCAACCTTTACAGTTTCAATTTTAGGAGTGTACTTAGACACCTCTTTTCTTGAAGATTTAATAGCCTTATTCATTTCTTCCAAAATATGTCCTCTACCTTCTTTGGCTTGTTTTAATGCCTGCTCCATGATTTCAAAAGTTATTCCGGTAATTTTTATATCCATTTGCAATGATGTAATTCCACTTTTTGTACCTGCAACTTTAAAATCCATATCTCCGAGGTGGTCTTCATCACCCAGGATATCTGATAAAACTGAAAATTCTTTTTTCTCTTTTATTAAACCCATCGCTATACCAGCTACTGGCTCAGCTATTGGAACGGCCGCATCCATAAGCGCTAAGGATGCTCCGCAAACAGTAGCCATTGATGAAGAGCCATTTGACTCTGTTATCTCTGAAACTATTCTTAAGGTATAAGGAAATTTTTCTTTTTCGGGCAGCGATGAATTTAAAGCTCTCCACGCTAATTTTCCGTGTCCTACTTCCCTTCTACCTGTGCCTATTCTTCCAGTTTCACCAACGGAAAAGGGAGGAAAATTATAATGTAACATAAATCTTACTCTTTTTTGTCCTTCTAAACTTTCTATTCTTTGTTCATCTTCTGTCGTTCCCAGTGTTGTAGTGACTAATGCTTGGGTTTCACCTCTAGTAAATAGCGCCGATCCATGAGTTCTTGGTAATACACCTACCTCGCATTTAATAGATCTCACATCAGATAAACCTCGACCATCTATTCTTTTTTTAGTTTTAAGTATTTTTGTTCTTACGATATCTTTTTCTAAGTTTTTTAATTGCAACAATATTTCAAGTTCGGAATATGTTTCATCTCCTTCAAATAAAGATTTGCATTTTTCAGTTGCTAAATTAACCAAATCTGATCTTTTTTTCTTATCTTTTTCAGAGAATGCTTTTTCTAAATCTTTTGTTAACTCTTTGGAAATTTTATCTTTTAATTTACTATAATCTTTCTTCTCTATTTTCCATTCTTCTCTTGAAGATTTTTTTTTAAGATTTTCTATTGCCTTAATTACTGGAGCAAATTTTTCGTGACCAAACTTAACAGCATCTAGCATTTGTTTTTCGGTAAGTCCCGACGCTTCTGACTCAACCATTAAAACCGCATCCTTTGTTCCGGCAACAACCAAATCTAACTTTGATTCTTTTAATTGTTCTTTTGATGGATTTAAAACGTATTTATCATTTATGTAACCAACCCTAGAAGCTGCTATAGGACCTTTAAATGGCAATCCTGAAATTGACAAAGCTGCTGACGATGCAATGATTGAAAGTACGTCAGCTTCATTTTCATTATCATAAGAAAGCACTGTTGGTAAAATTTGAACTTCGTTTCTAAATCCTTCTGGAAATAAAGGACGGATAGGTCTATCTATCAATCTTGAAATTAATGTTTCGGATTCGGTTGGTCTTGCTTCTCTTTTAAAATAACCACCTGGTATTTTTCCTGCTGCATAATATTTTTCTTGGTAGTTTACTGATAAAGGAAAATAATCTATTTCTTCATTAACTTTTTTTGCTCCTACAACAGTAGAAATGACGACCGTTTCGCCGCAAGTTGCAATTATAGCTCCATCTGCTTGTCGCGCTATCTTGCCTGTTTCGAGTGTTATTTTTTTGCCGTCTAATTCAATTTCTTCTTTGTGTATTTTAAACATTTATTTTCTTAAGTTTAGTTTAGTTAATATTTTTGCATAAGAATCTGGATTATTTCTTTTAAGATATTCTAATAAACGCTTTCTTCTATTTACCGCTTTTAATAATCCTTGAGTAGAATGCTTATCATTTTTATTTTTTTGAAAATGATCAGATAAATTATTTATTTTATCACTCAACAATCCTATCTGAATTTCAGAAGATCCCACATCTTTTGAGTTAATTTTTAAAGTTTTAATTGTGTCTTTTTTCGGTTTAAGCATATTATTTATTTTCTTGTATTAACCTTTCAATTTTTTCTGCATAATCAAAAGATTTATCATGCACAAAAGAAACCCTAGGTAAAAATTTCATATCAATTTTTTTTGATAAAGCCTTCCTCACAAGATAAGAAAATTTCGTAAGAATATCTATTGTTTTTTCTGAATCTTTTCCTCCAAGCGGGATGATATAAGCCCTAGCATTTTTAAGGTCTGGACTCATTCTTACCTCAGTTACTGTAATATTTCTAGTCTCAAGGGTAGGAACTTTTGCTTCCTCTCTCAAAAAAATTTGCCCTAAAGATTGCTTTATTAATTCACCAACTCTTAATTGTCTTTGTGAAAAAGCGAAATTATTAGTTTGTCTTGTCATTAAATTCTTCTTTCTGTTTCTATAACTTTATAGGCTTCTATTACATCTTTTTCTTTAAAATCTGTAAAATCTTTAAGGGTTATACCACACTCTAAACCAGCAGAGACTTGCTTTGCTGCATTTTTCTCTCTAAAAATGCTTCCTATTGATCCAGTATATAATACATTTCCGTCGCGTATCAACCTTGCATTAGAATTATTAAAAATTTCTCCATCTATTACTTTGGATCCAGCAACTTTACCAACTTTTGAAACTTTAAAAATTGCCTGGACTTCTGCCGAACCAACTATTTCTTCTTTAATATCTGGTTTTAATAAGCCTGACAATGAATCATTTACAAAATCTAAGACTTCATAAATTATATTAAAAAATTTAATAGTAACTTTATAATTTTCCGCAAGTTTTTTAGCCTCTTTATTAGGTCTAACATTAAAACCGATGAGAATAGCCTTAGAAGCTTTTGCTAAAGTTACGTCAGTTTCTGTAATTACACCAATATTAGATAAGATTATCTTTGGTGCAACTTCATCATTTTTTATTTTTTCTATAGCATTTTTTAATGCTTCACTTGAACCATGAACGTCAGATTTAATAATTATAGGCAATTCATTTATTGTTGAATTTTCGCTAAATGCAGATTCTCTATTTACTGAAATAAGTGGTGCTTGTTTTGATTTACTGTGTTCAATTCGGTAATCATTTATTTCTTTAGCTTTTTCTTCAGATTCCACTACCACAAAATCATCACCAGCAAATGCTGATTTGTTCATACCCAAAATTTCTACTGGGGTTGATGGAATCGCTGATTCAATATTTTTTCCTTCATCATTTATCATTGCCCTTATTTTTCCCCAAGTATCACCACTAACAAAATAATTACCTTTTTTTAAAGTTCCGTTTGTTACAAGAACAGTCGATACAGTTCCCTTACCCTTGTCAATTCTTGATTCTAAAATTACCCCCACTGCACTAGATTCGTAATCAGCTTTTAGATCTAAAAGATCTGTTTGCAAAATAATATTTTCTTTTAGCTTATCCAAATTTTTTCCTTTAGTAGCTGATACCTCTGCAAATAAAGTATCTCCGCTTAATTCTTCGGCAATAAGTTCATATTGCAAAAGTTCATTTTTTACTTTTTGAGGGTTTGCTCCAGGTAAATCACATTTATTAATTGCAACAATGATTGGAACTTTTGCTGCTTTCGCATGGTTTATTGCTTCTATTGTCTGTGGTTTTACTCCATCATCTGCAGCTACTACCAACACTACAATATCTGTAATCTTTGAACCTCTCGCCCTCATCTCAGTAAAAGCAGCATGACCAGGAGTATCTATAAATGTTATCTCTTTACCTTCTTCTGTTTTTATTTTGTAAGCACCTATATGTTGAGTTATTCCTCCATGTTCTTGACTAACAACGTTAGTTTTTCTTAAAGAATCTAATAACGAAGTTTTTCCATGATCTACATGTCCCATAACTGTTACTATTGGAGCTCTGATTTTTAAATTTTTATTTAGTTGATTATCAAATTTCTTAACATTTAAGTCTGGTTTCTTTTCTCTAATTGGAATATTGCCAAATTCTTTTACAAGATATTCAGCCGTATCAGCATCTATTGTATGGTTAATTGTTGCAACTACTCCCATACCCAACAGATGTTTGATAATTGCGCTTGCTTGCATAGCCATCCTATTTGAAAGCTCTTTAATTGTAATTTTGTCAGGAATATTTACTTCATGAACTATTTTCTTAGTTTCTATTTTTTTAGTTTCGGCATTTTGATTTTGTTTTTCTTTAAGTCTTGCTCTTCTCACCGAAGCTAAACTTCTTCCTTTACCTTCTAAAGCATCGTCATCCAATGCTTTTGATAAAGTTAATTTATATTCCCTTTTAGAAACAGAGCCTTTAGTTTTCGCTAAAGTGCTTCTTTTTAAATTTGCTGTGTCTTCTTTCTCAGGGCTTCTGAATCTTTTTTTTGCCCTTTCTTCAGCTTTTTTTCTAATTTCAAAATTTCTATTTGGGGTAATATCATTTGAAGAAATTTTGCCTGATCGAAATGGTTCTTTTTTGGCTCCTAGTGATTGCTGGCTCGCATTATCATTTCTGCCATAAAATCTTCTATCACTTTTTTTGCCAGATATTTTTTTCTCTATAACAAATGATTTTTTTTGACTTCCTCCAGTATAACTTGGAGCTCTATATGGTTTTTTTGACGATATAGTTAATGTCTGTTTCTTTTTTACTTTTTTTTCTTCCATAAAAACTCATATTTTTATTTAAAAACAATACTTCTAGCATTTAAAATTAAGTTGTCAGCTTCATTTCTTGTTAGTGCAAATTCTTCTAAATACCCTTCTACTTTAAATCTTTTCCCTTTTTTTTCATCATAACTACCAACCAGCTCATCTGTAGCAAGCTCAGCAAATTCCTTTAGTGTTTTTATTTTTTTTTCACCTAGAGTAACTAACATACCAGGCGTAAGTCCTTTTAGATTTATTAGAGAATCTTCCAAACCAAGTTCGTTTAATTTTTTCTCGATACTTTCCTTTTCTTTTTTTAAGAAATCAGCTGCTCTTTCCTTCAATTCTTTAGCAGTATTGTCATCTATAGCTTCAATTTTTAAAATGTCTTCAACAGTAGATTGATGAATTTCATCTATTGAAGAAAAACCTTCTGCTACAAGGAGCTGTCCCAAAGTTTCGTCTACCTCCAAATTTTTGATAAATATTTCTGTCTTTTCTTTAAATTCTGATTGTTTCTTTTCTGACTCTTCTTTTTCAGTTAATATATCTATTTCATAATCTAATAATTTTGATGCCAATCTAACATTTTGACCTCTTCGCCCAATTGCCTTACTTAAATTTTCTTCAGTTAAAATAACTTCTATTCTTCTATTTTGATCATCAATTATTACTTTTTGAATTTCTGCTGGTGCCAAAGCGCTAACGATTAAAGCTGCAGTATCTTCTGACCAGTGAACAATATCTATTTTTTCACCATGAAGCTCATTAACAACTGATTGAACTCTACTTCCTCTCATTCCAACACATGCTCCTACAGGGTCAATTGAAGAATCTTTTGAATAAACACATATTTTTGCTCTACTTCCAGGATCCCTTGCAGAATGCTTAATTTCAATAATTCCATCATAAATTTCTGGCACCTCTTGAAAAAATAGTTTTTCCATAAATTTTGGATGTGCTCTTGATAAATGAATTTGCTGACCTTTATTTTCTCTTACTACATCAGAACAATAAGCCTTGATTCTATCTCCAGTTTTTAAAATCTCTCTTGGTATGAGTTCTTCTTTTTTAATAATAGCTTCAGCTCTATTTAAATCTACGATTACATTTCCATATTCTAATCTTTTGACAATACCACTTAAAATTTCTCCCTTTTTATCAATAAACTCATTATATTGCCTTTCTCGCTCCGCAGCACGAACGCTTTGGGTTATTACTTGTCTAGCAGTCTGAGCTGCAATTCTTCCGAAATCTACTGGTGGCAACTTTTCAAAAATTTCATCCCCAATATTAAAGCCTTCCTTTTTTTCTTTCTGAATGGCATCTTTTAAAGAAATTTCTGTATTAAAGTTTTCTGGAACTTCTACAATTTTTAAAACCTTGTGAAGACTGATATCTCCACTTTCTCTATCAATTATTGCCCGAATATCATTTTCAAAGCCAAATCTTGTTTTGGCAGCTTTTTGTATGGCAGATTCCATAGAAGTTAAAATAATTTCTTTATCAATAGATTTCTCTACGGCTACAGCCTCTGCTATTCTTAACAGTTCAACTTTATCAGATCTTTGGTTCAACATAGTTTATTTTCGTTTCCTCTAAAAAAAAATGGGCAAAAGCCCATTATGCATCTTCCAGGTAACTTAATCGTTATTTAGTTTAATTTTTTACTTTTTTCAAGACCTACTTTTTAAAAACTGCCTTTTTATCCGTTTTTTCCCAAGAAAAAGAGCCATCAGAACCTGGTTTTCTTCCAAAATGACCATAGGCTGCGGTACACTCATATATTGGTTTGTTTAAAGACAACATTTGTCTAATTCCTCTGGGGCTTAAATCAAAATTATCATTTATTAATTTTTCTACGTGTTTTGATTTTTCTTCATCACCATCAAAAAGATCTACATAAATTGATAAAGGTTTAGATACACCAATCGCATACGCTAGTTGAATTAAACATTTATCTGCAATTTTTGAAGCAACAACATTTTTTGCAACATATCTTGCGGCATAAGCAGCAGATCTATCCACCTTACTTGGATCTTTTCCAGAAAAAGCCCCGCCTCCATGGGGTGCGGCTCCACCATAAGTGTCAACAATAATTTTTCTTCCAGTTAAACCTGAATCTCCATCAGGCCCTCCAATTATAAACTGACCGGTTGGATTAACATAAAATTCCTCATCCTTTAATTCTGCCAATAGATTTTTTGGAATAGATTTTTCTAAATATGGCCTGACAATTTCTTTTACTTGTGCTTGATTTACTTTTGGAGAATGTTGAGTAGAAATGACAACTGAAGTAACTTTAACTGGTTTACCATTTTCGTACATCATTGTAACTTGACTTTTTGAATCTGGTTCTAATTTGTCAGCTTTTCCATTTTTTCTATCTGCCGCCATTAATTCTAAAATTTTATGTGAATAATAAATCGGTGCCGGCATTAAAACTTCTGTTTCGTTGCAGGCATATCCAAACATAATTCCTTGGTCACCTGCTCCTTCGTCTTTATTACCCTTTGAATCAACACCCATAGCAATATCTGTTGATTGAGAATGTAAATGAACATCTATGTTACAATTTTTCCAGTGAAATCCTTTTTGCTCATATCCAATATCTTTTATACATCCGCGCACTTTTTGTATTAAATCATCTTTTTTAATTTCAGGTCCTCTTGTTTCTCCAGCTAACACAACTTTGTTTGTAGTAGTAAGCGTTTCACACGCTACTCTTGATTGAGGTTCCTTAGATAAATATGTATCAACAACCATATCTGATATTCGATCACAAACTTTATCTGGATGCCCTTCTGAAACTGACTCACTAGTAAATAAATAAGATTTTTTGCTCATTAGATTTTAAATTTTTTAAAAATTAAGATTAGAAATATATACAAAAAAATTATTAAAAAATATATTTTATTTCCATATTGTGAATATAAAGTTGATTTTACAAACTGTGGCATTTTATGCTCAACATTGCCTGATTCACTCATATCTAGAAATTTAAGTGTTCTACCATTTGGGTCGATAAAACCTGAAATGCCCTTGTTTGCTGATCTTGCAATAAAAACTCCTTCCTCAACTGATCTATAAATAGCTTTTGTGTAGTGTTGATATGGACCAATTGAGTCTCCAAACCAAGCATCTTCCGAGATGTTAATTACTAAATCAGGAAACTGATTTTGTTTTTTTATTTTTCCAGAATAAATTATTTCGTAGCAAATTAATGGAAGGATTGATTTTTCATTAAATCTATTTCCTAAATTTATTATATTTCTTTTATCACCTGCGGAAAATGAGTTATATCCATAAGTTACTTTTTTTAATCCTAGTTTAGATAAAGTTTTTTCTAAAGGCATAAATTCTCCAAACGGAACAAGATTAACTTTATTATATAAAGATAAAATTTCTAATTTATGATTAAAAACAACTAAGCTATTAAAATACTTTTTATTATTTTTATCTTCAGAATTAGTAAAATTGTTTATACCTAAAATAATTAAATGATTTTCAGAAAATTTTTCTTCGAACAGATTTCGATACTTTTTTACATTTTCCAAATAAGATTGATAAAATATTCCTTCTGGCCAAATAAACAAAGTTTTTTTATCTTTCTCAGGATCGCTAATTTTAATTAATCTTTTTAATTGAAGCTCTTCACTTTGGGTTTGATAATCTTTAAGCGAAAAATTTGGAGAAATTATTTTAACACTTAAATTTTCTTCAAAATTATAATTATTATCAATAATTCTAAATTTTCCGTACGAGTAATTAACAATAAAAATTACTAAAAAAATTATAATAAAAAATATATTTCTTTTTTCAAATTTTTTTTTAAAAAAAAGAAATGGGGTACAAAAAAAAGTAATTGAAATTAAACTTAGTGAGTACGTTCCTATAAAAGATAGTATTTGTATCGTCTCAAGTGACCAAGACCAAGTATATGAAATAAGATTCCAAGGAAAACCAGTTAGTACATTTCCCCTTAAAAATTCGAATATTGAAAAAATAAGAGAAAAAATAAAAATAAATGAAATACTTTTATCAGCATAAATGCTTGATATTAAAACTGCTAAACCAAAAAATAAAGATAAAAACAAAGGAATTAATATGAGTGCAAAAGGAATTAAACCCTTGAGCATTTCGTCATGCGTCAAGGATATTGTAATCCAATAATTTCCCAGTAAAAAAAACCCAAATCCAAAAGCACATCCTAAATAAAAAAAATAACGGTGAGATTTTTTCTTTCTATATTTTGATTGTGTTCGTCTGCTGATTAATAAAATTAAAAATAGTAAAGTAGAAAACGTAAAAAAATTTATAAATGAAAAATTATATGGTGCAAAACCAAGTATAGTTATAGCTCCAAGAAAAAAAGGAGCCACAAATACAACAAACAATTTGTTATTTAGTAAAACAGTCAAATTAAATTTAAAATCCTTTTTTCGATTTTAAGCATTTTATAATAATCTACGTTCCTAATATGATCATAACCAATTAAATGAAGAAGTCCATGAACCCAGGCTTTATCAAATTCCTTAAAGAAATTATTTTTTTTTCCCCTTGATTGAATAATTTCATAAGAAACGGCCAGATCCCCGATATAAAATTTTTTTTCTTTCATCAATTTTATACTCTTTGATGAAAATGCTGGAAATGATAATATGTCGGTAGACTTATTTTTTTTTCTAAATTTTTTGTTAAGTTTTTTCATATTTGGGGAATTAGTTAATAAGATAGTAAAAGTTATATCTTTATTTTTAAAAAATTTAACAATTTTAGAAACTTTTTTTAATTTTTTGCTAAAATATTTTTTCGGTTGTTTAATTTCTTTAAGCCAAGATTTATTATTTATCTCAACATTAACCTTTATCATTAGTATTCTTCTGATAGGCTTCTACTATTTTGGTTACCAGAGGATGTCTCATAACATCTTGATGATCAAAATTTATAACTGATATTTCTTTAATATCCTTTAATATAAATTGTGATTTTATCAATCCAGATTGATTTTTATTGGGTAAGTCAATTTGTGAAGGGTCTCCATTTACGACTAGTTTTGAATTCTCACCTATTCTAGTTAAAAACATCTTAATTTGAGTTTCAGTTGCATTTTGTGCTTCATCAAGAATGGCAAAAGAATTTTTTAGGGTTCTTCCTCTCATAAAAGCTAAAGGGGCTATCTCTATTTCTCCAGATTCAATTTTTCTTTGAATTTTTTCATAATCTAATAAATCATATAATGAATCGTACAGTGGTCTCAGATATGGATCTATTTTTTCTTTCATATCTCCTGGCAAAAATCCTAGTTTCTCTCCTGCTTCAACTGCTGGTCTAGATAAAATTATTCTTTCAACTTTTTTCTCTAGCAGCATAGATAAAGCAACAGCAACAGCTAAATAGGTTTTTCCAGTTCCTGCCGGACCCAAAGACATTACTATTTGACTTGTTTTGAGCGATCTAACATATTCTTTTTGTTTTTTTGATCTAGGAATAACTGATCTTTTTGGAGTTTTTATTACTTCGTCCAAAGGTTGGATCGTTGATTGATTTTTTGTATCTTTTACCATATCCGAATTTAGCGCTGCAATTATATCATTTCTATCTATTTTATTATCAGATCTGAAGCGATAAATTAAGTATTCAATTGCATCTTTAACTTTTTCATTAGCATTTTTATCGCCTTTGATAGCAATCGAATTGCCTCTGAAATAAATTTTGGAACCAGTAATTTTTTCTAATTCTTTAAGATTACTATTAAAAGATCCAACTACCTCCATTAAAATTTTATTATTAAATATATTAACACTTATTGAATTATTATTTCCGTAAACTACGGAAACATCTTTACCATTTTTATTTTGTTTATTTATTTTCATAAATATTATGCCGCTTTATACGTATTCGTTTTATGAATACCAAATAAATTTTTTTGGTTAAAAGAAGTTATTTTTACATCTACTATTTCACCTAGATTACATTTTTCTGATTCAAATATTACTGGCGTCATGTATCTTGTACGGCCAAAAAATTTTTCTCCACTATTTACTTTATTTTCTATTAAAACTTCACAAAATTGATTGAGATATTTTTCATTATTTTTAATTTGAAAGTTCTCTAAAATACGTTGAATTTCTTTTAGTCTTTGTAAATTTTCAGTCGTACCATTTAATTTTTTGTCACTTGCTGGTGTTCCGGGACGTGGGCTAAAAATAAAAGAGTAAGAATTAATGAAGCCTACTTTTTCAATAAGCTTTACTGTGTCCATAAAATCATTTTTAGATTCTCCAGGATACCCTACAATAAAGTCGCTTGAAATTTTAATTTCTCGATTAATTTTTTTTAGTTTTTCGATGACTGAGATATAATATTCTTTATCATGTTTTCTGTTCATAGACTTTAAGATGTGATTTGACCCGCTTTGAATAGGCAGATGTAAAAAAGGCATAAGTTTTTTACAATCTTTGTAACAATTTATTAAATCTTCTGTCATATCTTTAGGGTGAGAAGTTGTAAATCTTATTCTTTTTAATTTTTTGATATCATTTAATTCTCTAATTATTGAAGAAAGTCTATAATTTTTATTTTTTTCATAAAAATTATATGCATTAACATTTTGTCCAAGTAGGATAATTTCCTTAGCTCCATTTTCTACTAGTATATTTGCCTCATCTATAATTTGTTTGATAGGTCTCGAATACTCTGGTCCTCTTGTGTAAGGAACTACGCAAAAATGACAAAATTTATCGCAACCTTCTTGAATAGTTAAATATGAAGAAATTTTACTTTGAGAATTACTAACTTTCTGGAGTTCATCAAATTTTTTTATGACATCAAATTCTGTTTCGTTGAACCTTTCTTTTTTTCTCTGATAATTTAAAATTAAATCGTTAATCTTGTGATAAGATTGTGGGCCAATTACCATATCTATATATGGTTCTCGTTTCATCATTTCTTCCGACTCTGCCTGGGCAACACAACCTGAAATAATAACCAAAGGTTTTTTTAAATTTTTAAAATCTTTTTTAACTCTTCCAATTTCATCATACACTTTCTCTGTAGCTTTTTCGCGTATATGACAAGTATTTAGGATAAAACAGTTAGCTTCATTTTTTATTTTAGTTTTTGTAAAACCAATTGTTGAAACTAAATCATAAATACGATTTGAATCGTACTCATTCATTTGACATCCAAAAGTTTTGATAAATATTTTTTTAGACAAGTTTTTTACTTTTTAATTTTTGAACCATATAATTCTAGTCTATGATCAACAAGCTTATAACCAAGTTTTTCAGCTACTTTTTTTTGAAGCTTTTCAATATCTTCGTTAACAAATTCGGTTATTTCCCCAGTATTAATATCTATTAAATGATCATGATGTTCTTGGGTTGCTTGTTCGTATCTAGCCTTATTACCTTTAAAATCATGTTTAGCTATAATACCTGCTTCGTCAAACAACTTTACTGTTCTATAAACTGTTGCGATACTAATTTTAGCATCAAGTTTGCTAACTCTTCTATGTAATTCATCAACATCGGGATGATCTTTTGATTCAGACATTACTTTTGCCACCAGCTTTCTTTGGTCAGTAAGTCTAACGCCTTGTTTGATACATTTGCTCTCTATATCATTATCCATATTTATATTTTCATATTATAACTAAAAAACATTTTTTCAAAAAGACTTTAACCTAAATATAATGGTTTAATCAAATCTTCATCTAATAAGCCTTTTAATTGAAGAAATTCAAGCTGATTGTGGTCTAATTCCACTATACTTGTATTATCAAGCTCAAATATTTTTTTATCAAAGTTTTTTTTTAAATTTTTCGGAATTACTTTAAATTTATTATTATAATTTTTAATTATTTCTTCTCTTGTAATTTCTGTAATTTTAGAATTGCTGCATAGATTTTTATCAAATTTTTTTACAAAATATTTTTCTCTAAATTTTATAAGACTAAAAATAGAATCTTTCTTATTAAAAAATTTTGCACAAGATAAGATAAATGTATTGTACCCAAATAGTTTCAAATTTTTGGATATACTAATACCCTTGGCCAGGGCTAAAGATCCTCTTAGCCCGGAAAAGTTCCCGGGCCCCTGATTTGCAAAAATCTGGGATATATCATCAAGCTTTAGATTGTTTTCCTCAAAAAAATCCAAAATTTGTTTCATTAATAAATCATTATTCGATTTATCACTTTGCAAAATTTTACTAAATGTTTTATTTTTAACTTTTACAAATAATGAACCTAAATCTGTGCTGCAATCTATTGACAAAAAATTCATAATATCTGTATTGATACTACTATTGTTATCAATAAGTAAATCCTTTGGTATAAATTTAAATGAATTTAATCCTGATAAAGGTGTAATAGCTTTAATGTATCACCGTTTTAATGAAAATAAATATCCATCAACAAATATTAGAAACGAAATTTTTTTAAAACATTTAGACGAAATAAATAATTCAAAATTTGAATTTATTTCTTTTGATAAGTTCAATGAAATTATAAAAAGTAAAATGAAGAAAAGTCATTTGCTTTTAACAATCGATGATGGTTTTGAATCTTTTTATTTAAATGCCTGGCCAGTGCTTAAAAAAAAGAAAATTCCTTTTGTCCTGTTTATAAGTACCAGAGAAGTAGGCAAGTATGGCTATATGAGCTGGAAACAAATAAAAGAGATTGAGTCTAGTGGTTTAGCTACAATAGGTAATCATAGCCATTCACACGAATATTTAATTGATTGGAAAGAAAAAGAAATAAGAGATGATTTAGAAAAATCCATAAAAATTTTTAAAGAAGAACTAGGTTATTCTCCTAAATTATTTTCATATCCTTTTGGAGAATATAGCACTACTTTAAAAAAAATTGTAATTGATTTAAATTTTGAATTTGCTTTTGGACAACATTCAGGTGTAATAGACTCAAGTAAAAACTTTTTTGAATTACCAAGATTTCCAATAAATGAAAAATATGGTGAATTAAAAAGATTTAAATCCATAATTCAAACTTTGCCTTTTCCTTATGAAAAAATAATACCTGAAAACAGATATATTAAAGGAGATGAAAACCCTCCAAAAGTCAAAATTAAATTTTTTAAAGACTTAATAGATATTAAAAATATCACATGTTATTCAAATGAAGGTAATATTTGGAGAAAATCCGATATTAAATTTGTTAATGAAAATGAATTAGAAGTCTTACTTAAAGAAAAATTTAAAAGTGAAAGAGGAAGAATTAACTGTTCTCTTTGGGCAGAAAAAAATAGATGGAGATGGTTGGGTATACAATACGTTATTGCTGAATACTGATAAAAAAACTCTTATAAGGCAATTCCTTGTTTAAGTTTTGTAGGTAATAAATTTGCTTTGTCAAAGTCTGTTAGAGAATTTCTCTTAATAATATCTTCAATTATAACAACATATTTTTCTCCGATTGCTGCATAATTTTTAATATATTGAGATAAATCTAGTCCTGTAATTTGTTTGCTTTCTTGTCTTAGTTTTGCTCTTGCTTCTCTGAATTCTTTATAGGCATTGTGCGTATTTAAATTATTTTTATAAGCTCTTACCGAAGCCTTGAGAATTTGAAACTGCAAAACCTTATGACTTGAATTAGAATCTTGATTCTTGGGAGATATTCCTTTCTTGCTCCATGTCCACTGTCCAAACAAAGCGTTTCCTTCCAAAGCAAATCTTGATGTCCCCCATCCACTTTCATTTGCAGCTTGGGCCAAGGCAAGAGAAACGGGTATAATATCCATTCTCATCTTAAGTTTTGCTAAATCCTGGTCATCAATCTTATATTCTTTAAATCTTCTTTTGAGCCATACTCTTTCACCAACAGTATTAAAATTTTTACCTAATATTTTGAAAAGTTTTTTTCTATCTTCAGTAATTTTTTCATTTTCATCTAATATTAAAGGTAGAAGAATTTTAATAAATAATTCCCTTTTTTTATGCGTATCTCCTAAACTTTTAAGATCTTTTGGAAGTTTTGTAAGATATATAGGCTTAACTTTTTGGCCAGCCCTAACTCCTTTAAGATCATAACCAAGATCATCGAATAGGTTTGCTGTGGTTTCAGCATTTAAACTTACAGTATTTTCATAATTTTGAGTAATTTCAGGTTTTTCTGTTTTTTTAGTTTTTTTCTTTTTTTCAGATAGAGTAGTTTTTGGTGATTTATATTCCTCAGCTACATAAGTAAATTTAACCTCAGTAACTATATTTTTAATATAAGGTCTCACCCCAATTAAACAACCAATGAAAAGTATAAATGCAAAAGATAAATAAATGTTCCTTATTGAATTTTCTTTTAACTCCTGTTTTGCGACAGCTTTATCACTTGATCGATTCACAGGTAACTTAATTCTATTTTTAATTAGCAACAATTCTAATTGAGATATTGTAAGCCGTTTTGCACTTCTAGCGTAACTTCTTACTTCAACAATTCCATAAAGCTTAGCCAAATGTAATAGTTGATCTCTATACGATTTAAAAAGTTTTTCTATTTTTTTAGACATAAATTAAACGGCCTCTACACTTTTTACTTCTGGAATATAATGACATAAGAGATTTTGCACACCTTGTTTAAGTGTCATTACTGAACTGGGACATCCTGAACAACTACCTTTAAGTTCTACTGTAACTATTCCATCTTTAAAAGACTTAAACGTAATATCTCCTCCATCTCTTGCAACTGCTGGCCTAACTTTTGAATCTAGTACTTCATTAATTTTATTTATTACATTATCTGATTGAGCTGGTTTAGAATCTTTATTTGAACTATCTAAAATTTTTTCCAACCTTATATCTTTACCAACAACTACATTATTTCCTTTGGAGTAGTAGTCATTAATTTCTGAGATGATTCCGTGTTTTAAATCATCCCAATTTAAATCTTTTTCTTTTTTTACAGTAATAAAATCTTCTCCAAAAAATACCATCGATATTCCTTCTAGAGATAATATTTTATTAGCTAGCGATACTTTTATATTTTTATCATTTTTTAAAAATTCGATTGGACCTACCTCGGACACAGTTTTTCCAGGCAAAAATTTTAACGTGTCAGGATTTGGTGTATGTTCTGTCTCTACCATAATAGATGTCATTTAATATACAAAAATTCTCTTATCAAGAAAACTTTGCAAGCCCTATGATATCATAAATTTCTTTAATATTGGATTTAGCTATTAAATCGGCTTTTTTTGCACCCTTTTCCAAAACTCCAGTTAAATATCCTTCGTCTTTTAACAGTTTTTTAATTTCTTCCCCAATTGGACAAATTTTCTCTACAACTGATTCGCTTAATTTGCTCTTAAAAGTTGAAAAATTTTTTCCACCAAATTCTTTAAGAACTTTTTCTACACTTACATTATTAATATTGGAATAGATTGATATAAGATTTGCCGCTTCATCTCTGTTCTTAAGCTCACTTATTTTTGTTGGTATTGGAGTTGAATCTGTTTTAGCTTTTTTAATTTTCTTATCAATTAAATCCTTATCATCCTTTAAATTGATTCTGCTATAATCAGAATCGTCTGATTTGCTCATTTTTTTTTTACCATCTTTTAAACTCATTACTCTAGATATTTCCTCTGAAATTAAAGGTTGTACTATTGGAAAGTAATTTTCACATTTAAAATCATTATTAAATTTTTTTGCAATATCTCTTGTTAACTCCAAATGCTGTTTTTGATCTTCACCAACAGGAACATGAGTAGCTTTATATATAAGTATATCTGCTGCCATTAGATTAGGGTACACAAGTAGACCCACACTTGCGTTTTCTTTGTTCGCTCCAGCTTTTTCTTTGAATTGAGTCATACGATTCATCCAACCAATTCTTGCTACGCAGTTAAAAACCCATGCTAGTTCGCTATGCGCCGATACACTTGCTTGATTAAAAATAATACTTTTTTCAGGATCTAGACCTGAAGCTATAAAGCTCGCTACAGTTTCGAAAATATTGGATTTTAATTGTTTCGGATCTTGACGATTGGTAATAGCATGTAAATCAACAATACAGTAGATACATTCAAATTTATTTTGCAAATCTACAAAATTTTTTATTGCACCTAAATAATTTCCTAAATGTAAATTTCCTGTTGGTTGAACTCCAGAAAATACTCTTTGTTTTTGCATATATGAAATAATTACCTTAACTTAATATCTTTAAATTTAAAAGCACCTGAGAAATTTGAAATTATAAAATAACTTAACAAGCTAATAACCACTATAATAAATAAGTAAACAAATTTCCAACTTTCATTATAGTTAAATTTGTCAGAAAAAAACCCCAACAGTAAATACAAAACTGTTCCCATTACAACCACAGATAATATCATACGAGGAAATTTATAAATAAATTTATCATCAAAAATATGTAAATCTCTTTTTTTGATAAAATAGTAATGCATAAAAACATTTACCCAAGAAGAAATTGAAGTTGCTATTGCTATTATTACAAAACCAAATTTATTAAACAACGAAACACTAATGAATATATTTAAAGTAACTGACACTATCGATAAAATAAATGGTGTTCTGGTATCGTTTCTTGCAAAAAAGAAATTGGAAAAAATTTTCAATATAGAGAACGCCGGAACACCGAAGCCAAAAAAAGTAAGCGCAATAGCAGTATTAACAACGCTAGATTCATTAAATGATCCATAACCAAACAATGATGTAATTACTTCTTCTGAAGCCAAAACTAAGGCTGTTGCTGCTGGTACAGATAAAAATAAACAAAGTTCTAGAGCTCTATTTTGTAAATCGCTAATTTTTTTAATACTCTTTTCTTTTACATATTTTGATAAATCTGGGAGCATTACTGTACCAACAGCAATTCCAGCAACAGCAAGATTTATTTGATAAACTCTATCTGCATAATAAAGATAAGAAACAGCGCCAGCTTGAAAAGAAGCAATTATTGTTCCAACTAAAATATTAATTTGCGTAACGCCAGACGAAAAAATGCTTGGGAGTAGTTTACGAAAAAAAAACTTTATTTTTTTATCTATTTTTATTTTTAAAGTTAAAATAGGTTTAAAATTTTTTCTGACAAAAAATAATAAAATCAATAGCTGTAAGAAGCCAGCAAATGATACAGCATATGATAAAAGTAAAACATCAGATATGTTTAACCACTGAGAAAAAAATAGTGACCCAATTAATACTACATTTAATATAATTGGTGCTGCCGCTGCTACTGCAAATTTATTATATGAATTAAGTATTGCTGCAAAAAAAGAAGCCAAACATATAAAAAATAAAAATGGAAAAGTAATTCTACTTAATTCTATTGCAAGTTTTAATTTTTCTGGATTTTTATAAAACCCTGGAGCTATTAAATAAATTAACTGTGGCATAAAAATTTCTGCCACTAGAACAAAAAATAATAAGATAATAAAAAGTAAATTAAATATATTTTTCGCAAAATTGTCAGCTTGTTTTTTATCCTTTGCTAATTCACCAGCATAACTAGGAATAAAAGCAGCATTAAATGTTCCTTCGGCGAACAGCCGTCTAAAAGTATTGGGCAGCCTGAAAGCTACAAAAAAAGCATCTGCAAAAAGACTAGTTCCTAAAAAAATCGCAATTAAAATATCTCTAACATAGCCAAGTATTCGACTTATTAAGGTAAAAAAACTAAATGTAGAGGTTGAAGCAATTAAGTTCATCTTGACATGTAAGCCTTATTTTTGTGACAATTGTAAGATACTTGCTTTTCAAATGAAGAAAAAGTCCAAAATAGAAAGATACACAGATCAAGAAGCTCTAGATTATCACAATAGTGGAAAATCTGGGAAGATAGAAATTTTATCCTCAAAGCCCATGACAAGTAAAAGGGATTTGGCTCTGGCTTATTCCCCGGGCGTAGCTGCTCCTGTAAAAGTAATAGCGGGAAATCCAGATGCTGCTTATGATTACACAACAAAAGGAAATTTAGTAGCTGTTATCAGTAATGGCTCAGCAATACTTGGGTTGGGAAATCTAGGAGCGCTAGCATCAAAACCAGTTATGGAGGGAAAAGCAATATTATTTAAACGTTTTGCCGATATAGATTCCATAGATCTTGAAATAGATTCATCAAATGCCAACGAAATCATTAATTGTATAACAGCTCTTTCAAAAAGTTTTGGTGGTATAAATTTAGAAGATATTGCAGCACCAGATTGTTTTATTATAGAACAAAAATTAAGAGAAAAATTAGACATTCCTATATTTCATGATGATCAGCATGGTACTGCAATTATAACTTTAGCAGCATTAATTAATGCACTGGATATATCAGGAAAATCCCTAAAAAATATTAAAGTTGTTGTAAATGGTGCAGGAGCATCAGCCATAGCTTGTACAAACTTATTTAAAAGTAGTGGAGTACCAAATGAAAATATCATTATGATTGATAGAAAAGGAATTTTATATCGTGGAAGAGATAATCTTGATCAATGGAAATCAGCACACGCTGTTGATACCAAATTAAGAACACTTAAAGAGGCAATAAAAGGTGCAGATGTATTTTTAGGTTTATCTACTAAGGAAGTGCTTACAAAAGACATGGTAAAAACTATGTCAAAAAATCCTATTATTTTTGCTTGTGCAAATCCTGATCCTGAAATTAATCCTGAGGATGTTCATGAAGTGAGGGAAGACGCAATAGTAGCAACCGGTAGATCAGATTATCCAAATCAGGTTAATAATCTAATTGGTTTTCCTTATATTTTTAGAGGTGCATTAGATGTTAGAGCTAAAACAATAAATGAAGAAATGAAAGTAGCGGCTGCACATGCAATAGCTAAGCTTGCTAGAGAATATGTTCCTGATGAAGTAGTAGCTGCAATGGGTGGTGAAAGGCCAATATATGGAAAAGAATATATAATACCTTCAACTTTTGATCCGAGACTAATTAGCGTAATACCAGTTGCTGTAGCTAAAGCAGCTATAAAAAGCGGCGTAGCTAGAAAAAATATAGAAAACTTTGAAACTTATAAAGAACAATTAAAACAAAGACTTGATCCATCAACAACCATCATGCAGGGCGTAAATACTCAAATAAAAAAATCTCAGAAAAAAGTAGTTTTCGCTGATGGTGAAGATGAAAACACATTAAAAGCTGCAATAGCTTTCAAAAGTAATGGTCTTGGAATTCCAATATTAATAGCAAAAAAAGAAATCGTTAAACAAAAACTTAAGGATATTGGCTTAGATGAAAATTATAAAATAGAAATAGTAAACTCCACAGACAAAGAAAAGAGAGAGAAATATTCAAAATTTCTTTACCAGAAATTACAACGACAAGAAGGTTTGCTTGAAAGAGACTGTGATAGATTAGTTAGAAATGACAGGGTTATTTGGGGTACTTGTATGGTTTCATGCGGAGATGCAGATGCATTGGTCACTGGAAATACAAGAAGATACACATCAACTTTAGATAAAGTAAAACGCGTAGTTGATCCGAGATCAGGGGAAATAATTTTTGGTTTAAATATAATGGTAAATAGAGGTAGAACTGTTTTTGTATCGGACATTACGGTTCATGAAATTCCTACTGCAGAACAACTTGCTCAAATAGCAATATCTTCTGCTAGAGTTGCTAAATTGTTTGGTTTTGATCCAAAAGTTGCTTTTCTATCTCATTCTACATTTGGTACACCTAAAACTAAAGCTACAAAAAACATGCGGGATGCTGTTGAGATATTAAAAGAAAAAAGGGTTGGTTTTAAATTTGATGGCGAAATGCAGCCAGATGTTGCTTTAGATGAAAAGTATAGAGATCTTTATCCATTTTCTGAAATAGTAGGTAACGCAAATGTTTTGGTTATGCCTGGAAGACACAGTGCTGCTATTTCATTTAAATTAATGAAAAGCTTAAGTGCAGTTAAGGTGGTTGGTCCTTTATTAATTGGATTAGGAGAACCAATTGAAATTGCCCCTCTAAGGTCATCAACCAGTGATATATTAAATTTAGCCTCGGTAGCCGCTTACTCTTCTGAAATAATTGATTATAAAAAAGTTAGAAAAAATTAATTTATTCTCTTTGCCTACTTAAATCAGAAACCAATAAAATACTAGTTACAAGTTCTTTTAGATCAACTATTTGCTTAGCTTCTTGAATAATTTCTTTTTTTTCGTCGTCGGAATACGCTATGCCAAAAATATAAGTTTTTTGGTTGATAGTATCAATGTTGAAATTAGCTGCTTTTATTTTTTTATTTAAAATAAGTGCAGTTCTTAATTGAGCAGTTACTAAAACATCCAGTGCTGTATTTTTAAAAGAAAACTTTTGTTTTACTGAAATATTATTTTTTACTGATCTTGCCCCCTTAGTTTCCCAGGCCATTTTTGTAATTTTTAATTTTTCTTCTGGTTCATCCACTTTTCCCCCTAAAAAAATTCTACCATCAAGAACTTTAATTGAAATTTTGATTAGATATTTTTTCTCTGTTAAAGCTAACCTTGCTAATAAATTTTTTTGCATTATTGAGTCGTCTATTTGGGTTCCTAAAGTTCTCGGATCTAAAGCTATACTTACTCCTGATCCAAATACTCCGCTTGTAGAAGAACCAACGCAGCCATTTAATAAAGTTAAAATAAACGATATTATTAAAATCTTTTTCATTTTATTTTTAAACAAAAATTATATACCAGCTTTTTCGATAAATTTTCCTTTTTAGAAATAAATTCTACAACATCTTTATGGCTATATTTTTTTAGCATTTTTTTTATTTCCATTTTAACTGATTCGTTTATGTCATTACTAATTTTATTTTCTTTAACCTTTTCTGATATAACAACAGTAAATTCTCCTTTCAAGCCCTCGGAAAAATTATCTATGGACGAAACGCTGCCCCTAATGAATTTTTCATGAATTTTTGTCATTTCTTTTGCTATTAATATTTTTCTATTGAAAAAATATTTTTTAAATTTTGATATAAAAAAATTTATTTTTGGAGCTGTAACAAAAAAAACAAAAGAATAGTTAATGATAGATAAATTGTTTAAAATTTTTTCTAATTCTTTTTCTTTTTTTGGTAAAAAACCATAAAATAAATATTGCTGATTAAATCCTGAAACACTAACTGCAGATGTCACGGCAGAAGGTCCTGGGATGGGATAAACTTTTAAATTTTCATCTATACATTTCTTAACCAGAATCATCCCTGGATCAGAAATAACCGGGGTACCAGCATCAGAAATAAGTGATATAATTTTATTTTTTTTTAAAGAACTGACTATTTTACCACTTATCTTTTTCTCATTAAATTTATGATAGGGAAGAAGTTTGTTATTTATCCCAAAATAATTGAGTAATTTTCCCGATCTTCTAGTGTCTTCACATAAAATAATTTCTGATTTTTTTAAGACATCTATAGCCCTAAAAGTTATATCCTGCATGTTTCCGATTGGGGTAGATACTAAATAAAGTCCAGGATCAATAGTTTGTTGTTTATTTTCGTCCATTTGATGCCTAAATTATATTCTATGTTATCCAAATTGATTTAAATTTATGAAAAAGTTACTTACATTTTCGATAATAGCTTATTTATTATTTACAATAAATAGTAGTGCAGTCGCTCAAGAAACAAACGAAAACAATACAGCAAACGAGAAAGTATTAAAAATTGGTGTCCTACTACCATTATCAGGAGAATTTGCAGATCTCGGACAATCATTTTTAAAAGCAATTCAACTAGGTCTTTATGATATCTCAAATAAAAACATTAAAATTTACCCAAAAGATAGCAAAGCAAATTCTTTGGATGCTTATAAGTCTGCTAAAGAATTTGAAGAACTTGGTATAAAAATTGTAATAGGACCAATTTTTTATGAAAGCTTAGAAAGTCTTGGTGAAATAAATAATATTACTTTTGTTTCATTAACAAATAAAACTCAAAATATTCCAAAAAATACTATTGCTTTTGGAATTAATATAAATTCACAAATTGAAGTTCTTAAAAAATATTTTGATAAAATTAAAGTATCCAAAACTTTGCTTCTATCTCCAAAAGGTCAATTTATAAATCAAATTGAAATTATCGAGGACAGTAAGTTAAAATTTTATAAGGTTTTCTTTTATGACACTAGTCCAAAAAAGATTACAAGTGAAATAGAAAAATTAACAAAATACCAGGAGAGGAAAAAAGATCTCGAAAGACGAATTAAAATACTAGAAAAATCAGAACTTTATAAGGATAAAAAAGAATTAAAAAAATTAGAACAAAAACATACTTTGGGTAAAATAAATTTTGATTCTGCCGTTGTTGTAGATTTCGATGAACGTCTAAAAAGTGTTTTAACATCATTTATGTTTTCAGATATTTCAAGCCAAAGGGTAAATTTTTTTACACTTAACCAATGGTTTGATGAAAGTTTATTCGAAGAAGCTGCTCTTCAAAACTTACATTTCCCAGCAATAAATCTTGATAATTTAATAAAATTTAATAAAAAATATGAAAAATCATATAAAGAAAAACCTAATAAAGTTTCTATACTTGCTTACGATGCACTAGGATTAATTTACTATTGTTGGATTAATAATAATTTTGAATTTAAATCTAGCCAACTGTTTAATAAGGACGGATTTAAGGGTTTACATGGAGAATTTATAATAAAAGAAAATATAAGTAGACAAAAACTAAAAATTTATAAAATTTCTAATAAAAAATTCCTTAAAGTTCATTAGCCAAAAAAATTTTTAATTTTCAAATATGCTTTATACCTGTGATCAATAAACATTTTAAGCTTTGGTTCCATTTCACCGAAAGTCTTATTGTATCCTTTAGGTACAAAAATAGGATCATAACCAAATCCCTTTTTCCCTTTTTTTTTCTTTGATATTTTTCCATTTACTATTCCTTCACTAAAAAAACTCTTGCCATTTGGCCAAACGAGCGCTAAACAACAAAAAAATTTTGCTCTATTGTCTTTTTTCCAATCTTTTTTTATTTTGTTCATCTCATAGAAAATCTTATTTATAGCTAAATCAAAATTTTTTTTTTTACCTCCCCATCTAGAAGAATAAATACCCGGGGACCCATTAAGAAGATCTATTTCTAAGCCTGAATCATCAGACAAACAAATTAAATTGGTTTTTTTTGAGTAATACAATGCTTTGATAAAAGCATTTTCTTTATAATTTTTTCCTGTTTCTTCTGGAGCTGAAATTTTAAATTCTTTTAAAGAATGCTTAACTATTTCTTTTGGCAACAGTGCAGATATTTCCTTATATTTTCCACTATTATTTGTCCCTATTAATATTTCTTTAATTTTGTTCATTTTACTCTAGTATTTTTTTTTAAAGTGACCATATATTAAACTGATGACAAAAACAGATAAAAACTTATCAAAAGATAAGGAACAAAATCAAACAGCCGAACATAATGAAAAGGAAACTGCCGAAGATAAGCTTAAATCCACCGAAGAAAAATTGCTAAGGGCTTTGGCTGAGACAGAAAATCAAAGACGAAGATTTGAAAAAGAAAGACAAGATGCGTTTGAATTTGGAGGTTTTAATTTCGCAAGAGAGTCACTATCACTTTTAGATAATATTGACCGCGCTACCACTTCATTTAAAAATGATGAAAAGTTAAAAGATAATAAAGATTTGGATAAAATTATCCAAGGAATTGAAATTGTAAAAAAAGATTTAGTATCTATTTTCAAAAAAAATGGAATTGAGGAAATAGAATGTATAAACAAAAAATTTGATCCAAATTTTCACCAGGCTATGTTAGAAATTGAAGACTCTACAAAAGGACCCGGGACCGTTGTCCAAGAAATCCAAAAAGGTTATATGATGAAAGATCGTTTACTAAGACCCTCATTAGTGGGTGTGACTAAAAATAGAGACGCAAAATCAAGAAAAGATGAGAAAAAAACTGAGGAAAAAGAGGAAAAAGAGTGATTTTTTTTCCTTGTAGTAATGAAAAAAACACCCATATAGCAACGAAAGGAAACTATTTTTATGAGTAGAGTAATAGGAATTGATTTAGGAACAACAAATTCTTGCGTAGCCGTAATGGAGGGCACACAAGCTAAAGTTTTAGAGAATGCTGAAGGAGCTAGAACGACTCCATCAGTTGTTGCGTTTGGTGAAAACAATGAAAAACTAGTTGGTCAGTCAGCAAAAAGACAAGCTGTGACCAATCCTGAAAATACATTATTTGCAGTAAAAAGATTAATTGGAAGAAATTTTAATGATGAAACTGTAAAAAAAGATGTTGCAAAAGCACCATATAAAATTATTAAGTCTGATAACAATGATGCCTGGTTAGAATCTAGAGGACAGAAATATTCGCCTTCACAAATATCTGCTTTTATTTTGCAAAAAATGAAAGAGACAGCCGAAAAATATTTAGGACAAGAAGTTAAACAAGCTGTAATTACGGTACCTGCATACTTCAACGATTCTCAAAGACAAGCAACAAAAGATGCTGGAAAAATTGCTGGCTTAGAAGTGCTTAGAATTATTAATGAACCTACAGCAGCTTCATTAGCTTATGGTTTGGATAAAAAGGGTGGTAAAAAAATAGCAGTTTACGATTTGGGTGGTGGTACGTTTGATGTATCAATCCTTGAAATTGGTGATGGTGTATTCGAAGTCAAATCTACAAATGGAGATACTTTTTTAGGCGGTGAAGATTTTGACGATAAGATTGTTGATTATTTAGCAAATGAATTTAAAAAAGATAATGGCATAGATTTAAGAACTGACAAACTGGCTCTTCAAAGACTTAAAGAAGCTGCTGAAAAAGCAAAAATTGAATTGTCATCAGCAACTCAAACTGAAATTAATTTACCTTTTATAACTGCAGATAAAACTGGACCAAAGCATATCAACATAAAATTAACCAGGGCAAAATTAGAAGCGCTTGTTGAAGATTTGGTTAAAAGAACGCTTAAACCATGTGAAATAGCTTTGAAGGATTCTGGTTTCAGCGCAGCTGAAATACATGAAGTGGTTTTGGTGGGTGGAATGACAAGAATGCCAAAAATTGTTGAAACTGTTAAAACTTTTTTTGGCAAAGATCCAAATAAAAGTGTAAATCCAGATGAAGTTGTTGCAATGGGAGCTGCAATTCAAGCAGGAGTATTACAAGGAGACGTGAAAGATGTTCTTCTTTTAGATGTAACTCCTTTATCCTTAGGAATTGAAACTTTAGGCGGAGTATCCACAAAACTTATTGAAAAAAATACAACAATTCCTACTAAAAAAAGCCAGGTTTTCTCAACAGCAGAAGATAATCAGCCAGCAGTTTCTATTAGAGTAATGCAGGGTGAAAGAGAAATGGCTTCTGATAATAAATTATTAGGTAATTTTGAGTTAGTTGGAATACCAAGCGCTCCTAGAGGAGTTCCTCAGATTGAGGTAACTTTTGATATTGATGCAAATGGTATAGTAAGCGTTTCTGCAAAAGATAAAGGAACTGGAAAAGAACAAAAAATACAAATTCAGGCTTCGGGAGGTCTTAGTGAAGAAGAAATTAAGAATATGGTAAAAGATGCTGAATCTAACAAAGAAGCGGACAAGAAGAAAAGAGAAACTGTTGATTCAAGAAACCAAGCTGACACGATTATTCATACGACAGAAAAAAACTTAAAAGAACATGGCAGTAAAATTTCTGATGCAGAGAAAAAAACTATTGAAACTGGAATTTCTGATTTGAGAAACGCACTAAAAGGCACTGATACAGAAGAAGTGAAGAAAAAAACACAAGCTTTAGTACAGTCCTCAATGAAACTTGGAGAGGCTATATATAAAAGTCAACAAAAAGATGCAGACAAAAAAAATACACAAAAAACCCAAAGTTCGAAAAATAATGATCAAAAAAAAGAAAATGTAGTTGATGCAGATTTTGAGGAAGTAAAAGAAGATAAAAACGATAAAGATAAAGAAAAGCGAGCCTAAAGCTAAAGACACAAAGATGTCTGTAAATTTATGTCAAAAAGAGATTACTATGAAATCTTGGGCGTCGTTAAATCAGCTTCTGCTGAAGAAATCAAAAAAGCTTACAGAAAATTAGCTCTAAAATATCACCCGGACAGGAATAAAAACGATAAGACTGCGGAATCAAAGTTTAAAGAAGCAAGTGAAGCTTATCACGTTCTCTCTGACAAAGGGCGCAGAAATAATTATGATCAATTTGGTCATGCTGCCTTTGAAGGAGCGGGTGGAAGAGGAGGATTTTCAAATTTTGATTTTTCTAGTACTTTTTCTGATATCTTCGGTTCAGATATATTTGAAGACTTTTTTGAAGGTTTTGGAGGTTCAAGAGGAAGAGGAAGAAGAAGATCATCAGATTTTAGAGGGGCAGATTTAAGATATGATTTATCTATTTCTCTTGAAGATGCTTTCAATGGAAAGAAACAAGAAATAAATTTTTCTTCATCAGATAAATGT
The DNA here is from genome assembly GCA_003214615.1 of Pelagibacteraceae bacterium AG-414-E02. Classification (GTDB taxonomy): domain Bacteria; phylum Pseudomonadota; class Alphaproteobacteria; order Pelagibacterales; family Pelagibacteraceae; genus AG-414-E02. The sequence goes on from QCLK01000004.1 coordinate 122,739, forward strand.
TTAACATGCAGTGGATCAGGTGCGGAACCTGGATCTAAACCAATTTCTTGTTCTACGTGTGCCGGACAAGGACAGGTAAGATCAAGCCAAGGATTTTTTACAATACAACAAACTTGTCCTGAATGTGCTGGCTCTGGTGAACAAATTTCAAATCCATGTAAGGAATGCAGAGGTATTGGTAAAAAACAAACAAGAAAGAAAATATTTGCCAATATTCCAAAAGGTGTTGATGACGGCACAAGAATTAGGTTATCAGGCAAAGGAGAAGCAGGTATAAAAGGTGGCGCAAACGGAGATTTATATATTTTTGTATCTATTGGAACTCATAGTATCTTTAAAAGATCTGAGGAAAATCTTTTTTTTGAATTTCCTATTTCTTTAGCTGATGCAGCACTTGGAGCTACAGTTGAAGTTCCAACAATTGATGGTGGTAAGGCAAAAGTAAAAGTCCCAGCAGGTACACAAAATGGGAAACAATTTAGATTAAAAGGAAAAGGCATGCCAATGATGAGGACAAAGAATTACGGTGATTTATATATTCAGGCGGTAACTGAAGTTCCAATTTCTTTAACCAAAGAACAAAAAAGTCTGTTAGAACAATTTAAAAAATTAGAGGATTCAAAAACGAATCCTATAATTAAAGATTTCTTTGAAAAAGCAAAAAGATTTTGGAAAAACTAAATGAAAAAAATTAATTTAACAATTACTGGAGCTCTTGGAAGAATGGGACAACAGCTTATTAAATCTTCTAAAAGTGCAAAAAATTTTAAACTAGTTTCTATTACAGAAAATAGAATAATTAATAAAAAGATATCTGGACTAAAGCCCCAATTAAATTCGGAGACTGCATTTAAAAATGCAAATATAATCATAGATTTCACAATTCCAAAATGTACATTGGAGGTTTTAAAAATTGCATCCAAATTAAAAAAAAGAGTGGTTATAGGAACTACAGGATTTTCTAAAAAAGAAGAAAATTTAATAAAAAAATATGCTAGAAAAATACCTATACTTAAAGCAGGTAATATGAGCTTAGGTATAAACTTATTAATGTATTTAACTGAAATAGCTTCTAAATCTCTTGGGGAGAACTTTTTAAGTAAAGTTTTTGAAGTTCATCATAAGCATAAAAAAGATCATCCATCAGGTACAGCGCTAATGCTTGGAAAAGGTATTGCAATAGGAAAAAATAAAGATTTTTATAAATTAACTGGAAAAAAATACTTAAATAAAAAAACTTTTCCCTACGGGAAAAAAGTTAATTTTAATTCTATAAGAAGGGGTGAGATCGTTGGAAATCATAAAGTTTTATTTTCAAGTGGAAAAGAAACACTCTCATTAGATCACGAAGCATTTGATAGGGCTCTTTATTCAGAAGGAGCACTTACTGCAGCTAAATGGTTAATGAATAAAAGGCCAGGCCTTTACTCAATGCGAGATGTTCTGAACTTTAAATGAGTGAAAATAAAAGATCTAAAAAAGTATTAAAAATCCTAAATCAGATTTATCCAAAGACCCAAATTCCTCTAAAACATACAAACAAATTTACTCTACTAATTTCTGTGTTGTTATCAGCTCAAACTACTGATGTTAATGTAAATAATGTAACTAAAAATATATATCCTAAATTTAATAAACCAGAACATTTTGTAAAATTAGGTAGAAAAAAAATTGAAAAATTAATAAAGAGTATTGGTATTTTTAGAGTTAAAGCTAAAAGCGTCTATTTACTTTCAAAACAACTAATTAAAAAACATAAAGGAAAGGTGCCTAAAACTTTCGAAGAACTTGAAAAACTTCCTGGTGTTGGCCACAAAACCGCAAGTGTAGTTATGGCTCAAGGATTTGGTATCCCTGCTTTTCCTGTAGATACTCATATTCACCGTTTAGCACAAAGATGGGGATTATCTGGCGGTAAAAATGTTACACAAACTGAAAAAGATTTAAAAAGATTATTTCCTAAAAAATCATGGAATAAACTTCATCTTCAAATAATTTACTATGGACGAGAATTTTGTACTGCAAAAAATTGTTACGGTTTGACTTGTAAAATTTGTACTACTTGTTATCCTAATAGAAAAACACCACTTAAAACAAAAAAAGCATAATATGAAAATTTTAGGAATAGGAAACGCTATAGTTGATGTAATTTGCAAGGTAGAAGAAAATTTTTTATCTGAAAATAATCTTACAAAAAGCACAATGAAACTTGTTGATGAAACTGAATTTAAAAAGCTTTTATCAAATCTAAAGATAGAGCAAACAATAGCTGGGGGCTCAGTTGCAAATTCTATTGTTGGTTTATCACAACTAGGAAATGCTGTTTCTTATATTGGAAAAGTAAATAATGATGAACTGGGTAACAAGTATGAAAAAAGTTTAACAAATGAAAAAGTAAAATATTGTTATAAAAAAAAAAACGAGTCTATTCCTACTGGAACATGCTTGATTTTAATCACACCAGATTCTGAAAGAACAATGTGCACTTTTTTAGGTATTGCTGGAAAAATTAGTGACAAAGATATAGATGAAAATGCAGTTAAAAATTGTGAATTGATTTTTTTGGAAGGTTATTTATGGGATGAAGGGAATCCTAAAAAAGCATTTGAAAAAGCTATTAGCATAGCTAAAAAAAAAGCAATGTCATTATCAGATCAGTTTTGTGTCGATCGCCATAAAAAAAGTTTTTTCGATTTAGTAAATAATAAATTAGATGTTACTTTTGCTAATGAACAAGAAATTTTGTCCTTAATTAAAGCTAAAAATTTTGATGAAGTCATTTCATTTGGTAAGCAAATTGGCAGACTTCTGGTAATTACACGTGGCGAAAAAGGAAGCGTCGCAATACAAAAAAGTGATGTTGTTGAATGTCCTGGTAAAAAAAATTTAAAAATAGTTGATTTAACGGGAGCGGGCGATCTTTTTGCCTCAGGATTTCTACATGGATATATTAATAAATTGTCATTAAAAGAAAGTCTTGAAAAGGGAACTGATATGGCTTCAAAAATTATTCAAAAAATAGGAGCTAGACTAAATTAACGTTTTTTTCTTTTAAAACTTCCTTTACCTTTTTTTGGTTTAATAATCCTTTTTCTATATTTAGGTGTAAGAAGATCTCTGGCAATAAAATTTCGTGATTTTTTTTTCAAATATAATAACCTCTATTATTATTTTTAATAAAATTATTATCGTTAAATTTTTCCAAGATTTTTTTTCTAAGACGATGAATGTGAGTTTCAACGGTATGGGTATCGCTTTCAGATGAATAATTCCAAACTTTTTTTAAAACAGTATTTCTGCTTATTGGCTCTTTTTCTTCACTAAATAAAATAAGAAAATTGATTTCTTTTTCTGAAAGCTGAAGCTCTAGATCGTTCTTTTTAAGCTTACGTTCATTCTTATCAATTGTATAACCATTTAAATCAATGAAAGAGTTTTTTTTGAACTCGTTCTTAGCTATAAGAGACACGATTTTTTTTTCAAAATCCAAAATTTTAAAAGGCATGCTTACTTGCGCTACCAATTCTCCTGATAGGTTTTCTTTGGATACTTTAGGATTACAGACAACAATCATGGGAACATTATTTTTTATCAACTCCATATATTCTTGGTGATTTGTTTTATCTTTAAAAAAAACAACTAATTGATTGTGTTTTTTGGCTTGATTTATACACAAATCCAAATTTTCAAAATTGCTAAATTTGAACTTTGACAATATTTTTAATTCATTAATAATTTCTAAAAAGATTTGATTTCTAAAAATTGGTATAGTTAAATTGTCCATTAATAATTTTTAATATGAATATTAAAATAAAAAAACATTTACTTCTATATAAAGATTATAAATTAAAGTGTAGCGTTGGTAAATCAGGTATTAGAAGCCAAAAAAAAGAGGGAGATTTTGCAACCCCAAAAGGGAAATTTAAACTAGGTTTACTTTATTACAGAAAAGATAGAATCAAATTACCAAAGTGTAAAATAATAAAAAAAATAATAAAAAAAAATACTGGTTGGTGTGATGATAGCAAAAGTAGAAAATATAATAGAGAAATCAGTTTTCCATTTAAGTATCGTGCCGAGAAGCTTTATAGAAAAGATAAAATTTATGATTTACTAATTGTAATAAAATATAATTACAAGCCGACTATTAAAAAAAAAGGAAGTGCGATTTTTCTTCATTTAACTAATAAAAAATATAAGCCTACGAAAGGATGTGTTGCGATAGCAAAAAAAGATTTTATGAAAATACTACCTTTTATTAACAAGAAAACAAAAATTTCAATTAATTAAATATTTCGATCCCCAAAAATTGCTGTACCAAGTCTCAAAAAAGTAGATTCATGTAATAAAGCTTGCTCATAATCATCACTCATACCCATACTTAAATCATACAAATTAAGTTCTCTTGATTTTTTTTTCAAAATTTCAAAATATTTACTTGAATCTTCATTGATTGGCGGTAACGCCATTAAACCAATAATATTTAATGACAATTCTTTAGTGCAAAACTCATAAAAATTATTAAGATTGCTTAATAAGATTCCAGCCTTTTGTTGTTCATTTGCAATATTGACTTGAATAAATAACTTTGTTTTTTTATTTAATTCTTTCTCATACTGATCTATTTTTGTAGCCAACTTTGCATTATCTAAAGAATGAATATAATCAAATAATTGAATCGCTTTTTTTGCCTTATTTGATTGTAATTTACCCACCATGTGAAGTTTTAAATCCTTAAAATCCCTCTTTTTATCGCTCCATTTTTCTTCAGCTTCTTGAATTTTATTTTCGCCGAAATGCAAATGACCTAGTTCAAGAAGTGGCATAATTTTACTTATAGGAAATGTTTTTGCTACCGCTATAATTTGAGGTTTAGTTTTAAGTTGTTTTCTCGCAACAATTTCATTAACTTTATTTTTGATTAAATTTAAATTTTGAACACATTTATGCATAAAAATTTACCAAATTTGTTTGTTTTTCTTGATCAATACAATAGCTTTATTTACCAAAATAATAACACAAATATAGGTATTGTTTACAGAAATTACAGTAGTAAAAAAAGAGAAATTGAATTGCTAAAAATAGCAAAAGCATGTAAGAAAAAAAAAATTAAGTTGTATGTGTCAAACAGCCTTAGATTGGCTCTAAAAGTAAAAGCAGAGGGTATTTACATACCCGCATTTAATAAAACAAAAAGATTTAATAATTTAGAAAAAAGATCTTTTACAATAATAGGTTCTGCACATAATCAAAAAGAAATTCGTGAAAAAATTTTACAAAAATGTACTGCAATATTCCTTGCGCCAATCTTTCCAGTAAAAAAGAAAGAAAATTTTCTTGATATTTACAAATTTAATACTTTGACACGCAACAACAACATAAATTTTTATGCGTTAGGAGGAATTAGAAATAATAATATTTCTAAACTTAAATTATTAAATATTAAAGGTTTTGGAGGTGTTGAACTATTCAAAAAAAAACCGGCCTGTAAAAGGCCGGTTTTTTGAAAGAATTTCTTCTTTTAAATTTTATATATTTAGAATGCCATTGACATTATAAATAATTGTGCGTCAGCTTCAGTATTCTTATTATACCCAGGATTTGTTACCTCAGTATTAGCATACTTCAGTGCAACACCGCCTACAGTGTAAGCAATCTGCCAAGACTCACCAGTCATTTCAGTTTTTGGTGTTAATGTCATACCTGAAACGTCTTCATCGATTGGTCCACCATAAGCACCCGCAAGTTTAGTTCTTCCGTTAGAACCTTGGGATGGTTTGCTGTTACCTTTCAAAGATCTCATTTCAGCATAACTGAATGATAGGTCGTCATTAACATTAAACGCTACACCAATACTCGAATTACCGTAGTATTCTGTGGTATTTGTCGATCTTGTTGGCATGTATTCACCTGAAATTTGACCACCAATAGAAAGAGGACCAAGATCTAGTGTTAAACCTGCAACACCTTCTCTGTCTCTGCTTTCGATTGCTTTGTCTGTACCGGGATCATTTCCAAGTGATGTTTCAGAGTAACCAACGAAAAAGTCAGCACCAAATGCACCGATAGAAGGATTAACTCTCAATAGAGCGTCAAGTCCTCTTTCTCTGTCAGCATTTGTTATGCCACCTACGCTTTTGTCTGTAGGTTGTGTACCATCATTTTCAGGTGCCCAAGCAAGTCTTAGAGTTGTTGCTCCAATTCTTGGTGACTCCCACTGTAAATTAGTAGAAGATCCAACACCTTTTTGAAGGTTAACATTCGTTGATACACCTGCATCCCAAACTTCCTCAACTGCACGTGGCATGTTATCGTCATAACCTCCGATACCACCTCCACCTTCTGCAGAAGAAAGTTTCCATGTACCTAAACTATTTGTGTTTAAGGTAATGTTTGCCGATGACCATGTCGCTTTGTCTGTATGAGCTATAGTAACGCTAAAAGTTTGACCACCATCAAGCTCGCCGTTTCCGACGAAAGACAAGTTGGTTTTCATACCTAGAGGTTGACCAGTAACTGAATTATTATTGCCCGATTTTCCACCTACTTCAGTCCATGTTAAATGAGCATTACCAGTTACACTCATAGAGCCAGCATGCGCAGCTGATACAGCTGCTAGTGAACCACACAATGCAGATAATCCGTATTTAGATATCTTTTTCATGTGCCTCCTTTAAAATGCTAGCGATAGCGCTATAGTGTTAACGTCATAGTCGTTTGCTGCTGATGTAGAGTAACTTGCGTTCTCTGCAGATGATCTAGCTACTTTTAACGTAGCTCCACCCATAGAGTAAGCTAATTGAAGCGAACTTGCTTCCAAAGTTACTGCAGCTGCTTCAACACCTTTTTTCTGTTCTGACTCATGATAGCCATAACTTAGAGATAAGTCGTCATTTACGTTAAACGCTATCCCGTAAGCTAAGTTTTCATAGTAGTCAACAGAACCACGACCTTGTGAGTCGTTACTGTATTGAGCACCTAGCGTTACTGATCCAACTGCATACTTAGCACCAATAGCCCATTGCTCTTGGTCGTCGCCGTATTCTGAATTGATCAATGAATAACCAGCATAAAGACTTCCGCCATCAATCAATGTAGAATTTTCTACAACGATATCATAACCAGAACCTACGCCATTATCCGTTCCGCCAGTCGCTTTATCATTTACTTTTGCACCGTCAGCTTCAACTGCATAAGATATATAAGCAGCCCAGCCATCAGGTAACATTCCTGAATCAACTGCCCACTCAATATCTGTTCCACCACCTGCACCTGCAACTGTAACGATATTTGTACCTAAACCACCATCATAGGCTTCTTCCCATGCTGTTGGTGTTTTGTCGTCTAGTCTGTCTAGACCAGTACCACCACCTTGATCGAATTTGAACGTACCAATACCATCTACAGTAACTGAAATATCTGATGCAGAATATCCATTCTTGTCATCATGATAAATTCCTACTGCAAACGTATTTCCGTTATCAAGTTCTCCTGAACCTGTGAACGATAAATTCGAAGCCATACCCAAAGGTTGTCCAGTTACGACTTTATCCTTTGTTGTATATGTAGCTGTGGCACCACCTGATACTGCCATTTCACCAGCTTGCGCTGATATAGCAGCAAGAGATCCGCACAATGCAGATACTCCTAGTACCTTTAATTTATCCATAGTTAACTCCTTTGTTAATTTATTCATATGAATGATGTAAAATTAACACTGAGAGTTCGAAAAATACTAAAAAAATGTTGATATACTTAAAATTTTAAACCTTTGTTGCATATTTGGCACACTTTTGCTTAATTTCGCAAAAATGCCAGTAAATTCAACAATTTTACTTATTTATAAGCGTTAGTTTATGGGCAAAATTAATTGGCAATTTATAAGCAAAATTGGTGTATTAATTAACATTCATGATTTTATTGAATAATACCCGAAAGAAAATTTTTTTTTATCTAAGCTGGCTAACAATCTTTGCTTTTTTAAGTTCTTGTGGAATTTGGGACCCAGCTGATGCCAGAAAAGTTTCTCCTAATGCTGATGAAAGAGTTAAAAAAAATCTAGAAGAAGGAAAAGGTTTTAGCTTAATGGGACTTGGAGAAAATAAAGGAAGTGGTGCATTTCAGTTTGCTAGTTCAAACCCAATGTGGAGAGCCACTGTCGATATTTTAGATTTTTTGCCGCTTTCAAATGTTGATTATTCAGGAGGAATAATTATTACTGATTGGTACAACGAAGGAACTGCAGGCGATGAGTCAATTAAAATTACAGTTAGATTTTTAACAAACGAAGTTAGAGCTGACGGAATTAAGGTAATAATACACAAAAAAAAATGTGGAGTATCAGAAACATGCACTATTAAAAAAATATCTTCTGCTTTGGAAAACGAGTTAAAAGTTGCAATACTTAAAAAAGCTGTAGTTTTTGCTAAAGAAGATACACTTAGAAATAGAAAAAAACGACCCGATCTAAAATAATAAAAAGTTATAGCTTTCAAAAATATGAGAGTTTAATTTCAGTAAATCAATGGAAAGATACAATATCAAAGATGTTGAAAAAAAATGGCAGAATATTTGGTCTTCAAAAAAAACTGATGCTTCCACTTTAGACAAAAAAAGGAAAAAATTTTACTGCCTTGAAATGTTTCCTTATCCATCAGGAAAAATTCATATGGGCCATGTGAGAAATTATACAATTGGTGACGCGCTGGCTCGTTATAAAAGACTTCAAGGTTTTAACGTTTTGCATCCAATGGGTTGGGATTCTTTTGGCCTGCCTGCAGAAAATGCTGCTCGCGAAAATAACCTTCATCCTAAAGATTGGACCAAAAAAAACATTGAAGCAATGAAAAGACAATTAAAATTACTTGGGTTGTCACTTGATTGGGATCGAGAAATATCTACCTGTGATCCAGAGTATTATAAACATCAACAAGAATTTTTTATAGAATTATTTAAAAAAAAATTAGTTTATAAAAAAGATACTTATGTAAATTGGGATCCGGCAGAACAAACAGTTTTGGCTAATGAACAAGTGATTGATGGAAAGGGCTGGAGATCAGGTGTAGCTGTTGAGAGGAAAAAGCTATCTCAATGGTTTTTTAACATTAAAAAATTTTCACAAGATTTACTAAACGCACTAGAAAAATTAAAAAATTGGCCAGATAAAGTTAAGCTTATGCAAAAAAATTGGATAGGAAAATCTTTTGGTTGCGAAATAAATTTTCAAATCGATAAAAAAAATAAAAAGGAAAAAATAAAAGTTTTTACAACACGTCCGGACACCATATTTGGTGCCTCATTTATAGCACTTTCTATTGATCATCCAATTGCAAAAAATTTTGAAAATAATCAAGATTTCATTAAGTTTAAATTAGAATGCTCAAAATCTGGAACCACGGAAGAAGCTTTAGCTGTTGCTGAAAAAATCGGTTTTAATACTAATTTATTTGCAATACATCCCTTCAAGGAAAAAATCAAACTTCCAATTTACATTGCTAATTTTGTTTTAATGGATTACGGGACTGGAGCTATTTTTGGATGTCCAGCTCATGATCAGAGAGATTTGGATTTTGCAAATAAATATAAACTAAATGTTTTACCTGTTGTAAGACCTAATGAAGTTGATCCTAAAGATTTTAAAATTAATAATGAGGCTTACACAGAAGATGGAATATTGTTTAATTCTGAATTTTTAAATAATTTAAAAGTTGGTAAAGCTATTGAGAAAGCAATCGATGTTATAGCAAAAAAAAAGTTAGGAGAAAAAAAAATAACATTTCGGCTTAAAGACTGGGGTGTTTCAAGACAAAGATATTGGGGCTGCCCTATTCCAATAGTATATAATAATAAAGGCGAAGCTTTACCTGTTAAAAAAAAAGATCTACCTATTTTACTTCCTGATGATGTAGATCTAAATGTTAAAGGAAACCCCTTAGAAAAACATCCTAAATGGAAATATACTAAGCTTTCTTCAGGAGAAAAAGTAATTAGAGAAACTGATACACTTGATACCTTTGTAGATTCTTCATGGTATTTTTTAAGATTTTGCTCTCCTAAACATAAAAAGTATGGTTACGAAATAAAGGACATTAATTATTGGATGCCTGTGGATCAATATATAGGAGGTGTTGAACATGCGATTTTACATTTGCTTTATTCAAGGTTTTTTATGAGAGCGTTAGCTTTTAAAAATAAAAACTTTGGTTATACCGAACCATTTGAAAGTTTATTTACTCAAGGTATGGTTTGTCACGAAACTTATAAAAATGAAAAAGGTCAATGGTTATACCCAGATGAAATAGAAAAAAATTCGGAAGGATATTATGTAACCAAAAATGATAAGAAAAAAGTCGCAGTAGGACCTTCTGAATCAATGTCCAAATCTAAAAAAAATACCATAGATCCTGAAGAAATGATTAATATGTATGGTGCAGATTCAATAAGATGGTTTATGTTATCAGATAGCCCTCCAGAAAGAGATGTACAATGGTCACAAGAGGGAGTTTCTGCAGCCTTCAAATTTATTCAAAAAATATGGAAATTAAACAATGAAATTTTAAACAAAAAAGATACTTCTTCAAATTCCAGTGATGTTGTTTTAAAGAAAGCTGTGAATAAAACTGTTTATAATGTAACTAAAAACCTAGATAATTTTCAATACAATGTAGTAATAGCTAATATCCATGAAATATATAATTTATTTCATGATCATGTTGTTAATAATAAAACTTCGAGTAAAACTCTTAAAAATGAATGGGAAAAAATAACAATGCTATTGATACCACTTACACCACATTTGGCCCATGAATGTTGCGAAAAAGTAAATAAAAAATTTTACTGGCCCAAATATGATCCAAAAATGTTAAAAGAAGAAAATTGTACAATTGTAATACAAGTCGATGGTAGAAAAAGAGGTGTTTTAGAAATGCCAGTAAATTCAATAGAAAAGAGCATTGTAATAAAGTCAAAAGAAATAGAAAATGTGGCAAAACATTTGGAAAATTCATCAATAATAAAAAATGTTTATATAAAGAATAAACTTATAAATTTTATAACTAAAAAATGAAAAAAAATAACTATCTAATATTTCCGATATTTTTTTTAATTCTTATTAGTGCTTGCGTGGGCTACGAACCAATTTTTAAATCTTCAAATGTACAATTTAAAATTTCAGAATATTCAATAGAAGGTGATAAAATACTAGGTAAAAAGATTTATTTAAAATTAAGTAATCTTTCCAAATCACAAAAAAATGATCCTAATTCTAAACCTATTAGTATTATTATTAATACAACAAAAAATAAAAAAGAAGCATCTAAAGACTCTGCGGGAAAAATTTTAGAATATAAAATTACACTAAATACTAAAGTTGAGATAAAAGATTACCAAACAAATAGTAAAATACTAAACCAAACATTTACCTCCTCAATAATATACAAAATGCAAGACCAATATTCTGATAGCGTAAAATTAGAAAATAAATCTGTAAATGATCTTATTGAAAAAACTTATCAGGAAATAATCGTTAGGATTTCGGAAAATATCTAATTAAATGATTTTTAAAAGTTACGAAATACAAAAAAACTTGCCAAGTTTTTTAAAGTATAATTTTTTTTTATTATATGGGGAAAATAATGGATTAAAAAAAGAAATTAAAGAATTAATAAAAAAAAAGATAAAACAAGAAGATTCTAAAGTAGATTTTTTGTCATTGTACGAAAATGATATAACTAATAATGAAGAAAACTTTTATAATTCCATTTTATCGGGATCACTATTTAGTAACCAAAAAATAATTGTGGTTAATAATTGTACTGATAAAATAATTGATAAAATTGAAAATATTTTAGAAAAAAATACTAAAGATATATTTTTAATAATAATTTCAGACGTATTAGACAAAAAATCAAAATTAAGAAATTTTTTTGAAAAAAATACTAAAACTGTTTGCGTGCCTTGTTATTTAGATAATAACAAAGATCTGGAAATCATTGCTACAAAAAATTTGAAAGAAAATAACATTATATTATCTAGAGAATCATTAAATTTATTAATTGAAAAATCGAATAACGACCGTGATAATTTATTAAATGAAATTGAAAAAATTAAATCATATACTTTATCTAAAAAAAAATTAGATTCAGATGAAGTAAGATCTCTAATCAATTTTTCTGGAGAATATAAATCAGACAATCTTATTAACGAGTGTTTGTGTGGGAATATTTCTCAGTATAAAAAAATTTTGTCAGAAATCTACATGAATACAATTAATCAAATATTTTTTTTACGAATATTAAGTAACAAAATTCAAAAACTTATAAGAATGAAAGAAATAGAAAAAAATTATAACAACCTTGATGCCTTAATAAATGCATCAAACCCCCCTATTTTTTGGAAAGAAAAACCTCTCATAAAAAAACAGTTATCAATTTGGAATTTTAATGATCTAAAAAATATTATAAATGAAGTAAATGATACCGAACTTTTATGTAAAAAAAATCCTAAAATTTCAAAAATGATTTTTTTTAATTTTTTTACAAAACTATGTAAGAAGGCTAATAATTTTTCTTAATCGCATCTATTATTTTATCTAACTGATCTAAATTTTTATATTCAAAAGAAATAGTGCCAGAATTATTTTTCTTGTTAACAATAGAGACGATTAATCCTGTTTTTTCTTCAAGAACATTTTGTAAGTTCAATATGTTTGGATCTTTCTTATGTATTAACTTAAATTTTTTATCTCGAAACTGTCTCGATAATGCTTCGGCTTGTCTTACAGAGAGCTTTTTATCTATAATTTTTTTAGCAATAAACAATGAATTTTGTAATCCTATCAAAGATCTTGCATGGCCAGCAGATAAACTTCCTTGCTGAACCATTAATAAAACTTCTTCGGGTAGTGATAATAATCTTAAAGAATTAGCTATGTAACTTCGACTTTTTCCTATAAATTTAGATAGTTTTTCTTGATTATAATTAAATTCGTCAATTAGTCTTTGATATCCTTGGGCTTCTTCTATTGGATTTAAATCCTGTCTTTGAACATTCTCTACAATAGCAAATTCTAATGACTTAACATCATCTACATCAAGAATGACAACTGGAACTTCATGAAGCCCGGCATTTTGTGATGCCAACCATCTGCGTTCACCAGCAATTATTTCATACTTGCCTTCTGCGGACTTGCTATTTCGAACAACTATTGGCTGAATAACACCCTGCTCTTTAATTGAGCTAGCCAACTCTTCTAAATTTTCTTTATTAAAATATTTTCTTGGCTGAAGTTTGCTTCTTGTTAAATCTTTTATTGAAATTTTATTAGTTTCAATTTTTTTTGCAGAATCTCCTAACAAAGATGATAATCCTCGACCCAAACCTTTTTTTAAACGACTTTCAATCATCAAGCTGCGGTTTCCATTATTGTTTCTTGTTTAAAAAATTCCTCTGTAAAACTTAAATATGATTTACTCCCCGAACATGCTTTATCATAAATTAAAACTGGTATTCCGTGAGATGGTGCTTCAGAAAGTCTAACATTTCTAGGTATAACTGTTTGATAAACCTTGTTTTGGAAAAATTTTCTAGCTTCGCTATCAACTTGCATGGATAGTTTATTTCTCTTGTCAAACATAGTTAAAAGTACACCTCTTATATATAGTTCAGGATTAAGTTTAATTTTAATTCTGTCTATCGTTTTCATTAATTGACTTACACCTTCAAGAGCAAAAAATTCTGCTTGGAGAGGAACTATTAAAGATTTGGCCGTTACTAATGCCATAACAGTCAAAAGACTTAGTGAAGGAGGGCAGTCAATTAATATATAAGAAAAATCATTTTTTTGACTTTTTAAAAAATGGTCAATTTTATCCTTTAATATAAAGGCTCTTCTATTTTCATTTGCTGTCTCAACTTCAAGTCCTGATAAATCTACGTTTGAGGGCACGATTTTTAGATTATCAATTTTAGTATCTTTAATCGTCTCTATAAAATCATATTTGCCATTTAATACATCATAAATAGTTTTTTCGTTGCCAGTGTTAGAAAGTCCAAAGCCAGTTGTTGCATTCCCCTGCGGATCCAAATCAATTACCAAAACTTTTTTTTTGTGAAAAGAAATCGCTGTTGCTAAGTTAATGACTGTAGTGGTTTTTCCAACACCACCCTTTTGATTTATAACTGAAATAATCTGAGTATTTTTCAATTTATTTTTTCTTAACTTTATTAATTTCTATTATGCTCGAATCACTACTAGTAACGCTCATCCTTTGCTTATACTCAATATCCCAAATTTTTGAAGCTTGAAGTAACTCGTCCATTCCCGTTTTTCCTAGGAAAATAAAAAATTTTTTACAGTTTTCGCCTTTACTGTGTATAAGTTTAAGAATAATTTTTAGAGGCTTAAAAGCTCGAGCGGTAAAAACATCATCTAATAATTTTTTTGGATCATCCAAAATATTTTGGTTAATTACTTTGACATCCAAATTAAGTTTGGAACTTAGATAAGTCAAAAATTTTACTTTCTTAGGACTTTTTTCAATTAATTTTATTTTTAAAGGAATTTTTCTGTCTTTTGCCATTATTGCAATAACTAGGCCTGGAAAACCAGCTCCAGAACCCACATCTGAGAGTGATTTATCTTTTTTATCAATTAAATCAATTAGTTGAGCGCTATCTAAAAAATGTCTATTCCAAATGTGATTTATAGTGGATTTTCCAATCAAATTTAACTTGGTGTTGGCATTAATTAAGGTATTTTCGTATTCTTTTAAACTTATGATTGTTTCACGTGAAACTTGAGTTAATCTATAGAATGTATCTATCTGATTAGATCGATCCATTTAGGCCCTTTTGAGCTTTTTTGACCCCTTTTTCACATAAGATAGTAATATATAAGCAGCTGCAGGTGTCACTCCATCTATTCTAAGGGCTTGGCCCAAGGTTTTTGGTTTTATAAGCTTAAATTTGGCCTTAACCTCATTAGATAATCCGCTTAACCTGCTATAATCAATGTTTTCAGGAATAGCCATATTTTCATCTTTTCTAAACGCTATAATATCAGCTTCCTGTTTTTCCAAGTATCCTGAATAATGAGCACTAATTTCTAATTGTTCTTCCTCTTTTTTCGTAGCCTTTGGTATTCCCTTCCATATTTCTCTTATTTTCTTAAAGATGACACCATCGCGAGATAATATATCGAAAGCTGATCTTTTAATTCCATCTTTTGCTATTTTAATATCAAATTTTTCAGCTTCATTAGGCGATATTTTAAGACTTTTCAGTATATTGCTTAACTTATTGATTTTATTAACCTTTTTAGTAAATATTACTGCCCTAGTCTCTTGAACCAGGCCAACATCAATGCCTATCTGAGTTAATCTTATGTCTGCATTGTCAGCTCTCAAGCTTAATCTGTATTCAGCTCTAGAAGTAAACATACGATAAGGTTCAGCTACACCTTTTGTAATTAAGTCATCTATCATCACACCAATGTAAGCTTGGGCTCTATCTAAAATTAATGGCTCTTGTTCTTTAACAGCAAGCGCAGCATTAACGCCTGCCATTAGTCCTTGGGCTGCGGCTTCTTCATAACCAGTTGTGCCATTAATTTGTCCCGCAAGGTAGAGTGAATTAATTTTTTTTGTTTCTAAAGTTGAATTAAGCTCTCTAGGATCAACATAATCATACTCTATTGCATAACCTGGCCTGATTATACGAACACGCTCTAACCCATTGATTTTACTTAATATTTCGGCTTGAACGTCTGCTGGTAGAGAGGTCGAGATGCCATTAGGGTAAACAGTTTTATCATTTAACCCTTCCGGTTCTAAGAAAATTTGATGTCTAGTCTTATCAGAAAATTTTACGATTTTATCTTCGATCGAAGGACAATATCTTGGTCCAACACCCTTAATACTTCCAGAATACATTGCGCTTTTTTTTAAATTTTTATTTATAATCTCATGAACTTTTCTATTTGTGTAAGTAACACTGCAGGCAATTTGTTTGTTATAAGTTTTTTTTGTTAAGAAAGAAAAAAATTCAGGCACTACATCTGCATCCTGCTTTTCCAAATTTTTATAATTAATTGTCGTTCCATCAAGACGTGGAGGTGTTCCAGTTTTTAATCTTCCAAGTTTCATTTCAAATTTTTCTAACTGCTCACTTAATCCTGTAGATGGTTTTTCGTTATGTCTACCTGCTGGAGTTCTTTTGTCACCAATATGAATTAATCCATTTAAAAAAGTTCCTGTTGTTAAAATCATTTTTTTACAATTTATTTTTTTTCCTGACTTTGTATGGAACCCAACAATCCGATTTTTTACAAAAATAAACTCAATTACTGGATCCGAAAAAACCCTTAAATTACAATAACTTAGGAGCGTTTTTTGCATATATTTCTTGTATAAAGCTCGGTCGGACTGAGTTCTGGGACCTCTCACAGCTGGCCCTCTGCTTCTATTTAGCAATCTAAATTGAATTCCCGATTTATCAGCTACTATCCCCATCACCCCGTCTAGAGCATCAATCTCTTTTACAAGATGACCTTTTCCCAAACCTCCAATAGCTGGGTTACAGGACATCTCTCCTATAGTTTCTACTTTGTGGGTAAACAGGCCAGTGTTAACTCCCATTCGAGCCGAAGCTGCAGCAGCTTCACATCCTGCATGGCCACCGCCAATTACCACTACATCAAATGATAAATCATCATTCATAGCATGAATTTATAGATGATATATGGATTTACAAGCTGATTGCTGGTTTATTTCCCAATACAAAAATCGTTGAAAATGCTACCTAATAGCTCCTCTACATCTACTTTTCCAACGATCATTCCAAGGTGCCTTGTTGCTAATCTTAAATCTTCGGCAGCTTTATCAAAATCTTGAACTGATTTCTTTTTTTGAAATTTTTCCAAATGTTGAGCACAATTAATTAAATTTTGTCTGTGTCTCTCTCTAGTAATTAAAATATCTTCTGTTGTTGTAAATTTATTTTTTAATTTGCTTTTTATTTTTTTAATTAATTTATTTAAATTTGAATTTTTTTTAATCGATATTAAAACAGGCTCATATTTTTTTAATTTACTATTTAATTTTCCTTTTACTAAATCAGATTTATTTACGACTAATATTGCATTTTTTGTTAGTAATTTCTTAAAAACAATAGCAAAATCAGGCTTTTTTGCAGATATAATCACCAACTTTAAATCTGCATCCTCGGCACTTTTTAGAGCTATTTTAATTCCTTTTTTTTCTATTTCATTTTTTGAACTTCTAATTCCTGCGGTATCAGAAACTATCACGGGATATCCATCAAGATTTAAATGTGTTTCTATAACATCTCTTGTTGTCCCAGCTATTTCGGAAACAATAGCAACATCACGTTTAGAAAGATAATTTAATAAGCTAGATTTACCAGAATTAGGTGGACCTAAGATTGCGATCTTAAAACCTTCTCTGATCCTTTCACCAACTTTTTGGTCATTTAATGTTTTTTTAATTTCTTTTAAGATATGATTTGATTTACTTTGAATTTCTTTAATAATATTTTTAGGTAAATCTTCATCGGGAAAATCAATTTTAGCTTCAACATGTGATAAAATTTTAAGAAGGTTTTCTCTCCATGAATTAAATCTATCTGAAGATTTTCCGGTCATAATTTTTACAGCTTGTTTTCTTTGAATTTCTGTTTCTGATGAAATTAAATCAGCAATACTTTCAGCTTTTAACAAATTTATTCTTCCATTTTGAAAAGCTTTCTTCGTAAATTCACCAGGCTCTGCTAAACGACAATTTTTTATCTTCGATATAGCTAAATGCATAGCATTCACTACTGCTCTGCTACCATGGACGTGAAATTCGGCCAAATCCTCTCCTGTGTAACTGTTTGGGGCTGGAAACCACAAAACTACTCCTTCATCAATCAGATTTTTTTTCCCATTTTTATTGAACTTTTTGAGGGTAGCAACTCTTGGGCGAGGCAAACTTGATCCAGTCAATTTTTTTATTACTTCTTTAGTATTTTTACCAGAAACCCTTATAACGGCTATGCCCGATATTCCTGATCCAGATGATAATGCATATATAGTCATGCAACTAATATAGCTTGAATTAAAGACTAAATGAAATAATATTTTTTAATGAATTCATTATCAATAAAAACTCAGGTTGGTTGGATCACTGCTATCGAAGAAGGCGGTAAGATCAAAAGAGTTAAATTTGATAAAAACAATAAAAATTCGAAAACAAAAAACCTTATTAAATTTAAAAAAAGCTTAAATAATTATTTTAAAAAAAAAAAATCTATTGTTTTTAATTATAAAATTAAAGGAAACAAAATTCAAAAAAAAGTTTGGGGTGAACTAAAAAAAATACCATTTGGTAAAACAAAATCGTATGGTGAAATAGCGAGAAAATTTAAAATATCACCTAGACATGTTGGAAAAATATGTGCTCAAAATAAAATTCCATTAGCAATACCTTGTCACAGAGTAATAAGATCAGATGGGTCGTTGGGTGGTTTTACAGCTACGGGTGGTATTAAACTAAAAAAAAAACTACTTAGTTTTGAAAGCTAATTACTTGCGTATTTTGATATTCTTCTTTTATTAGTACAAATCTTCTGATAAAGGTTTGAATAATAATGAGTTCAAAAATTAAATCAGGAAATGTATCTTTTGATCTAAAAAGATTTGTTGGAATTAAAAGAGATTACACAAAACAAGATGTTGAAAAACTTAAAGGCACATTTAATATTGAATATACTCTTTGCAAATCACAATCAGAAAAACTTTGGAATTTATTAAATACTGAATCTTACGTTAATACACTAGGTTCTCTTTCGGGTAATCAAGCTGTTCAACACGCTAAAGCTGGCTTAAAAGCAATTTATTTAAGTGGCTGGCAAGTAGCGGCTGATGCGAATAGCGCTGGCGAAATGTATCCTGATCAAAGCTTATATCCTTATGATAGTGCTCCAAAATTAGTTGAATCAATGAATAATGCTTTGATTAGAGCTGATCAAATTCAACATATGGAAATAACAGAAGGAAAAATTGAAGCAAAAGATCAAATTGATTACAAAATGCCAATAATAGCTGATGGTGAAGCTGGATTTGGCGGTCCATTAAATGTTTTTGAATTAACAAAAAAATTCATAAAAGCAGGGGCTGCTGGAGTTCACTTTGAAGATCAATTGGCCTCTGAGAAAAAATGCGGACATATGGGCGGCAAAGTATTAGTGCCAACTCAAACTATGATAAAAAATCTTAAGTCTGCTAGATTAGCTGCAGATGTAATGGGAGTCCCTTTAATTATTTTAGCAAGAACGGATGCAAATGCTGCAAAATTAATTACAAATAATTTTGATGAAAACGACAAACCATTTCTAACGGGCAAAAGATCTCCTGAAGGCTTTTATTATGTTAAAGATGGTTTAAACCAAGCAATTTCTAGAGGTTTAGCGTACGCACCTTATAGTGATTTAATTTGGTGTGAAACTGCAAAACCTAATTTAGAGGAAGCAAAAAATTTTGCTTCAGCTATACACGAAAAATATCCAGGAAAATTATTAGCTTACAACTGCTCACCATCCTTTAATTGGAAAAAAAACTTGTCTGATAAAGAAATTGAAATGTTTCAAAAAGAAATTGGTAAAATGGGATATAAATTTCAATTTATTACCTTAGCTGGTTTTCATGCTCAAAATTATGCTGTTTTTGATTTAGCTAAAAAATACAAACAATATGGAATGACTGCTTACTCAAGATTACAACAACGAGAATTCGATAGTGAAAAAGAAGGTTATACTGCCACAAAGCATCAAAAAGAAGTTGGAACTTCTTACTTTGATGCCATTTCAAATACTATTTCTTCAGGGAAAAGCTCAACAACTGCAATGGAAGATTCTACGGAAACAGATCAGTTTTAATTAAAATCTTAAACCTTTATTTGCAATTTCAAAGAAAACATTTTTAGCAAAATTACTTTTGTTTAAAGTTTTTAGTACTTCGTTTCTTAATTTTGAATTAGAAAAATAATTTTTTAATAAATTAGTACCAATTGAAAAAGCAAAATTTCTTGGTTTTACCTCATTAGAAAATTTCGATAAAATATCTGGACTTCCTATATCTAAACCTAAATTTATTTTTTGAGTTAGTACTTTCTCCAATGAAGCTAGATCTCTTAGTGTCATATTAAAACCTTGTCCTACAAAGGGATGTATCATATGTAATGCATCTCCAAACAAAAGAGTTCTGTCTAAATGATATTTACTTCTAATTAGAAAATTTAATTCTTTAAATTCTATATTAGTAACAAATTTTATATTTTTTAAAAAATTCTCTGCGTAAGTTGTTATTTTCTTTTGTAAAAACAAATTACTTTTTCTTCTCATATCATTTTTTACTGACCAAACTATTGATGTTCTAGTACTTGAAATAGGAAGCAATGCTAATATTTCATTTTTTAAAAAAATTTGTCTTACAGTATTATTTTTATGAAAGCTGTGATTTAGAATTGTAGTTATAGCTAATTCGTTGTAAGAATTTTCTATCATTTTTTCATTAAAAATATTTTTAATTAATCCAGATTTATATCCAGCACAAATAATTACTAAATTATATTTAGAAATATTTTTATTAAATTTTACACTTTTTAATAATCCAGAATCTAAAA
>QCLK01000005.1 GCA_003214615.1 Pelagibacteraceae bacterium AG-414-E02
AAAAACGGGTAATCCTGGAAGGTAGGGACATGGGAATTCTTTTTCCAAATGCAGATATAAAAATTTTTTTTAAATGTTCTTTAAAAGTTGCTGCAAAAAGAAGATTTAAAGAATTTAAAAAAACAGATAAGAGAATTACACTTAAAAAAGTGGAAAAGGCTATAAAAATTCGTAATCATATTGATTCTACACGAAAAATTTCACCTTTACGAATTCCTCCTGGTGCTGTAATTGTTGACACCACAAAGTTAAATAAAAAACAAATGTTTAGGAAAGTTTATAAAATAGTAGATGAAAAATTATTATTAAAATATGGAAGAAGTTACAGAAAAAAATAGCAGTCTAAAAAAAGAATTTGAAAGCCTTCTGGTAAAAGATTTAGGTAATCGACATTTTAAAGAAGGTGAAATTATCACTGGTGTAGTAGAAGAAATTAGCAAAAAATTTGTGTATGTTGATTTAGGTTTAAAGTCAAGTTCTGCAATTCCTATTGAAGAATTTAAACTGAGTAATGAGATTGATGAAATTAAAGTTGGTTCCAAAGTAAAAATTTTGTTGGAACGACTAGAACATCCTAGAACTGGAAGTTTAATAGCTAGTAGAGAAAAAGCTCGAAAAGCAGTTGCTTGGCAAAAAATGGAAAAAGCTTTTGAAAAATCCGAAAAAATTGAAGCACGCATAGTCAGTAGAATAAAAGGGGGGTACGCAGTAGATTGCCAAAGCTGTCTCTGTTTTCTTCCAAATTCTCAACTCTCACTAAAACCATTAAATAATGATGAAATAAAAAAATTAATGCAAGAGAAACAAATTTTTGAAATTGTCAAAATGGATAAACGTAGAGGAAATATTGTTTTAAGTAGAAGACAACATTTGCAAAGGTCGGTGGATGCTTCGCGTGATGAAGAAATTTCAAAACTTAAAGTTGGTATGGTTATAGAAAATGCAATTGTAAAAGCTTTAACTGCATGGGGAGCTTTTATTATGGTAAATAATATGGAAACTTTATGCCACATAAATGAAATTTCTCATTCGAGAATTTCTGCACCAAGTGATTTGTTAAAAGTTGGACAAAAACTAAGAGTTAAAATAATTAAAATAGACCCTGATACAAAAAAAGTAAGTACTTCGATCAAAGCTTTAACTGAGAATCCATTTAACAATGCAATTAAAGAATATAAAATTGGCAGTGATACAGATTACGATGGCATAGTTACTTCGGTGCAAGATTATGGAGTGTTTGTTAAACTAGAAAAAACTGGAATTGAAGGGCTTGTCCACCAAAGTGAAATTGATCACCTCAAAAAAAATATTCATCCAGGAAAAATTCTAAGTGTTTCTCAACGCATCAAAGTTAGAATTTTAGATATAGAAAAAGAAAAAAATAGACTTTCTCTTTCATACAAAAGAACTTTACCTAATCCTTGGGATGCTTTTTGTGAAAAGTATAAAGATTCAAATACTGTTAGCGCAACTGTTCGTAATATTACAGACTATGCTTTATTTCTTGATATAGAGGACACTAATATATCTGGGATGCTTCATTATCGTGATTTAGATTATTCTGAAAAGGAAAGTGAATTACAAAAATATAAAAAAAAAGATGTTTTAAAGGTGAAGATTTTAGAAATTAATAAAGAACAACAAAGAGTACGTTTATCTAAAAAAGCTTTGGATCCAGATCCATTCGAATATTGGAGCAACAAAAAAATTTCCGATACAGTTACAGTAACAGTAGACTCTGTTTCACCACGTGGTGTTACAGTCTTTGCAAAAAATAGAAGTTTTCCTATCTTTATAAAAAAGAATCAACTAGCAAAAGAATTCGAAAATCAACGTACATCAAGATTTGTTCCAGGCCAAAAGGTGGATTGTGAAATAATTGAATTTCAAAAAGATAAGAGAAAAGTAGCTTTATCAATAAAAAGTCTAGAAGTTAAAACTGCTAAAGAAGTCCTTAAAAAATACGGTTCTACAGACTCGGGTGGTGTACTTGGTGACATCTTCAATTTTTCTAGTTTAAAGACCAAAAAAAACCCAAAAAGTAAAAAATAGTTGTATAATAAATCATGGTTCGATCAGAGTTGGTTACAAAACTGGCGCATCAGTATCCTAACGTTTTGCGTAAGGATGTAGAAAAGATTATAGATATTATTTTTTTTGAAATTACAGCTGCGCTTAGTAGAGGCGAAAATATAGAAATTCGAGGCTTTGGCACTTACAGAATAGTAAGTAGAAAAGCAAGACGGGGAAGAAATCCCAAAAATTCAGAAACTATTCAAATACCTGCAAAAAAGGCGGTTAAATGGAAAATGAGTAAAATTTTATTTAACCGTTTAAACAAAAATTTTACTGAAAACAAAATATCTGATAATCATTAAAATCAGTGAATAGAATTATCCTTGCTTTAGATACAACAAATATTGAAGAAGCTATTAATATTACAAAAAGAATCAAAGACAAAATTTACACTGTAAAACTTGGATTAGAATTTTTTAATGCTCATGGAAAAAATGGTGTTAAAGAATTCAATAAAATTGGAATAAATAATTTAATGTTAGATCTTAAATTAAAAGATATTCCTGAAACAGTTTATAAAGCAATTAAGGCTTTGGATGATATAAAATTTAGTTATTTAACCATACACGGTCAAGGAGGTAGAGAATTAGTTGAGAGCGCCAAAAAAGCTGCTAGTGAAATCAAATCTAAGCCAAAAATTATGATGGTTACAATTCTTACATCTCTTAGTGATAGTGATCTAAAAGATATAGGCAGTGATAGCACTGTAATTGAACAAGTCAAAAAATTAGCAAAAATTGCTGAAGAAATGAAAGTTGGTATTGTATGCTCTGGACATGAAGCAAAAATTGTTAGAAAAATAATAGGACAAAATCTTTTAATTTTTACACCAGGAATACGTATGAACGAAGACGGTAAAAATGATCAAAAACGTGTTTGTACCCCAGCAGAAAGTATAAAAAATGGCGCAAATAAAATAATTATGGGAAGAAGTTTAACCAAAGGGAATATTGAAAAAAATATAGGTAAAGTGTCTAATTCTATCAATAAATAATTTAATGACAAAAATAAAAAAGGGTATACCCTTAATAGACCAACACAACAAAAATGGTTTTTGGGGAAAGTTTGGAGGTAATTTCATACCCGAAACTTTAAAAAAACCTGTAGAAGATCTCACTATTTTATTTGAAAAATTAAGAAAGGATAAAAAATTTATTCAAGACAGAGATTATTATTTCAAAAATTGGGTTGGTGCCCCTACTCCATTTATAAAATTAGAGAATTTAACAAGATATTTAGGTGGTGCCCAAATATGGACAAAGGTTGTATCTGAAGCAAATGGTGGTGCTCATAAAATTTATAATGCTACAGTTCACAGTCTCATTGCCAAAAAAGCTGGAAAAAAATACATAGTTGGAGACACCGGGGCCGGGTATGCTGGCAAAATGTTAAGTATGGCAGCAAAAAAGTTTGGTTTGAAATGTAAAATATTTATGGGTGTAAAAGATATAAAGAGACAAAAACCAAATTGTGATGCGATGAGAAAAAATGGTGCAGAAATAGTCCCAGTTTATACAGGCAGTCAAACACTTGTAGATGCTGTTAGCGAATGCATGAGATACTGGGTTTCAAATTGTGACTCTACTCACATGTGTGTAGGTTCTACTGTGGGACCTAACATCTTTGTAAAAATATGTGGATGGAGCACATCACAAATTTCTAAGGAACTTTCAGTTCAAATAAAGAAAGAATTTGGAAAAATACCAAAAAAATTAAAATTAATAAATTGCGTCGGTGGAGGTTCCTCAAGTTTCGGATTTTGGAATGAGTTTATACATTATGACAAAAGACAATTTGAGTTTATCGGTGTTGAAGCAGGTGGACCAAAAAATAGTAAAAAACATGCTGCACCCTTAACTTATGGTTCAAAAATTGGAATACTGCATGGTGCAGCTCAATATGTAAATCAAGACTCGGAAGGCCAAATAGAAGAAACAGAATCAATTAGCGCAGGACTTGACTATCCGGGAGTTTCCCCATTGCATTGCTTTTTAAAAGATACAAAGAGGGCAAGATATACAGCAGCTACCGACGAAGAAGCCCTACGTGCGTATCAATTAGTTACTAAATATGAAAATTTAAACCCGAGCTTAGAGCCAAGTCATGCATTTGCCGAGGCTATAAAAATAGCTCCAAAATTAAGCAAAGATACAATTATAATTGTAAACTCATGTGGCGATGCACAAAAAGATCGTGATATTTTAAAAAAGAGACTAGGAAAATAAAAAATGACTATATCTCCAATTGGTCTAGCATTTGAAAAATCAAAAAAAGAGAAAAGGCCGGCTTTGCTTACCTATATAGTAGCGGGAGATAATACAAAGAAAAAATCGTTGGATATTTTAAATTCAATTTCAAAATATGCCGATATTTGCGAAATAGGTTTTCCTCATAACACACCAATAGCTGATGGTGGGCAAATTCAAACATCTTCATATCGCGCCATTAAAAATGGCATTAAGATGAGGGACGTCTTTCAAATTATAAAAAAATTTAAAAAAAATAAAAATACAAAACCAGTAATTTTGATGGGATATTACAACATGATATACCAATATGGTCCAAACAAGTTTTTAAAAAAATGTAGGCAGGTAGGTGTAAACGGTATTATTGTTGTCGATTTACCTTGGCCAGATAATATAGTTTTTGCAGGGAAGTGCAAAAAAAACTTTATCACTTTTGTACAACTTTTGTCTCCAACAACATCAAAAACAAGAATGAAAAAAATTATTAACAGTTCTCATGATATGATCTACTACATTAGCATGCTATCTACGACCGGAGGAAAACTTAAAGTATCTCCAAGAAAAATTTTAAAAAATTATAGTAAAATTAAAAAAATAATTAAAACCAGAAATAAAAAACTAGTAATTGGCTTTGGAATAACAAGTAAAAATATTTCCGCTTTTAAATCATCAGATGGGTGCGTTGTTGGCTCAGAAATCTGCAAAAAAATTTCAAAATCGATTAAAAATAGACAAAATCCTGTCACAAAGGTCCGTAATATGGTAAAAAATTTAAGAAGAAAATTATCATGAATTGGATTACACGGTGGAAAAAAATCGGGATAAAAGTAAAACAGATCTTTAAAAAACAACCTCTATCTCAAGAAGCAACTGATTGGAAAAATTGTCCTCAATGTAAAAAAATTTCATACAAACCAGATTTATTTAATAACTCATATATTTGCGAATGTTCTTTTCATTTTGATTTACCTCCTAAATTACGTATGGATTCTCTTTTTGACTCAAATTATGAAATGATTGATGCTCCAGACAATATTGATCCAGATCCATTAAGCTTTGAGGTAAAAGATGGCGCAAGAGAAGGATACAGGTATATTGATAAAATTAAAAAGTATAGAAAAGCTACTGGACAAAAAACAGCTTTAATATGTGCCAGCGGAAATATTTCAAATTTAAGTGCAGTTGTAGTTTGTTTTAATCCAAAATTTGGCGCTGGACGTTTTGGCCCCGCCGAAAATGAACACTTTTTGAAAGCTGCTAATTTTGCAATCCAAAAAAAAGTTGATATTTGGGTGGTTGTTTACCAGAGCTCGGGTATTGACGTTCACACAGGCGTTACTGGTTTGGCCGGAATGACAAAAAGTATAATCGCAATGAATGAGATTAAAAAAAATAATATTCCAACTTTTTGTGTGGCAGCACGAGCGACTGCTGGAGGAACATACGCTTCTAGCTTTTTTATGCACGATTTTATAATCGTGGAATCTAAATGTGTTGAAAATTTACTTTTCTCAGGAAAAAGAGTCACGGCAAATATTTTAAAAGGAACTGATCAAATTCCTGATGATTTTGGTACTGGTCCGGGAGTAATGAAATCAGGTTTAGCTGACATAACTCTTGAAAGTAGAAAAGAATTAAAAGAAACTATTGCTAATTTAGCAAGTATAATTTTAAAAAAAGAAGAATCAAAAATATCTAATGAGGAAGAAATCGAAAATAGAGAGTCTGATATCAAAGTTTCTTCTGCTTCATGATCGAAAAATCGACCTAAGTTTAGATCGCATAAATAGATTAAATAAAGATTTAAAAATTAATATAGATAAATTAGGAAAAAAAACTATTACTATTAGTGGAACTAATGGCAAGTGGTCAACTGCGGTAACTATACGTTCAATTTTTGAAGCAGCAGGATACAAGGTGGATCTTTTTACGTCACCACATGTTCAAAATTATACTGAAAGATTTATATTTGAATCAAAAGAAATCTCGGAGAAAAGCTTATTTAATTTACTTTCAGAAGTAGGATTAAAAAATTATTCAAAGCCGATAACTATATTTGAAATTTTGACAAGTGCATTTTATTTTTATTCATCGTCAAAATCGAAAAGCGATATTGTAATTGCAGAAAATGGTTTATTTCAAAGATATGATAGCGTTTCCTCTATTGGGAATCATTTAATGAATGTAACCTGTTCTATAGGACTTGATCATCTTGATTGGCTACCTGAAGGAAAAAAAAACATCGATCAAATAATTATCGAAAAAACATCAAATATAAAGAGTTCTAATATTGTTGTCTCAAAACAAAGTAATTATGAAATTTTAAATAAAATCGAAAAAAATATAAAAAATAATCCCGCTAAGAAAATCATTTTTTCAAAAAATTATAATTATGAAATCAATAAAAATGGTTTTTTCTACAAAGATGAGTTCGGATCACTTCAACTTCCAAAACCTAACTTGCTTGGAGAACATCAATTCTCAAATACAGCTTGTGCTGTTTCTGCTGTCAGAAATCTTAAAAAATATAAAATCAAAAATGAACATATCGTAGAAGGAATAAAATCATTAAAAAATATGAGGGGAAGATTAGAAATATTGAAAAAAGGTTTTTTAAAGAAACTTGCTCCTTCAAATACCATCATCTGTGATATTGGGCACAATCCTAGCGCAAGTGCTGTAATCAAAAAATATTTAAATACTCTAGATAAAAATAAAAAAGTTTTTGTAATTTGTGGCATGATGAATAATAAAATTCATGACAAATTTCTCTCTAATTTTAAACATGTAAATGAAATTATAACCATAGATATTCCAAATAATAAAAATTGTATAAAAAAAGAAGCACTACAAAAAATTGCAGAAAAAGTTGGAATAAAAAATAGAACTAGCAACTCAATACAAGATGCTATTAAATATATAGCAAAAAAGGATAAAAATTCCATAGTTTTAATTGTAGGATCTATTTTTTTAATTGGCGAAGTATTAAATATAAATTAAATATTTTCTTTTATCCAAGATACAATATTTGATTTTGTAGTGGCGCCTACTTTGGTAGCTTTAAGCTCACCGTCTTTGAATAATAACATTGTCGGAATTCCTCTAACACCATACTTCGTTGGCTGATTAGGATGATCATCAATATTATGTTTAGCGACAATGATTTGTTCGCTCATCTCATTAGAAATTTCTTCAAGAATAGGAGAAACCTGTTTACAAGGGCCACACCACTCAGCCCAAAAATCAACCAAAGTTGGTTTATTTGCTTTTACAACTTCAGTTTCAAAATTCTCGTCGGTAACATTTTTGGTTGCCATAAGATTATTCTAATCTATTAATTTTAAAATTAATGTCAACTAGCCTTTTGGTAATTTTTTTCCATATCCTCAATAAAAGAATTGATATCATCAAGTGCTTTTAACTTATTATCATCATCCTTAAATTTATTTCTCAAGGTATCAATTTCATTATAAGTTCTTGGAATCGTGTTCCATTTTTCTTCATTTGTGCTTAAAATTCTTGTGGCAACTTCTTTGTGAACTAAATTATATTCATTTTTAGGCAGAGATTGAGGACTTTCTTCATAGAGAATTTTTTTTCCAAAGTACTGCATCCGCTTATCTTTAAATTTTTGTATTACTGAAAATTTATCTTTCCAATCTGCATTATGAAATTCAGGCATAATTTTATTATCATGATCAGATGTAAATTGTTTGTAAATGGATTCTTCCGCATAAACATCTTCTTGTGATTCTGATTCTTGTCTATCTCTTGCATCATCATCTAAGATTGCAGCGACTTTTTTTGAAAACTCCTTATTTTTTCTTATTAATTTAGCTCTCTCTTTTAATTTCTTAATACCTAGTTGTTTATAACTGTCAAAATTTAAACCATAGCTCGAATTCATAATTATTGGATGTTTTTTATGTTTTATAGTTCTTATAACTTTTGGTTTTTTATCTAATTCTTTTTTTAATTCCTGAGCAGACAAATTAAAGTAAAAATTGGGGTCAGCTTTAAGATCAAAGCACATAGGATACTTCCATTGGGGATGTTGACATACAAAAGTCAAAACAAATGGGACTGATTTTCCATAATAAAAAAAATCTGTACAGAATAATTCTTCATTTTGGATTAATTGGAAACTTTTGTCTTTATTTGTGGTCATTAAACTTGCCCTCCAAACATTTGGAGCTTTTTTGCTTAAAAGTTTTGCAATTTCAATGGTTGCTAGAACATCGCTGATAGCCGAATGCGCATCTTCATGTTTAATACCATTCATTGGAGCCAATTTATCTAGCTTAAAAACAGGATTATTTTTATCACTTATTGGAGTTTTGATACAATTTGGATAATAAAGATGGCAAGCTCTAGCTAGACTAAATAAATCTCCTCTCTCGTTACCATTTGTGTTTGTTAAATAAGGATATTCGAGATTTTTCCATAAAGTTCTTCTTAAAAACTCTTCATCAAAATTAATTGAATTATAACCAATAAAAATAGAATTTTTCCATTGTTTAAATTTATCTGTCATTTGTCTGACCATTTGATAGTGGGACAGGTTTGTTTCTTTAAGCATTTTTGGAGTAGTTTTGTTTACTAATAACGCCATAGCTTCAGGAACAACTCCAGGGTTCAATTTACATCGTGCTTCATATCGATCTAATTCTTGAAAATTGTCATTAACAAGCACTGCTGCTACCTGAATAATTTGGCCATAGGAAACATTTGAAGAGCATGTTTCAAAATCGTAAAAAACCAAATTTGGCATAAGTATTATTTGTTCAACACTTTCACCTTGTCAGTATCTTCTTTGATTGCGGCTTCAACTTTTTCAGGATCTTTAATATTTTCTAGGGTATTCTTAATTGATCTTGCGCTTTTTCCAAAGTCAACTGTATAACTCATAGCTTCTTCTAACTTTTTTCTTAATCCATCTATTAAAAAAAAATGTTTTTCAAATCTAGTAGATAGTTTTTTTAAATCGTCATGAATTTGTGTTGCATGTTTTTGTACTTTAAGTGTTTGAAAACCCATATGAAAGGCCTGCAAAATAGAAGATAATGTATTCGGACCCGCTATTGTAATTTTATATTTGGTTCTAAGTTCCTGCATTAATAATTCTTTAGTTTTTGAGTCGCGATAACTTGATAATTCAGCATACAAACCTTCGGTCGGAGCATAGATAATTGCGAAGTCTGTGGTCTTTGGAGGTGAAATATACTTTTCATTTACTCTTTTTGCTTTATTTCTAAATGCAGACGCTAGATCTTTTCTAGCATCAGCTAGAGCATCTTTGTCTTTTGATTGAAAAGCATCATCAATGGCTTTAAATTTTTCTATTGGCCAATGGCTATCTATTGGACAAAGTATTCCATCTTGTAATTTTACAGCAAATTCAACATTGTCCCCGCTCTCATCAGGTTTCATTTTGACATTAGCAATATATTGTGATGCAGGTAACAAATCTTTTAATAAAGAAGCTAAAGAAAATTCAGCAAGCACTCCATATTGCTTAACGCCTGCTAAAATTCTACTAAAATTTTGTTGGCTTTTGTTTAGTGTCTCTACTTGTTGATTAAATGCTCCAACTTTTTCATCAACTCTGGTTAATGCGCTTGTCATATCCTTTGCTACGTCTTTTGACATACTGCCGAAAGATTCGCTAAAAGATGTTTTTATTGAGTTAATTTGATTATTAATTTTTTCACTAATATCAGAATCTTGCTTAGGCCTACTTTTAAACAAAAAATAAAGAACGCATAAATTACCAAAAATTAAAAGTAATACTAAAATTATTAATAAACTATCCATGATTCGTAAGATAAACTTCCTATATAAAATTTCTAGTCTAAAATCAAAACTAGTTTTATGCTTGTTCTTTCTTCTGTCTTTCGCGATCAATATGAGAAGTCATTACATCCACAAGATAATCGGAATAATTGAATATTTCTTTTGTTGCAAAAGATTTAGTTTCATGTTTTTCGGGATTAGCTTTATTTTCTACAACAATTTTCCCTTTTTTTGCGTCGGAGTCTTCTAAGTAAATTAAAATCAGCCAATCTTCATCTGGACTATCATCGTATCTAATAAAGCATTCATTGGTTTCATATCTTCGATCAATAACTCTTAAAATACTTTTATGTTTTGGTATATATCTTTTATTTAACTGAAAAACTAAAGAATTTGCTGAACGGTAAAAAGATTCTAAAACAAGCTCTATGTTTTGCCTGTGCTCTGCATATTCTTTCTCTTTTTGTAGCAAATCCTCTTTGGTATCAGTATCTGAAATTTCTACACCTAAAGATTCCACTCTTTCTCTAATTTTTTGCTCTCTGATTAATCGATATTTTTCTTTAATTTTTTCAAGCCGTTCTTCTACTGGACGATAATCTTCACGTTGTTCTTGCAATGCAATTTTTTCTAAATTTTTAATTTCTTGAAGTTCCCTTTTGCGGAATGATTCAATCTTTTTTGAAAGTTTTATTTCTTCTAAAAATTGTCTGCGTTTATTAGCCTGTTCTTTTCTTAGAATTGCCTGTTCCTGCCTGATGAATTTTTTTAAGTCTTGTTCGCGCTCCTTGGCAAGCTTTTGTTCTTCACGGAGTTGTTGTTTTTTAGTTTCATATCTCAAACGACGTTCTTCTTTTATTTGTCTTTCTTTTTCTTTTTTCTCAAAGGCAATTTTTTTTAGTTTTTCAATTCTTCGTTTTTCCCTAAAATCTTCATAAGCCCTAAAAATTGGCCGAAGAACAAAATTTAGTATGCTTTGAAAGCGCAGTTTTTTCAATTGTTTTGCTCGATCTTTAAAAATTGGAATTTTTATCTTTGGTAAACTGCTTATTTTTTTATTTAACTGAACTTTAATTTTATATTTTTTTGTTTTTTTCCTTCTTTTAAATTTGCGTGATTTTTTTGTTTTTTTTTTTAATCTAAATCTTTTTATTTTTTTGATTTTTTTTCGTATTTTACGTAGTTTTTTCTTATTTCTTTTTTTAGTTTTTTTCTTCATATGAAATGATTCTACTTATATATAACAAATAACTATTGATATATATAATCTCTACGATTGCTTGGTAATGCGGTAAAATTTTTTACAAGTTGCAATTGATATACAACTAAATCTCTAAATTTAAATGCTGCAGAACAACTGGCTAGATAAAATTCCCACATTCTAACAAATTCTTTATTATACATAAATTTGGCTTTTTCTTTATTTTGCATGAATCTATCCAGCCAAGCTTTTAACGTTTTATCATAATGATGTATTAAAGTTTCGCAGTCAGATATAATTAAACCTGTTTTTTCAATAGGAACGACCATATCTGATAAACTAGGAATGATTCCTCCTGGAAAAATCCGTTTTTGAATCCATGACTGCGCAGGACCCGGCTCGTCTATACTTCCGATTGTATGCAATAAGCAAATACCATCATCTGTCATAAGTTTTTTTACCCTTTTAAAGAAAGTTTTATAAAATTTTTTTCCAAAATGCTCAAAAGCACCTACTGAAACTATTCGATGAAATTTTCCTTTCACCTTACGGTAGTCGGTAAGTTCGAATTGCACCTGATTATCCATATTTAGTTCTTTAGCCTTTTTTTTGCAGTAGTTTATTTGATTTTCGCTTAAAGAAATTCCAACAACCTCGCACTGGCTTTGTTTAGCAATTTCAAATGCCATACCGCCCCATCCACATCCAATATCCAAAACTTTTTGTCCTGGTTTTAAATTTAATTTTTTAATTATATGGTTAATTTTATTTTGTTGAGCATCTTCTAAACTTTCATCCTCTCTATTGAAGTAGGCACATGAATATTGTCTATGTTTTTTATCCAAAAAAAGATCATAAAAATCCTCTCCAATATCATAATGATGCTCCGCATTCTTTTTAGATTTTCCAGGTAAATTATAATTTGTAAGATATCTCCAAGTATGCAAAGTTTTTTTTATAAAATATCCAGAAAAATTTATTTCACCTCTCCCTATATTTTCAAAGGTCATATTTAAAAAATCTAGCAAAGAGGCATTTTCGATCTTAATTTCTCCACGCATATAAGCTTCTGGAAAATTTAAATCTGGATTAAGTACCAGTTTCCAGTTTAAGTCTTTTTTTAATAGTTTTAGGGTTACAGGTTTATTTAAATCTGGTTTACCGCAAATATATTTTTGCTCTGAGGAATCTATTAAAATAATTCCATTTTTTTTATAAATTTTAGATAATAATCTAGCTAATAACATAGTTTAAGCCGCTATATTTTTTTCTGGAAAGAATTCTAATTCTTTTAACTTAGACATAAGCTCTTTCTGTTCTACATTTGAAAGCAAACTCATAGGAGGTAAAATTCTTTTATATTTCTCATTTTCTACTGACATAAAAGTGTGGAGTCCAGAAATTAAATTATAATTGTCAAACACCTTTCTAATTGAACAAAGTTTTTCATTAAATTTTTGTTCTTTTTTATTGTGAAAATCATCATAAACTTTACGTGATAACTGTGCTGTTACGTTACAAATTGCCGAAATAATTCCGCTATTACCTAATTGCAAACCTTGTAATAATTTTCTTTCTGATCCAGGAAAAATTAAGAAATTAGGAATTTTAAGAACATCAAATAAATTATACGTACTATCTTTCACCCCAATTATTTGTTTTGGAAAATCTTTTACTAGTCTCTCTATTACTTGCACACTAAATTTGTATCCGCACAATTTCAAATAATTATATAAAATTATTGAAACTTCTGGAACTTTTTCAATTATATTTGAATAATATCTATAAACTCCATCATCTTGATATGAATAATATGCTGGCGGCATTAAAAGAAATCTATTAATTCCATTGCTCAAACTATGCTTAATTAAATCAACATTTTCAAGCAATGAATTTGATCCAGTTCCAATAATAAAATTATCTCTGCACTTGCTGGTGCCTGCTTTATCAATTAATTTTTTTTTTTCCTTTGAAGAAATATATTGAGCAATACCTGTGCTTCCCAGCAGTACTACGCCATGACATCCATCCTTAACAACTCTTTCTGCATGTCCAATTGTAAAATCAACGTTCAATGACAAATCTTCATTAAAAATAGACATTGAAGCCGCATAAATTCCAGGTTTGACTGCCATATTTTTACCTCTTAGCTTATTTATTTATCGTAAATTATATAAAATTAAAAAAATGAATCAAACAGCTTTAGTGATAATAAAATCTATGGGAATTGGAGATTTATGTATTTTGATTGCAAACATACATGCAATTAGCAAATCAACAGGTAAGCCGGTGGTTGTTTTGGCACAAAAAAATACCCAAGCTAACTCAATATTAAAAAATGATCCTCATGTTAAAGAAGTAATTGAACTCGATAAAAAAGGCTTCTTTAATATTATTAAAAAAATTGAACCTTATAAGTTTAGCCAGTCTTATATTTATAGCGATAGTTTAAGGCTTTATATGATTTCAAAACTATCGGGTATAAAGCAAATTTTTCATTATAAATTTTTTTCTAAAAGAGGTAAAAATTTTTTTAAGACAGCAAAGAAATTTACTGAAAAAATATTAAATGTAGAAATTAATTCTCAATCTAAAATCTATTGTAGTAATGATGATATTCAAGAAGCCAAAAAGAGATATAATATTACAGGTAAAACAAAAAACATTATTTGCGGCATCTCAGCTTCAGGACCTACAAAACGTTGGGAAATAAAAAATTTCATTAAATTGTTTGAAAATCTTAATTCTAAACATGAATGTAGATTTTTTCTTGCAGGTGGAGTTAAAGACGAAAACTTAATTCAACAAGTTAAAGATTCTTCTATTGGAAAAAACTGTATCTCTCTATCTGAAATGACCATAGCAGAAATAATGCCTATTATAAGTTCATGCCAATATTGTATTTCGAATGATTCTGGTTTTGCTCATATTTCTTCCGGTTTAAATTTAAAATGTTTAGTCTTGTTCATGGATTCTCCCCCGGCAGCTTACGGATTGTATAGTAAAAATATATCTATTATTGTTCCGAATGGTCAAACTATTGATACTTGTACTCACAATACACGCGGAAAAGATAAAATATCATTTGATGAGGTACTGAAAAGATCTTTGGAAATAATTAATTAACTAAAATCATTTTTTAATATTGTTTCTTTAGCTTCGTTTACTATTTGGCTTAAACGCTCTGTGTTAGAATTTGGATTAACATCAGGATGAATTTTTTTCTGGAGTCCATTTGTAGCTTTGATTACATCTTCTTTGGAACAGCCCTTTTGTAATCCCAAAATTTTATAAGCCTCTTGCAAAGATAAATTGCTTGAAGGTTGTGACTGGTTAGAACTACCATAGTAAGAAAATCTTCCTGAATTTCTCAAATACTGCAATAGTCTCCATAATTGAAATATTTGAATGGCTGTTAAACCTTTAATTTTGAGAACGCTCATTGCTAGAAGAAGCAAAGGAAGTGAAAAAAGAAATCTACCGGCAATTACAAAAAGAATGGCAAAAATAATTGATAAAACAAAGATTACACCTCTAGTCCCTTTTGCTATTTTTTTGCTACTTGTCTTCGCAAACCAAGAAAGTAGAACAAAAATCAGGATAAAAATAATAATTCCAAAAAAAACTAAATTCATATATTAATCATCTTTCACATGAATATACCAAAATTAAGACAACAGAAAACAATCAAAAAATGTCATGGAATTTCATGGGAAGATAATTATGCATGGATTCATCAAGCAAATATATTAGAAGTGCTTAGGGATCCTGCAAAATTAAATTCTGAGGTTAAAAAATACTTAGAAAAAAATAATGAATATACAGAATATCATTTAAAAGATACTAAAAAATTTCAAAAAAAATTATTTGATGAAATAAAGAACAGAATAAAACTTGATGATGAAACTTTACCCTATACAGACAAAAAATATATTTATTGGACAAAAACTACTAAAGAAGCAAATTACTCATTAAAACTTAGAAAAAAAATAGGAAGCAATAAAATTGAAGAATATTGGTCAGGAGAAAAAGAAAAGGCGAAATTAAAAGCAGAATATTTTGGGATTGGAGATTTAGAAGTTTCAAACAATGATGAAATGCTTGCCTATTCTTTGGACCTAAAAGGTTCTGAGTATTTTACAATAAATGTACGTAGAATTTCTGATAATAAAATTTTGTCAGAAGAAATTAAAGAAACCTCAGGAAGTATTACTTGGTCATTAGATGATAAGTATATTTTCTATTCAAAGTTAGACAAATTTCATAGACCGCGAAAAATTTACCAACATAAAGTTGGAACCTCGCCAGAAAAAGATAAATTAATTTATGAAGAAAAAGACGAAGGTTTTACATGTGGAATTGGAATTAGTTCTGATGAAAAATATTACTTTATTGCAACCTCAGATCACACTACATCTGAAATATATTTTTTTAATGTTCATGAAGATAATCCAAAATTAAAATTATTTAAAAAAAGACAAAAGGAAATAAAATACTCTATAGATTCTTGGAAAGGCAATTTTTATATACATACAAATCTTAACGCGGAAGATTACAAAATCTGTAAATGCAAACATGGAAATATTGAAAAATGGGAAAATTTAATCAC
Source organism: Pelagibacteraceae bacterium AG-414-E02 (assembly GCA_003214615.1). Classification (GTDB taxonomy): domain Bacteria; phylum Pseudomonadota; class Alphaproteobacteria; order Pelagibacterales; family Pelagibacteraceae; genus AG-414-E02. The sequence continues at coordinate 15,926 of QCLK01000005.1, forward strand.
AGCTACCAACGGTGTTCTTATTGGAAGTTTTGATTTACTTAATGAGTGGATGATACGATCTGAACTTAGAGATGCTTTATCTAAAATTTACATTAGAAATTTAAATACAAATAAAGAAGAAGAATTATTTATTACTGAGGAAAAAGTAATAAGTATAGGATCTTCGTTAATGCAAAAAGACAGAAATACAAATAAAATTTATATTGCTTACCACTCTCCAAAAACTCCTGGCAAATCTTATATTTATGATATTATTACGAAAGAAAAAAAACTCGTAAAAGAAGAAGTTGTGCCTTCTGGTCATAATCCCGAGGATTATATCGTCGAAAGATTAAATTGTAATTCTCATGATGGAAGAAAAATTCCTTTAACAATAACTCGTCATAAAAAAACAAAATTAGATGGAAAAGCAAATCTTCTTCTTTATGCTTATGGAAGCTACGGTGCTTCAATGGGACCTGGATTTTCTTCTAGTAGACTAAGTTTAATTAACAGAAATATAATTTGGGTAACCGCCCATATTAGAGGTGGAATGGAAAGAGGAATGAGTTGGTGGAAAGAAGGAAAAATGCTGAATAAAAAAAATACTTTCGAAGATTATATCTCAAGTGCTAAATTTTTAATTGAAAAAAAATATACAGGTAGAGGAAAAATAATTGGTATGGGCGGTTCTGCTGGCGGATTACTGATGGGCGCTGTTGTTAATCAAGCCCCGCAATTATTCCTTGGAATGATTATGGCTGTACCTTTTGTTGATACACTTACAACAAATTTAGATCACTCATTACCTTTAACAGTTGGAGAGTTTAATGAGTTTGGAAATGCAAAAGAAAATAAAGAACACTTTGATTATATTCGCTCATACTCTCCTTATGAAAATATAAAAAAAATGGACTATCCTCATATTTTCATAACAACAAGCTTGAGTGATAATAGAGTTCTGTTTGATGAACCTACAAAATTTACTGCAAAATTAAGAGACTATAAAACGGATAACAATCTTATGCTTTTAAAAACTGAAATGAAAGCTGGTCACGCAGGAAAAACAGGAAGAGATTCGGCAATTGAAGAAATTGCTCTAGATTATGCTTTTGCATTAAAAATATCTCAAAAATTAAATACTTAATCTTGAAATTTTAAAAATCGTTTCTATATAAATAATTATGAGTTGCCATTGTGGGACTCGTAAATAGTACTTGCTTAATGAAAGGAGTAAATTATGAAAGAACTATCTATATTTAATCAACTAAGACCAGTAACTGTAGGTTTTGACAGTGTATTCGATAATTTCGAAAGAATGTTTTCTGACGATTTTTTCAGCACTCCGTCAAATTACCCAGCCTACAATATCGTAAAGACAAAAGATAATCATTATGATGTTGAAGTTGCGTTGGCCGGATTTAATAAAAAAGATATAAAGGTTAGCTATGCCGACGGACAGTTGTCTATTGAATCAGTTAAACAAGACAAAACTAAAGAAAAAGATGAAAATGGAAATGTGATTCATCGAGGTATTGCAAAAAGATACTTCAAAAAAAGCTTTAGTGTAGCTGACAATTGTGAGGTTAAAGGTGCTGAACTAAAGGACGGTTTGCTTAAAGTTTCTTTAGAAAGAATAATTCCAGAAGCACAAAAACCAAGGGTGATTGAAATTAAATAATCATTCCATAGATAGAGGCGGCTTTAAGTCGCCTCTTGATACTAAAAACATCCCTTGCTAGTAAAACCAACAATCATTTTGTTTTGGTCAACCTCAAATTTTCGTTCACAAGTAATGTTGTATTTTTTTTTAGTATATACTAAAAATTTTGACCCTTTGTCGTCATGTACTATCTCATCTGGTTTACCCATTACTATTCTTAGTTCTGATTCTGGCTGTTGAAGAAATTTACTTAATTTTTCATTTTCTTTTCTAATTGTAGACTCAGATTTTTTTTCAATAGTTTGACAGCCTGCAATTAAGAAAACGAAAGTAACAATAAAAAAAATATTGAAAATTTTCATAGTTTCAACTTAACATAGAATATCAGAAAAAATATAAACAGATATAAACTCTCAAGTTGAATCCTATTCATGTTATGCACACCAGATAACACTTATTTAATTGTGACTTCCTTAAAAATCTTTATTAAGGTTACTTCATTAACTTTAGGAGGAAATATCTTATGATGGATAAATATTTCGACTATAGAAAACATAGAACGGATTTTAAAACAGAAGTTATAGCCGGCGTTTCTACTTTCTTAACAATGGCTTACATATTGTTTTTAAATCCTGTCATACTTGCTGATGGTGGGTTTGACTTTGGCGGAGTTTTCACAGCTACAGTTTTGGCGACAGCCATTGCCTGTTTCATAGCTGCATTTTACGCTAAAACTTGGCCTGTTGGCCTAGCACCTGGAATGGGTATTAACGCATTCATAGCTTACGGCGTTTGTTTGGGTATGGAATATACTCCAGCTGAAGCGCTTGGTGCTGTACTTGTTGCTGGTGTGCTCTTCTTAATAATTTCACTAACTCCAGTAAGAGCTTGGCTAATCAACTCAATTCCAAAAAGTTTAAAACTTGGAATTGGTGCTGGAATAGGTTTGTTCTTAGCAATCATTGGTTTTGAAATTATGGGATTGACTGGTGACCATCCAGTTACACTTGTAACTCTTGGTGATCTTAGCAACCCATTACTTCTTTTAGGTGCCGGTGCATTTATATCAATGATCGTAATGGAAAAATATAAGATCAAAGGAAACATTATCATTGGAATCATTGCCTTTAGTATTATTGCTTGGGTAACTGGTTTAGCAAAATTTAATGGTGTTGCTTCTGCTCCACCTCCAATGACGCACTTGTTTGCATTTGATTTGGGTGCTGCGCTTTCAGCTTCAATGGTAACAGTAATCTTTACTCTGTTCTTCATTGACTTTTTTGATACTGCAGGAACTTTAACGAGTGTTGCAAATGTTTCGGGTAAACTTGGAAGAGATGGAAAAATCCAAGATATCGACAAAGCTATGCTTTCAGACAGTGTATCAACTGTTGCGGGTTCGTTATTAGGAACAAGTACAGTTACTACATATGTAGAGTCTGCTGCTGGTGTAAAAGCTGGTGGAAGAACGGGAATGACTTCTCTTGTAATAGGACTTTTATTTTTGGCTTGTATATTTTTAGCGCCATTAGCAACGAGTCTTCCAAAAGAAATCGACGGAGCTGCATTGATTTATATTGCAACTCTTTTCGTTCGTAACATTGTGGATATTGAATGGGATGATATTGCTGAAGCAGGACCTGCGGTCCTTGCTATGATAGCAATGCCATTTACTTATTCAATTTCTCACGGAATTGCTTTAGCATTTATTTCTTATGCAGCGATTAAAATCTGTACAGGAAAAACTAATGTTAGCCCTGCGATTTGGGTAATAGCAGTAGCAAGCGTAATAAGCTTCGTTGTAGCTTAAAAAATTTAAATTTTTATAGAAAGGGCCGGATTTATTCTGGCCCTTTTTTATTTAGGGTGTTTCTTTTTTAAATCTTCAATTCTTATTTCTTCGTAGTGTTCAAAAGGTTGGACTATCCAAGGATTATCTTTCAATTTGACAGCGCAATAATCTGGTTCAAATGTAGATTTCTTTTTTTTCCATAAAGTGGCTGTTTTTATATCTTCAATCTTATTTTTTATTGGTTCATAATTTTTTAACCAATCAACACTTTTATTTAAAGTAATTCCAGTATCAGAAAGATCATCACATAAAAGAATTTTTCCCCCCATATTCTTCGCTATTGAGCTCATCTCTCTTGAAAATACTATGTCTCCCTGCTCGTCCTCTACACCTTTGCCACTATATGACTCTACTGCTAGGTAAGCACATTTTAATTTAAAAACTCTACTTAAGAGATCTATCATCGGAGCCCCACCACGCATAATACCAACAAGCAAGGTAGGTTTATAACCACTATCATGAACCATGATAGCTAATTTTTCTACGGTCTTATTGTATTCATCCCAAGAAACAATTAATTTTTCAGACATATTAATTCTGCTATCATAGTTAAAAAAAACTTAATTAAAAAGGAGAAAATTTATGTCAAAAGGAATTTGGATAGCGGTTTATGAAAAAATTGAAAATATGGAAACTTTGAAAAAATATGCAGTTAAAGCTACAACAGCTATTAGTAAATATTCTGGGAAATTTATAGTAAGAGGCGGAAAAAATATAACTCTTGAGGGAAAAAATTCACCAAGAACAGTAATAGTTGAATTTCCAACTTTTGAAGATGCTGAAAAATGTTACAATTCTGACGAGTACCAAGAAGCCCATAACATTTTGAAAGGTTCAGTAAAAAGAAATTTGCAAATTATAGAGGGAATTTAATTGTTTTCTTTTTTATTCTTATTATTAACGTAATATTGAATCGTCCCAAAAATTATTGCTAGTATAAAAAGAATTATCCAATTGTATTTGTTAGTCGAAACAAAAGAAGCATGTCCGCTTAACATTATAAACAAAACCAATAACGTAATAATATTATTATGAACTGATCTCACTTTTGCCCTAAGTGAAAGATTTAAATCAAAATTTTCTTTTTTTGAAGCAGCTAATGCAATCTTTTTTCCATTTGGAGCTATAACAAAAAACACATTCATGGTCATTATACTTCCCAAAATAATACCCGATTGTAAAAAAGCAAATCGTGAACCATAAATTTTAGTCAAACCAAATGAAATAAGTGTGCCGATAATTAAAAGTGCAGTTGGAAAAATAATTTTGTAATTTATTAATTTAGATTTACAGATAAAATCATATATTAACCAAGATACTATTATAGATAAAACTGAAATAGTTATAGCAAGAAAAGGAGAGATATTTTCGTTTACTCTTTTATCAACCATCAAAATATCTGCATTCACGTAGTAAATTAATATTAATAATGCTATTCCCGATAAAAAAGTTAGATACGAAGTGTATTTCCAAATAATTACATTCTTGGGAACTTCCGTGGGAGCTCCGTGATATCTTGTGAGTTTATAATAATAACCGCTATGCTGTAAAATTCCTTCAGCCTCGATATTTTTTTCCTTTAAATTTTTTGGCAATTTATTATCTAAATAATTAAATGTAAATGACGTTCCCACCCACAGTATAGCAAAAAAAACATGGCCCCATCTGAGTAGGATTTGAATCCATTTAGAAATATCTGGTAAAAATTCCATTTAATATTTTACCTTATCTATTTTTTTGTTCCATAATTCAAAAGCCTTTAAAGCTTCACTTCTCATCATTTGAATCATAGGAATTTTTCTTTTATCAATACTTTTTTTAAATTCTGAATAAATTAATGAATCGTCAAAATCAATTTTTTGTGCGTCAATTCTGGTATTTGCATAATATATTTTATTAATTCTTGCCCAATAAATTGCAGATAAGCACATCGGGCAAGGCTCACATGACGAATACAGTTCATATCCGTTAAGGCTAAAATTATTTATTTTTTTACACGCTTCGCGAATAGCAACAATTTCTCCATGTGCGGTTGGATCATTGTTTGACGTAACTTTGTTTGATCCTTCTGACACGATCTTTTCATCTTTAACTATAACACATCCAAAAGGTCCTCCACCGCCACTTACACTTTCAATCGAAAGCTCTATAGCTCTTTTCATAAATTCATTTCTCATATTTTTTTTTTAAGTTTTTAATACTCATTAATATTCTCTCAGGCGTTGCTGGAGCATCAAGCTTAGGGTTTATATTATAATCTCTGATGGATGCTATGGCATTTTTAATTGCAAAAAAAACTGACATTGCATTCATTAATGGAGGTTCTCCGGTTGTTTTTGACTTGTTTATCACATTTTCAATATTTTTTCCTTTTTTAAAAATTTCTGCATTAAATTTTTCTGGCATATCACTTACTGCAGGGATTTTATAAGTTGATGGAGAGTGAGTGGTAATTTGACCGTTGGTTTTCCAATTAACTTCTTCGCAGCCTAACCAACCTGCTCCTTGCACAAAGCCCCCCTCTATTTGTCCCATTTCAATGGCTGGATTAATGGCCCTGCCTGCATCATGAAGAATATCTGCACGTAATATTTTATTTTCTCCAGTCAAAATGTCAATAATGACCTCACTAACAGCTGCACTATAACAAAAGTATAAGAAGGGTCTTCCTTTAAAATTTTTCTTATCAAAATGTATTTTTGGTGTCGCATAAAATCCTGAAGAAGACAATGAAACTCTATTTAAATAAGCTTCTTTAATAAGTTTATTAAATTTAAAGATTTTACCCTTAAATTTTACCATTCCATTTTCATAAATTCCTTCGCTATTTTTGATTTTATATTTACGTTTTACATATTCTGACAAATTTTTTTTTATTTTAGAAATTGCATTAAGTGTAGCTGCGCCATTAAGGTCAGTAGTACTTGAGGCGGCACTAGCACTTGTATTTGGCACTTTATCAGTACGAGTGGCTGAAACTTTTATTTTATTAAAAGGCAAGCCTAATGCATTTGCTGCTAATTGTGCAATTTTAGTATAAGTGCCCTGTCCCATTTCTATTGCTCCAGTATTTACGTGTACACTTCCATCATTAAAATAAATATGTACTAAAGCTCCAGCTTGATTTAAATGCCAGGTAGTAAAGCTGATACCAAACTTTACTGGTGTCATTGCTATTCCTTTTTTAATATATTTATTTTCTGAATTAAACTTTTTAATGTTTTGCATCCTACTTTTATAATTTGAAGATTTTATTAGCTGATCAAAAATTTCTTGGATAATATTATCTTCAATTTTCATATTATAGTGTGTTATATTTTTTTTCTTTTTTTGATAGAAATTTCTCCTTCTTATTTCAGCAGAATCTTTTTTAAGTGAAGTGGCAATATGATCAATTATATTTTCAATGGCCATCATACCTTGATTACCTCCAAAACCTCTAAAGGCAGTGTTTGATGCAGTATTAGTTTTGCAGAGATAATTTTCTAATAATACATTTTCAAGATAATAGGCGTTATCAATATGTAGCAAAGCTCTGTCGTTAATTGCTCCTGATAGATCTGGAGATATTCCGCACCTTGAGGCTAGTTTTAATTTTAAACCTTTAATAACACCTAGCTCGTCAAAACCTACTTCATACTCTGAATAAAAATCATGTCGTTTTCCTGTTATAATAATATCATCGTCGCGATCTATTCTAAGTTTAACTGCACGTTTAGTTTTTTTGGCAAGCAAAGTACAAATCGCCGCAAATATAAAAGATTGTGTTTCGGTTCCCCCAAACGATCCGCCTATTCTTCTTGTTTCAACAGTAATCGTATTGCTTTTCTGATTAAGCATTTTTGCTATGATTTGTTGAGTCTCGCTTGGATGTTGTGTTTTAGAAAATACCTTAAAATCATTATCTTCTTGAGGAATGACAAAAGCAGCTTGTCCTTCAAGAGCAAAATGCTCTTGGCTTCCTGTGGTAAAATTACCTTTTAAACGATATGGTGAATTTTCTATTGCTTTAAGCGCTTCACCTTTTTTTATTATTTTCTCTTTTAAAACAAAAGATTTTTTCTTTAGTGCTTCCTGAATTGTAGTAATTGGTTTTAATGTTTTATAACTAATTTTCGCTTTTAAGACAGCTTTTCTAGCAAGTTCTGTTGTTGTTGCCGCCACAGCATAAAGTGGTTGTCCATAATACTCAGCTTTTTTTGGAAAAATTGGATCACCATCAAACACCGGACCAACATCGTTTCTACCAACTATATCATCTTCTGTAACAACGGCTATTACACCTTCACTTTTAATCACTTCATCAAGGTTTATTTTTTTAATTATTGCGTGGGACTTTTTGCTCCAGCCTATAGCGCCATACAAAGTTCCTGGTGGTTCAGGAATATCATCAGTATAATGAGCTTGACCACTAACGTGTTTTATGGCGCTTTCATGGGGTCTATTTTCATTAATAAAATTCTCTATTTTCATTTTAAAAATATACTCCTATTATTTTTTTCTGTTTAATTTCAAAGTACAATTTTTCAAGCAAATTTTTTGCAACTTCCATACGGTATAATCCGCTAGCACGCATATCACTGATAGGTTTGAAATCTTTTTCTAAAGCTTTTTTTGCTTTGCTTACAATTTCATCTGTAACTATAGAATTTGAAAGTATTTTTTCACAGTAAATTGCTCTTTTGGGTATTGCAGCCATGCCACCATATGCAATTCTTACACTTTGAACTTTATTTTTAATTATTCTCAAATTAAATGCAGCACAAACCGATGATATGTCATCATCATAACGTTTTGAAACTTTATATGCCTTAAAAGTATTGCCTTTAAGTACTGGTATCCTAATTGAATGAATAAATTGACCTTTCTTCAACTTAGTTTTGCGGTAACTTATAAAAAAGTCATTAAGAAATAAAACTTTGGTTTTCTTAAAATCTTGCAAAACTATTTCTGCATTTAATGACAATAATAAAGGTAGGCAGTCTCCTATTGGAGACGCAGTTGCAATGTTTCCAGCTATTGTTGCAACATTTCTTATCTGCGGCGATCCATAACGTTTAAGAATTTTTGTAAAATCCGGATAATATTTTTTAATATAAGATTCAAATTCAATTAATGGAGTTGATGCACCTACTTCAATATACTTATTATTATTTTTTATATAGTTTAAATCTCTAATTGAATTCATATAGACAATAGAATTAATATCTTTTCTTTCTTTAGTAACAACTAGTGATAAATCGGTTCCTCCACTAAGGAAATCTACATCAGCATTTTTTTTAAGAATTTTTTTTAGTTCCATTAAATATCTAGGAGCAAAATATTTTTTTCCTTTGTGATAAATTACAACACTTTTGTTATTAATTTTTTTTAGTAAATTAATAGTATTTTTTTTACTTTTGCTAAATTCATCAATTTTACTTTTATTTTTTAAACTTTTTGCAGCTTTTATTATTGGCTGATAGCCAGTACAACGACAAAGATTACCTGCGATAGAGTCCTTAATCTCATCATTTTTAAATTTAGAATTTTTTTTGAACATTGAAAATAATGACATAATAAAACCTGGGGTGCAGAAACCACATTGTGATCCATGGTAGTTCACCATTGCTTGTTGGACGGGATGCAGTGAACCATTTTTTAAAATTAAATCTTCAACAAGTATAAGTTGCTTGCCTTGCAAAGTGGGTAAAAAAGTAATGCAGGAATTTATAGCTTTATAATTTATTTCATTTTTTTTTAATTCGCCTAAAACAACTGTGCACGCTCCACAACCACCTTCGGCACATCCCTCCTTAGTGCCAGTTTTTTTTAATTTTGTTCTGATAAAATTTAGTAAAGTTTCATTTGAATCAGGATTTGTAATTTCAAAAATTTTATTCTGATAAACGAACTCAATATTACTGGAAGCCATTAACTTCCTCTATATGTAGAATAACTCCAAGGACTTACAAGCAAGGGCACATGATAATGTTCGTTGGGTTTAGATATCCCAAATCTAACAACCACTTCATTTAAAAAAGGTGTCTTTGGCAAATTGGTTATATTTTTAAAATAATCACCAATAAAAAAAACAAGTTCATATTGACCTTCTTTAAAATTATCCCCTTCTAGTAAAGGTTTGTCTGAACGTCCGTTATTATTTAATATTGTGGAGTTAAGTTTTTCTTTCTTGCTTGAAATTGAATAAACTTCTACTTTAACGCCCTTAGCGGGTTTTCCAGAAAAAGTATCAAGGCAATGAGTGGTTAATTTTGTCATAAGATATTATATAAACTAAATAAATATGATCAATAAAATTAATAAATTGTCTCAAAGTGAATTTATTAAAGTTTTCGCCAATATATTCGAAAACGCAACATGGATAGCTGAAGAGCTATACAAACTAAAACCTTTTAAAGATTTTAACGAGTTATCTACAAAAATGATGGATATTTTTGAAATATCAACAAGAGAAAAAAAATTAAAAATTCTTAATGATCATCCAGATTTAGGTAATAAAGCAAAAATAGGTTCACTAACTTCTGATTCTTTAAAAGAGCAAAAAAATTCTGGTTTAGATCAATGTACAAAAGAAGAATATAATGAATTTAAAAAGCTCAATGATGCTTACAAAAAATTTGGTTTTCCTTTTATACTAGCGGTAAAAGATAAAAATAAAATTGAAATTTTAAATAACTTTCGAAAAAGAGTTAATTCTGAAAAAGCGATAGAGTTCGAAGAAGCTATAAAACAAGTAAAAAAAATTGCAAGTTCACGTTTAGAAAATCTAAATATTAAAAATATTTAATATTCAACATCCGATGGATCAATTGATCGCCACATATACCAAGTAAATACAGTTCTATAACCATAGTGAATTTTAGAAATTGTCTCTAGAAATTTTTTACTAGGTGGATAGGTTTTTTTATAATTTTTAGATATTGCTCTTAATAGACCTATATCCTTCACTGGAAATATATTTGGTCTATTTAAATTAAACATTAAAAACATTTCAGCACTCCAAACTCCTAAACCTTTTAATTTTGTAATATAGTTAATAGCATCACTATCGTTCATTTTTCGAAGTTTCTTTACGTCAAAAGTTTTGCTTGTAAAAGCTTTAGCTATATTTTTTAAATAACTAACTTTTTGTCTAGATAGTCCAGCACTTTTTAAATTGCGGGAAGATAATTTAAGTATTGTTTTTGGTTCAATATTTTTTTTACATTTTTTTTCAAATTTAGCCCAGATAGAATCGGCTGCTTTAGTACTAATTTGCTGCCCCACTATTGTGCGACATAAAGAGAAAAATGGATTGTTTCTTGTAGTTAAAAAACCCTTATTATATTTTTTTATTATTTTTTTTAACACAGAATCTTTTTTAGATAACGTTCTTTTTGCTTTTTGCCAATAAGCTGGAGGATGTCTCATTGTTGCCTTGGCAGGGTAATGGGTTTTTTTAGTTGATGTTCTCTAACAAATATTATAGCAGAAGAAATTACAATTAAGCTTGCACCTGATAAAGTATAAATTGTTGGAACCTCATTAAAAAGATAAAATCCGAAAATTATTGCAAAAACAAGTGACAAATATTTTAGTGGTGTAGTTAATGAAACCTCTGCTAATTGGTATGATTTTGTAAGTAATAAATTTGCAATACTTCCAAAAAGTCCGATTAAAATTAGTAAACCAAAATCGTATCCTGTAGGCATTACCCATCCACCAAATGGTAAAGTAAAGAGTCCGAAGATTGCTGAACAAAGAGAAAAATAAAAAGCAATAAGATAAACCGGTTCACCAACAAGAGTTAATTTACGAATAAATATGGAAACACCGGCAAAACCCAAAGTAAATATTATTGGAAAAATATAATATAAATTTAAATTTTCAAATCCTGGTTTTGAAATTATAATAACACCCACAAAACCAAGGCCAACTGCAACCCAACGTTTCATTCGTATTTTTTCACCTAAAAATAAAATTGAAAATATTACTACCCAGATTGGTCCTGAAAACGCCATTGAAGTAACCTCTGCAAGTTCTAAATTTCTTAATCCTACAAAAATAGCATACATCGCAATAGCACCTATGAAAGATCTATAAAAATGTAATTTTATATATTTTGTTTTGTAAAAATTTTTTAAACGTTCTTTAGGTATTAAAAAAAAAATAGGAATAAGACCAAAAATAGCCCTGGAAAACATTACCTGACCAACATCATATTCATACGTAATTTTTATTAAAACATCCATGAGCGAAAAAAATAAAACGCTTAGGATCATGCATATTCCACCTAGATGATTTTGATTTTTGATCATTTTGATATTTTCATTTATATTTATCATTAAATTAAAAAATATTATGCAAAAATTTATAGGAGGCATTGGCTGTTTTTGGGATGAAACCGAGTACGAGGGAGTTCCAGGTATTATCTCTACAGAATGCGGATATTGTGGTGGAAAAAGTCCGCAAGTGACTTATGAACAAGTATGTGATGGAGATACTGAACATATAGAAGTAGTTAAAGTTACATTCGATCCTAAAATAATTTCTTATGAAGATATAACTAGATTTTTCTTTAAAATCCATGATCCAACAACGCTTAATCGACAGGGCCCTAATGTTGGATATCAATATCGATCAGAAATTTTTTATACCACTGAAGAAGAAAAAAAGTCTGCTGAAAAAATATTAGATGAGGTTAATAGAAAGCTTAATGGAAAAGTGGTAACGGTTATCAGAAAAGAAAAAAATTATTGTAAAGCCGAAGATTATCATCAAAAATATTTTGAAAAACGAAATAAAAGATGACTTTGGTTTCTACAGATTGGCTCAATAAGAATTTAGATAAGGTTAAAATTGTTGATGCATCTTGGCATTTAGTTAAAAATCGAAATGCTATTAAAGAATATAATAAAGAACATATAAAAAATGCAATTTTTTTTGATCTAGAAAAAAACTCTAATCAAAAAAAAAATTTGCCTCATAATCATTTTCTACCAGAAATAAATGATTGGGAAAAAATAGTTTCAAAAATGGGAATTGTAAATAATGATTTTATAGTTTTTTATGATAATAGCGATTTAATTAGTAGCTGTAGGTGTTGGTTCCAATTTTTATATTTCGGCCATGATCCTAAATTGCTTTTTATTTTAGATGGAGGTCTTAAAAAATGGAAAATAGAAAATAGAAAACTTACTAATGTAAAAACAGAAGTTAAACAGTCAAAGTATTTTGCAAAAGAAAATACTTACATGATTAAGAATAAATCCCAAATTATAGAAAATATTAACAAAAAAAAATTTAAACTTTTAGACGCTAGAAACAAAGATCGATTTGATGGTAAAGCTAAAGAACCAAGGCCAGGCGTTAGAAGTGGATCAATTGAAGGTTCAATATGCCTGCCATATAGCGAATGTATAAATCCTAAAGATAACACTTTTTTAAGCAAAAAAGTTTTAATGAAAAAATTTCATTCTATAGGAATTACCGACGATAATGTCGTTTTTTCTTGTGGTTCTTCTGTAACTGCATCAGTATTAGGGGTTGCATATTCATTAATAAATAATAATTATATGCCGAATATTTATATAGGCTCGTGGAGTGAATACGGAAAAGAATAAATGAAGAGATCAAAAAAAATAACTATAAGCATAATAACATTTTTTGTCATTATAGCATTAATTATTGTTGGACGTTATGGAATTGGTTTGTATTTCAAAAAAAAATTTTCTAAACGGCCTCCTCCTGGCACAATAGTTCAAATAGTTAAAAACGAAAGTTTTAGTCAAAGTATAGAAAGCTATTGTACTTCTTTAAGCAGTAAAACTACTTCCTTCAAAATTAAAAAAAATGAGTTATTAGAACCAATTAGCTTTAACAACGCAGTTAATAAAGGCGATGTAATCGCCAAGCTTTCATCTAAAACTATTGTGGCTCCTTTTTCAGGTATAATTGGAAAAAGAGGAATTAGTGGAAGTAGTTTAGGTTCCGAAAATACAATTATTCTTACTTTAGATGATTCCAGAAAAGTATTATGTGATCTAAAAATACCCGAAGTTTATGCTGCGGTACTGAAAAAAGACCTACAGCTAAGAGCTACATTTTCTGCATATAAAGATAAAATATATGAAGGTGCGATTGAATCTGTTGCATCACGTGTTGATGCTCAAACGAGATCAATTTTAGCTCGTGCTAAAATTAATAATGAAAATTCTGAAATAATTCCAGGCTCTCTTCTTGAAATAGAAATATTATACAATCAAAAAAACGCTCTGGGTATTCCTGATACAAGTATTATGTATGAGGGTAGCAAGAAATTTATTTATAAAATAATAGAAAATAATACGATTAAAAAAATAGAAATCGAAACAGGAATTAGAAATAAAGGAAATCTTGAAGTTTTAAGTGGCATAAATGAAGGAGATAAAGTGGTTGCTGAAGGGCTAACTAAAGTTAGACCTGGTATGAAAATAAAACCTATTATCAAATAACATTAATAAAAAATATCCATGTTTATTACCGATCTATCCATTCGCAGACCAGTCGTATCAGCAGTTTTTTCAATGATCCTTGTGGTTTTTGGATTGTTTGTGTTTTGGAAGCTACCAGTAAGAGAATTACCTTCGGGTCTTCAGCCACCCGTAGTGCAAGTACAAGTAGATTATCAAGGAGCTTCTGCAGAAATAGTTTCTAGTGAAATAGTTGAAATATTGGAAGATGTTATAGGAGGGGCTGAAGGAATAAAAAATATAGATTCAACTTCAGAAAATGGTAGAGCAACAATTAAAATTGAATTTGATACCTCCATTGATCTTGATGCAGCAACAAACGATATAAGGGATAGGGTAAGTAGAGTTTCGGATAATTTACCTGAGGATGCTGATGCTCCTGAAATACTTAAACAAAGCGCTGGTTTTACCACTTCGATGTGGCTTTCTGTTTCTTCAACAACTTGGAGTGATTTAGAAATTGGAGACTATACAAGAAGATATCTGGTAGACAATTTTTCAAACGTAAAAGGTGTTGGAAGAATTTTAGTTGGTGGTCTTCGTGAACTAAGTGTTAGAATATATATTTCTCCAGCCAAATTAGCAGCAAACGATTTGACGGTACAGGAAGTTGAACAAGCCTTAAGAAAAGAAAATATTAGTCTTCCCGCAGGAAGTTTAGAAGCTACCAATATTGATTTAACAATTAATCTTGATAAAGCTTACAAAGATTTATCCTCTATAAAACAATTGCCTATAAAAAAAATTAAAAATAGCGTTATTCGTTTAGAAAATATTGCTGAAATAAAATATGGTCCAGTATCAGAAAAAACACTTTTTAAAGCACAGAGTAAAGATGGAAAACCTAATGAAAAAGTCGTTGGAATAGGAATCTATGCCAAAAGTGGTGCTTCTACTGTTGAATTATCAAAAAAAGTAAGGGAAAGAATTAAAATAGTTCGAAATACTTTACCGGATGGATTAAAGTTAGGCGTTTCATTTGATAGAGCGACCTACATAAACGCTGCTATAAATGAAGTATATAAAACTTTGGCGATTGCATTTGTATTAGTTGTAATAATTATTTATTTATTTTTAGGAAATTTAAAAGCAGTCATTGTTCCTGCGGTTGCACTACCAGTAAGTTTAATCTCTGCTGCACTAGGGTTATGGATCTTTGATTTATCAATAAACATTTTTGTACTTCTAGCTGCTATTTTAGCAATAGGAATAGTAGTTGATGACTCTATAATAATGACTGATGCTATTTATAATAGAGTAGAAAATGGCGAGACTCCTTTGGTGGCCTCAGTTAATGGGGCAAAAAGTGTAACATTTGCAATCATTTCAACAACTTTGGTTTTAATAGCAGTTTTCTTACCTTTAATTTTTATTAAAGGAATATCTGGAACCCTGTTTAGAGAAACTGCAATTTCTCTAACTTTTGCTATTGTTGTATCTTCTTTTGTAGCCTTAACTCTTTCACCAATGCTTGGAAGTAAATTTTTAAATAAAAACACGTCCAAGTCAAAAATCGTATTGAAATTCGAAAAATATTATAAATCCTTCTTAGAATTTTACACAGAAACTTTAAATTATTGGATAAATAAACAAAAAGTAATAATTGGTTTTATGTTTTTTATTGTTATAGCGTCTATATTACTTTTTAGTTTTTCAACAAAAGAATTGCTGCCAAAAGAAGATAGGGGTGTTTATTTAGTTATAGGTAAAACAGATGAAGGAAGTTCATTCCAATACACAGCAAATAAAGCTGAAGAAATAGAAAAAAGATTAATTCCTCTAATTAAAAAAGAAGGAGAGTCTTATAAAAGAGTAATTATGAGAGTTCCGGGATTTGGAAGGGCAAGTAAATCCTATAATAGTTTTATTATCATAGCCTTATTAGATGATTGGAAAGACAGAAGCGAAAGTGCAAAAAAAATTATGAGGAAAGCTATAGGAAAAATAGTTACAGTCCCGCAAGCACTTGCATTTCCTATTTCGCCACAAAGCATTCGTGTAAGTAGTTATAACAAACCAGTGCAAATGGTTTTGTTAGGAAATAGTTATGAACAACTAGAAAGATGGCAAAAATTAATAATGATTGAACTGAGAAAGAACAGAAATTTAGCTGCAATTGAATCTGATTATTCAAAAAATAAACCAGAAATAAAACTTGTTATTAATAGAAAAAAAGCCCAAGATTTAGGAGTTTCTATTCAATCGATTGGTTCAACAGTAAGTACACTTTTTTCAGGTAAGACGGTTACAAAATTTAGTAGGCTAGGCAAAGAATACCCTATTATCCTTCAGGCTGATGTTAAAAATAGAAAAAGAAGTGAAAGTTTAAGCAAAATTTTTGTTCGTTCTGACACTACAGGAAAATTAATATCGCTGGCAAATCTTGTTGAATTTGAAGAAGTTGGTTCAGCAAAAATTTTGGCACGTTATGATAGACAGCGTGCTATTACTATTAGCGCGAGACTAATTGGTGATTATACTCTTTCAGAGGCTTTAGATTATCTTGAAAAAACTGTTAATAAAAAAGTTTCAAATGCTAGAATAGAATGGAAAGGTAAATCAGAAGAATTAAAAGAAACAAGTAATGAATTATTTATTATATTTGCTCTAGCATTGTTAACGGCATTTTTAGTTATGGCTGCAAATTTTAATAGTTTCATTCATCCAGCAGTGATTATGCTAACCGTTCCTTTAAGCGTATTTGGGGGTATTATTTTTATTTTGTTGTTTAATTCAAGTATAAATATTTTTTCTCAAATCGCGTTAGTAATCTTAATTGGAATTTCTACAAAAAATTCAATTTTAATAGTTGATTGGGCAAACCAGCTGAGAAGAACAGGAAAAAATATTCAAAGCGCTGCATTAGAAGCTTGTAAAAGAAGATTTCGTGCAATAATTATGACGTCTCTTTCAACTATGATTGCGATGGTTCCATTGTTAGTTGGCAATATAGGTCCTGGCGCTGGTGAAAGTAGTCGTTTGGCAGTGGGTGCTACAATATTTGGTGGAATGCTTATTTCAACTTTTTTCACACTTTATGTGACACCGACGATGTACGTCGTTTTAACAAAAAATACACAAAGAATTGATGCAGTTGATATCCAGTTAAGCAAGGAATTAAAAAAATAACATTTTAGAATAAAATATATTTTTTTCTATCTAAACTTTTTTGACATTCTTTTAATTGATCTTTATAAATTTTAGATTGTTTTTGTACACTTTTTGCAAAAATAATTGCTTTTTTGTCATTCTTATATGCTTTCTTGGCATAGCCAGCCCAGCCCAAATAATAATTTAGATATTGTCGATAAGAATCGTTTAAAGGAACTTTATTTATTTTATTTGTTTTTTTTATATACCATCCTATAAACATAACTGAATCCTTGAAATGGGTGCGTAAGGCTAGCGGATTATTAGTTTCAGTTTTATAAAGCTCCCATGTTTTTTTAACCGCCTGAGAATATCCATATGAACTTGAGGGCCTTTTGTAGGGTATAACTTTAAATATTTTGTGTCTTTTAGGTTTGGCAAAACGATTGAAGCCCGATTCTTTATTTACAAAAGCTAAAATCATATAGACTGGGGCCCCATATTTTTCTGAGCTTTTTTTAGTGTGTTTATACCAAAGGTATTTTTCTCCAAAAATTTTACATGCATTAGATGGATATTTTGGAATAGAACTGCAAGAAAATAAAAAGAAAAAAAGAATAAAGTAAATTAATTTATTTTTTAAAATCTTCTTTTGCACGCGTAAAAGCCTTTTTCATTTGATCTCTAATTTCTGTCTCTTCAATAACGATAGAAGCAGCTTGAAAATCTTTTTTGATTTTACGAAATACATCTTCTTGTCCCGCTTCTTCTAGGTCACTTTTAATTATTTCTTGGATATAATTTTTTTTCTCTTCTTCACTTTTTCCTAACTTTGAACCCGCCCATTCACCTAAATATTTATTGCTCTTAGCTGCAATTTTAAATTGTAATTCTTCATCCATTTGAAACTTTTTCTCAAAGCTTTTTTCTCTTTCATCAAATTTATTCATAGTTTGCTAAAGAATAAATAAATCTTTACAACAGAATATGCAACCAATATTAATATACAATAGATATTAAGAGTCGTATTATATTTTATACAAAATGAATAATTTAATTTTGGTTCGTCATGGACAGAGTCTTTGGAATAAGGAAAAAAGATTCACTGGTTGGGCTGATATTGATTTGACTGAACAAGGAAGGTCAGAAGCTAAAGAAGCTGGAAAATTAATAAAAGAGTTAAAAATTGAATTTAATTCATATTTTACTTCAAAATTAAAAAGAGCTACAGAAAGTTTAGAAATAATTTTAGAAATTTTAAATAAAAAAAACGTTGAAATTATTAAAACTGCAGCATTAAATGAACGACACTATGGTGGACTTACTTCGCTCAATAAAGACGATATAATAAAAAAATATGGAAGCAAAAAAGTTCAAGTATGGAGAAGAAGTTTTGATATACCACCACCTCCAATGGAGTCGAACCATCCCTATAAAGATAAAATTAGTTCGGATATTTTAAGTGAATCTTTAAAGGATACATTTGAAAGAGTTGTTCCATATTATAATGAAAAAATAAAACCTTTAATCTCAGAGAAAAAAAATATTTTGGTTGTATTTCACGGAAACAGTTGCAGAGCGCTATTAATGAAAATATTAAATATTTCTAAAGAAAAGATCGCTGAATTTGAAATTCCAACAGGAAATCCACTTTTAATTAAATTTGCAGATGATTTAAAAATAGAAGACTACAAGTATCTTGATTCGAAAAGAGCAAAAAAAATACTATTTAATGTCTGAAACTTTTTTCAATAAATTTTTATAAATATCTAATGTGCTTACGTGTAAAAAATCAATGCTACTTTCGATAGCATATAAGGAGTTGTCTTTAATTAATTTGTCCCACATCTTGTTCATTGAAAAAACTTTCTCATTTATCTCGGTAAAAATATCAGGCTCAGCAATTTGTAAACCCGTATAAATATAATCCAAATTATTACTGGATTTTCTTTCAACTAAATTACCACTTAAATTAAAATCTCCTTTAAAAGATTGATCAAAACTTTTTTTTTTATTTACTAAAAGAAGTACGAATTTTTTTTTATTTTGAAAAAATAATTTTTCCATTAACTTTAATTCTTCTAAATAACGAAGATTCCATATCGTGTCAGGATTAATAATTAGAAAAGCTTCTTCTGAGAAATGATGAATCGCATTTAATACTCCTCCGCCTGTATCTAAAATTTTATCTTTTTCTTCAATTGTTTTAATATTTAAATTAAATTTATTTTTATTAACATAGTTAATAATTTGTTCTCCTAAATAATGAACATTAATTACTACCTCCTTTATTCCAAATGATTCAAGAAATTTTATGGTGTTGGATAATAAAGTTTCTTTCCCAATTTCTAATAAAGGTTTTGGTGTCTTTAATGTTAAAGGGCTTATACGCTTCCCAAAGCCAGCCGCAAGTATCATTGCTTTTTTAATCATAACTTTTATAGCGAATATTAAAAATGAATTGGCCTTTTATCAACTGCCATTGCCGCTTCTTTGATTGCTTCACTATGAGTTGGGTGGGCATGGCATGTTCGCGCAATATCTTCTGCACTTGCACCAAATTCCATTGCAATAGCCAATTCAGCAATCATAGTTCCGGCTACAGCACTGATTATAGACACTCCTAAAACCCTATCTGTTTTTTCATCAGTAATTATTTTGACAAAACCCTCTGTCTCATTATTAACCTTTGCCCTCGAATTTGCTAAAAATGGAAATTTTCCTATCTTATATTTTACATTTTCTTTTTTAAGCTGCTCTTCAGTTTTACCAACTGTAGCTACTTCTGGGGAAGTGTAAATAACTGCAGGTATTACATCATAATTAACATGACCCGCTTGGCCCGCAATTATTTCTGCTACAGCTATTCCTTCATCTTCAGCTTTGTGCGCCAACATAGGACCTTTGGCTATAACATCTCCGATGGCATAAATATTTTTAATTGATGTTCTAAATTTTTCATCAACTTGAATTTTGTTTTGATTATTTAATTTAATACCAAGCTTAGATATATTTTCACTAATATTAGATTTTCTTCCTACCGCAACAAGAACTTTATCACACTCGATTTTTTCTTTTTGTGAGCTTTTGTTATTGATAAATTCTACAATTGCTTTATTTTTTGATATATTAATTTTTGTTACTTTTGTGTTTAGCTTAAAATTAATTCCCTGTTTATTTAAAATTTTCAAAAATTCAGCTGAAATATCCTTATCCATTCCAGGAATTATATGATCTAAAAATTCAATAACTGTAATATCTGAGCCTAGCCTTTTCCAAACGCTTGAAAGTTCTAAACCTATATAACCACCTCCTATTACAACCAGTTTTTCAGGGACCTTATCAAAGGATAAGGCACCCGTTGAAGAGACAATCGTTTTTTCATCTATTTTTACTCCTGGCAAAGAAGCAGGTTCTGAACCTGTGGCAATTACTATATTTTTTGTATTATAATTAGTTTTTTTTTGAGAATCGTCTACAACTGTTACCGTATTCTTAGAAGAAATTAAGCCCTTTCCTTTTAAATGAACAATTTTATTTTTTTTAAATAAAAATTCAATTCCTTTGGTAAGAATTTGAACTGATTTTTTTTTATTATCCATCATTTTGCGCAAATTTAATTTAATATTTGTAGTCTCAATTCCTAAAGTATTAAATTCTTTTTGAGCTTTATGATAAAGTTCAGATGAATTAAGCAAGCTTTTTGAAGGTATACATCCACGATTAAGGCATACTCCGCCAAGAGTACTGCTCAGCTCTACACACGCTGTTTTAAAACCTAACTGGGCCGATCTTATAGCACAAACGTAACCGCCGGGACCGGAGCCGATTACAATTACATCAAAATTATTATTCATTATTAAAGGTCTAGAAATAGTCTCCTTGGTTCTTCAAGACACTCTTTAACAGTTTTTAAAAAAGATACGGCTTCCTTACCATCAATAATTCTATGATCGTAGGACAAAGCTAAATACATAACAGGTCTTATAACAACACTACCTTCTTTTGCCACTGGTCGCTCAACAATATTGTGCATACCTAAAATGCCAGTTTGCGGTGGGTTTAAAATTGGAGTAGAAAGCATTGATCCGTAAATTCCCCCATTACTAATAGTAAAAGTGCCTCCTTGAAGATCATTAATAGTAATTTTTCCTTGTTTAGCTTTTTCAGAAAGCAGTGAAATATTCTTCTCAATATCGGCAAAAGATAACTCATCTGCTTTTTTGACAACAGGAACAACTAATCCTCGGTCAGTTCCAATAGCGATAGATATATTATAATAGTTTTTATAAATAATATGATCATTTTCTATTTCCGCGTTTACTGCTGGAAAATTTTTTAATGCAACAACTGATGCTTTAACAAAAAATGACATAAAGCCCAATTTAACAGAATATTTTTTTTGAAAATCTTCTTGGTAATCTTTTCGCATTTGCAATATATTTTGCATGTCTACTTCATTAAAAGTAGTTAACATAGCCGCATTATCTTGGGCTTCTTTTAATCTTTTAGCAATAGTTACTCTTAGCCTTGACATTTTTACACGTTCTTCCGATCCATGTGTGATTTTTCTCTTAGATGGTTGGGGTATATTACCCATTAAGTTTATTAAATCACCTTTCGAGATTCTTCCTTCTCTTCCTGTACCTTCAATATTTGAAATATCAATATTTTTTTCTTCAACAATTTTACGAACCGAAGGGGATAAGTGTTTTTTACTTTTAGGGGGTATATATTTTTTTTCTTTTATTTTATTTACACTTTCATCAGCCAAATTATCTAAAACTAAAGTTCCGTTAGAATTTTTGTCTTCAGTTTCATTTGTTAATATAAGAGGTTCATTCTTTGCAGAACTTAGTTTTTTTCTTTTTTGTAAAACTTTTTTAGTTGTCTTTTTAGGTTCATGTAATTGTTGATTTTCTTCTTGTACAATTGTTTTAACAGCTTTAATTGGTTGAGCTTTTCCCTCATTTACCAAACCTAATAAGGTGCCTACCTCTACAGTATCGCCTTCTTTTACTTTGATTGATGACAAGGTTCCGCTTTGAGGAGAAGGCACCTCAACATTAACTTTATCTGTTTCCAACTCTACTAAGGGCTCGTCAGTATCAACTGTTTCACCAACTCTTTTAAGCCATTTAGACACAGTTGCCTCTGTAATTGACTCTCCTAAAGACGGAACTAAAATTTGATTCGACATGCTTAGCTAAATACCTTTTCTATTATTTCTTTTTGTTGCGCAAGATGTTTTTTCAAATACCCCGTTGCTGGTGATGCCGCAGGCTGTCTACCTATGTACCTAACTTCCTTATTTTCCGCTTTAATATGATCTAAAGTCCACTCAATATAATTTTTTGCAGTATTCCAAGCTCCCATATTTTGAGGTTCTTCTTGGCACCAATAAAACTTAGCTTTTTTTCTGAATCTTTTTAATTCTTGTGCCAGCGTTTTAACTGGAAATGGGTATAATTGCTCTATTCTGACAAAAAATATTTCGTCATTTTTTAATTTTTCCCTAGCTTCTAAAAGATCAAAATAAATTTTTCCTGAACAAAAAACTACTTTTTTAATTTTTTTATCTTTTTTAAGTTTAATTAGATTGTATTCTTTTAACTCTGCATGATCTAGAAGAACTCTATGAAATGTATTTTTTTTTGTAAAATCTTCTATGTTTGAAACACACCTTTTGTTTCTCAACAAGGATTTAGGTGTCATTATTATTAGAGGTTTTCTAAAATCTCTATGTATTTGCCTTCGCAAAGCATGGAAATAATTAGCAGGAGTAGTACAATTCATAACCTGAATATTTTCTTTGGCACATAATTGCAAAAATCTTTCTAGCCTTGCAGACGAATGTTCGGGGCCTTGCCCCTCATAGCCATGCGGAAGTAACATTACTAGGCCGCTAGCCCTAGACCATTTTCTTTCTCCTGATGTAATAAATTGATCTATTATAACCTGTGCCCCATTTACAAAATCTCCAAATTGAGCTTCCCAAACCACTAATGTTGTTGGTTCTGAAAGAGAATAACCGTGTTCAAAACCCAACACAGCAAACTCAGAAAGTACACTATCAATTACCTCAAACTTTTTTTGTTTTTTTGAAATATTATTTAATGGGGTGTAGTAACTGTTATCTTTTTGATCACGAAGCACTGAATGTCTTTGACTAAATGTTCCTCGTCCAGAATCTTGCCCTGAAAGCCTTACAGGTGTCCCTTCGTCTAACAAGGTTGCAAACGCTAATTGTTCTGCCGTTGCAAAATCAAAACCCTTCCCTTTCTCAAACATTTTCTTTTTGTTTTCAAGAATTTTTTTTAGGGTAGAATGTGCATTAAAATTTTCTGGAATATAAGTAATTTTTTTTCCAATTCTTTTAATTGTATCTATTGTTACTCCTGTAACTCCCCTTTTATCTTTTCCTTTTTCAGGTTTAAATCTTGACCAAACTCCTTCGAACCATTCGAGTTTTGGTTTATATTCTTTTGCAGTCTTTAATTGTTCATCAAGAAGATTTTTAAATTCTTTTTTTTCACGATTAAATTCTTCAGAGGTAATTATCCTCTCGTTAATAAGTTTTTCTGCATAAACATTTAGTGTGGTTGGGTGTTTTTTAATTTTTTGATACATTAGAGGTTGAGTAAAAGAAGGTTCATCTCCTTCGTTGTGACCAAATCTTCTATAACAAATCATGTCTATCACTACGTCTCGATTAAAGTGCTGTCGAAATTCTGTTGCTATTCTTGCGCAATGCACTACGGCTTCAGGATCGTCTCCATTCACATGTAAAATTGGTGCATCAACCATTTTTGCGATATCAGATGGATAAGGGGAAGATCTTGCAAATCTTGGATTTGTAGTAAAACCTATTTGATTATTCACAATAATATGAATTGTTCCACCAGTACTATGTCCTCTTACTCCGGACATTGCAAAACATTCTGCTACAACACCTTGAGCTGCAAAGGCAGCATCCCCATGAATTAAAATAGGAACTACTTTTTTTCTTTTAATATCTTTATGAAAAAATTGCTTTGCACGGGTCTGACCTAATACGACAGGATCAATTGCTTCAAGATGTGATGGATTATCAGATAAACTTATGTGAACAACATTACCATCGAATTCTCTATTTGATGAGGCTCCTAAGTGGTATTTTACATCTCCTGCTGATTCTGCTGTTGCAGAACCAAATTCACCGGCAAATTCGTTAAAGATTCTTTTATAAGATTTTTGCAACAAATTTGCTAATACATTCAATCTACCCCTATGTGGCATACCAATTTTAACTTCTTTGACCCCCAACTGTCCCCCACGCTTTATTATCTGCTCTAAAGCTGGAATTAATGCTTCTCCTCCATCTATTCCAAATCTTTTTGTGCCAACAAATTTGACAGCTAAAAATTTTTCAAACCCCTCAGCTTGAATTAGTTTATTCAAAATAAATTTTTTACCAGTATCAGTAAAATTTAATTGATTTTCTTTTTTTTCCATTCTTTCTCTAAACCATTTTTTCTCAATAGGATCTGAAATATGCATGTATTCCACTCCTATGGTCGAACAATAAGTTTTTTTAAGGAATGAAAGTAATTCGTTAATTGTTGCATAACCCCGATCTATATATTCATGTATATAAATCTTTTTATTATAATCTTCCTTTTTAAAGCCATGATCTGATGGATGAAGTTCATGAAGATATTTTCTCTCCATCATATTAAGAGGATCAAGATTTGCTATAAGATGCCCTCTAATTCTATAGGCTCTTATAAGAGCTATGGCCTTTACTGATTGTTCTTTTTCTTTTTCGTAATCTTCTGTAGAAATTGATGCACCGTTATCAGGTTTTTGTTTCTTTTCTAAAATACTTTTCTGTTGAGATATAATTTTTAAATTATTATTTTTTCTTGGAGCCCAACTCGGTCCAAGTATTTCTTTTTTTATGACTTCTTGATCTTCATTAAGACCATCAAAAAATTCTTTCCAACTTTGAGGTATAGATTTTGGATCGCTTAAATACTTTATGTACAGCTCCTTAATAAAAGAGCTATTTCCACCCTGCAAAAATGAAGTTTTTTCGAAAATTATGTTATCTTTGTTAGATTTCATTGAATGTAAAAATAATTCTTAATATTATTATAAAATTGATCAAACTATCTTGCAAGTTTGTCATACAAAGTTTTCCCGATTTGCGCAGGCGACTCTGCTACTAAAATACCGCATGACTTCATTTTTTCTATCTTATCTTCTGCATTTCCCTTGCCTCCAGAAATAATTGCACCAGCATGTCCCATTCTTTTGCCTGGTGGAGCTGTTTTGCCTGCTATGAATCCTACAATAGGTTTTTTAATTTTTGATGATTTAATAAATTCTGCCGCTTCTTCTTCCGCTGAACCTCCAATTTCTCCTATCATTAAAATTGATTTAGTTTCCCGGTCTTTTAAAAAAAGTTCTAAGCAATCTATAAAACTAGTCCCGTTAATTGGATCTCCTCCTATTCCTACACAAGTAGATTGTCCAAGCCCAATTTGACTTGTTTGTGCAACTGCCTCATATGTAAGAGTCCCTGAACGAGAAACTATTCCAACAGATCCCTTGCGATGTATGTTTCCGGGCATAATTCCAATTTTACATTCATCTGGTGTTATAATACCTGGACAGTTAGGTCCTATAAGTCTACTTCTACTTTTTTTAATAATTTTTTTTATTCTAATCATATCCAAAATCGGCATGCCTTCCGTGATACAAACAATTAATTCTATTTTTGCTTCAATAGCTTCAATTATTGCTGAAGCACAAAATTTAGCTGGGACATAAATCATTGTTGCGTTAGCTTTAGTAGCTTTGACAGCTTCCTCTACCTTATTAAAAACTGGAAGATCTAAATGTTTTTGACCCCCTTTATTTGGAGTAACACCACCAACAATTTTGGTTCCATACTTTAAAGCTTGTTCAGAATGAAATGTGCCATGATTTCCAGTAAAACCTTGACATATTACTTTTGTATTTTTATCAATTAAAATTGACATTTAATTCACCGCCTCCACAATTTTTTTTGCAGCTTCGTCTAAATCATTGGCAGAAAGAATTTTTAAATTTGACTCATTAAGAATTTTTTTTCCCTTTTCAAAATTTGTTCCTGATAGTCTGACTACTAATGGTACTTGTAATTTTACTTCCTTTGCTGCTTCAACCAAACCCTTGGCTAATTCATCACAACGAAGAATACCGCCAAAAATATTAACTAAAATTCCTTTTACATTTTTATCTAAAAGTATGATTTTAAACGCGGCTGATACTTTTTCTTTTGATGCTCCCCCTCCAACATCTAAAAAATTTGCCGGTTCCTTTCCATATAATTTTATTATATCAAGCGTAGACATAGCTAAACCAGCGCCGTTAACCATACACCCTATGGAACCGTCGAGTTTAATATAGGATAAATTATGTTTGCTCGCTTCTATTTCTATTGGATTTTCTTCATTTAAGTCTCTTAATTTTAATATTTCAGGATGCTTAAATAATGCATTATCATCAAAATTAATTTTAGCATCCAAACAACATAGATCATCAGATTTTTTTACTATTAATGGATTGATTTCGATTAAACTTGCATCTTTTTTGATAAAAAGACTAAAGATTGATTGGACAATTTGTTTAGCCTGTTCTTTTTGTTTCTGGTTAAGATTAAATACTTTAATAATTTTATTAAAATCATCATTAGATATAACATCGATTGAATCAAGCTTGGTAGTTATAATTTTATTTGGTTTTTCTTTTGCAACTTTTTCTATATCTACTCCACCTTCAGTGCTACTGATAAATGCAATTTTTGAACTTGCCCTATCAACCAAACAGGCAAGATAAAATTCTTTTTTTATTTCTGAAACCTCTTCTATATAAATTCTTTTTACTATTTTGCCTTCCGGACCTGTTTGATGGGTAATGATTTTTTTACCAAACATATTGTTAGCTTCCCTTAATAAATCATCCTTATTGTTAACTATTTTTATCCCACCAGCTTTCCCTCTACCTCCGGCGTGAATTTGAGCCTTAACTACAAATTGATTCATATTTAAAAGTTTAACTTTTTCATTAATTTCACTTGCGTTATAAACAGCAATACCGGTCGGTACGGCAACTCCAAACTCTTTTAGCAAATCCTTTGCTTGGTGTTCGTGAATATTCATTATAAAATTTCTTTACAATTATTAATACTGAATTCAGTTAATAACTCATTTAATTTTTTTGAAACTATACAATTGTTATTTTTTTTAAGCTCCTGGAAAAAACTCATTCTATATTTTGCTCCTCCTATAAAATATATACTTTCAATTTTATTTTTTAATATTTGGCTCAAAAAGAAGTTTTTATGTTCATTATAATATCTATTTTTCTCGCTAGGAATACTAAGATCATCATACCATTTATTTGGGGACGCAAATTTATTACCCAATAAGCTTGAAAAAAACTGATAGTCTGTAACAATAATTTTTCTTTCCTTCTTTTCTAATAATATATTTTTAGTTTTTTTTAATAAATTTATTTCATGTGAGGGATTTTTTGAAAAATCTGGCGTAATCCATTTTAAACCTTTTAATCTGTCATCTATTTGGGTTGAACTTTCTGATAAAGTAAAATTCACATTTGACAATTCAATAAATTTTTTTTCAAGGTTAAATCTTATGTGATATTTTCCAGTCGAAAAAATAAAAATCCCCACAATAAAATATATTAAATATTTTTTATTAAAAAATTTTATTGAATATACATGAGATATGGCGGCAGAAATAGGTATGAGAAAAAAAATGAGTATTTGGTTTCTAGTTAATAATTGACAGTAAATGATTATTAGCACCGAAAACAAAAATAGCATTAAAACAATAAATTCTTTTTTATTAATCAAATTTTTTCCTTCACTTCTAATAATTAAAAATGCACTTACAAGTAATGGCAACAAAGCCAAATAGATAAATTTAAATTGCGATATAAGATTTTTAAAATCTATATTTAATTTATTAATCCTTTCGTCACCTAAACTTGAAGGATAAAGAATATACTGAGTTATAAAATTATTAAATGGAATTGCATTAATATAAAATACACTAATTATTAATAATAATGAAAATATAGATCCGAAAAATAATGATATTAAATT
Organism: Pelagibacteraceae bacterium AG-414-E02; assembly: GCA_003214615.1. Lineage (GTDB taxonomy): Bacteria > Pseudomonadota > Alphaproteobacteria > Pelagibacterales > Pelagibacteraceae > AG-414-E02. The sequence continues at coordinate 44,158 of QCLK01000005.1, forward strand.
TTTTCTATTTGAGTCTTTTGAAATAAAATAAATAAAAATTATTAGGATAAATAATATGATTAAATAAGATGAAGGTATTTGTTTTGAAAAAAAAGAAAAAACAAGAAATAAAGGGGTTAAAAACCAAAATAAATTTTTTTTTAATAAAATTCCTAAAGAAAGAGAGTATAAAGACATTAAAGCAAAAATAACTGAATGATGATCTATAAATGGTGTTCCGATTGATGGATATGCAAGTATCGCAATCCCTAAAGAATAAATAAAAGAATATATATTTCTTAATCCTAAATTTAAAAAAAAGTAAAATGAAAACAAAGTAAAAACCATGTTTATTATAGATGCGTGTAAAACATAGCTAAACCAATTGATACCAAAAATAATAAAGAAAATTGACTGAACATAATCCAAAAATGGTCCGGTGATTAACCAATAGTCTTTAAATGGATGGTTGCCTAAAGTAATATTATAAGCAGCATCAAAGATTAAAAAATTATCAATAGGAAATACGCCTCTGTTAGCAAAATATTGATTTATGCTTACAGAAAATAAGACAAGAATTATTAAATAAATTTTATTTTTCAACTTTTTATTTACTTTAAAGTACTATCAATTTTTTTTGCGGCAATAAAAAGATCTTCTACAGCTTCAACTGAGTGCTTAAATTGTATTTTTTCGTCATCAGAAAGATCTATTTCGATAATCTTTTGCACGCCGTTTTTGCCAATTTCCACAGGAACACCTGCATAAAGTCCTTTTACACCATACTCTCCATTAAGATATGCCGCACATGGTAGTACTTTTTTTAAATCCTTAATATATGATTCCGCCATTTCAACTCCTGAGGCAGCTGGAGCATAAAATGCAGATCCTTTTTCTAGAAATTTAATTATTTCAGCCCCTCCCTTTCTTGTTTTTTCAATTATCACATCAAGTTTTTCTTTTTTAAGAAGTTCTTTAAGAGGTTTTTTATTAACTGTGGTTTGATTTGGCATTGGTACCATTGTATCTCCATGTCCTCCTAGCACTAAACTTTCAATATTTTTTACAGGAACTTTTAATTCTTCTGAAATAAAATATTTAAATCTAGAAGAATCCAAAATACCTGCCATTCCTACAACTTTATTTGTTGGTAGCCCTGAATATTTTTGTAATGCCATTACAATTACATCTAGTGGGTTTGTAATACAAATTACAAAAGCATTGGGAGAAGTATTTTTTATACCTTCAGCCACTTGTTTAATAATTTTTAAATTAGTTCCTAATAGATCATCCCTTGTCATTCCAGGTTTTCTAGGGACTCCAGCAGTAATAATAATTACATCTGAGTTTTTAGTATCATCATAACTGCTAGTTCCAACAAGTTTTATATTATGTCCATCGATGGATGTTGATTGTGCGATATCTAATGCTTTACCTTTGGCTATTCCTTCGGCTATGTCAAATATAACTACATCGGCTAATTCTTTTATACTTATTAAATGTGCTAATGTTCCACCAATCTGGCCTGCTCCAATTAATGAAATTTTTTTTCTCATAAAACTTAATTCAAAGTTGGCATAACAAATTCAGGATCAGAGGCAAGCCCTTTTGGCCACTTAGATGTTATAGTTTTTAATTTTGTATAAAATCTAACTCCCTCCAGGCCATGCATGTGCTGGTCGCCAAATAAAGATTTTTTCCACCCTCCAAATGAATGGTAGGCTACAGGAACTGGTATGGGTATATTAATTCCAACCATTCCAATTTTAATATTACTTGCAAAAGTTCTTCCTACATCTCCATCGCGAGTATATATACTTGTTCCATTTCCAAATTCGTGCTCGTTTATTAGTTTTACTGCTGCATTAAAATCTTTTACCCTGACAACAGAAAGAACTGGACCAAAAATTTCTTCCTTATAAATTCTCATTTTTTTTTCTACATTGTCAAAAAGACAACCGCCCATATAAAATCCCTTTTCATAACCTTGAAGTTTTATGTTCCGTCCATCCACAACGAGCTTTGCGCCTTCTTGAACGCCAATATCTACATAATTTTTTACTTTTTCTAAGTGGGCCTTTGTCACTAAAGGACCCATTTCCGAATTTTTATCTAATCCAGGACCGACTTTAAGTGACTCAACTTTTTTTGCTAATTTATTTACAAGCCCATCTCCAATTTTACCAACCGCAACTGCAACCGATTGTGCCATGCATCTTTCTCCAGCAGATCCATAGGCAGCCCCCATTAAGCCATTCACAGCCTGATCAAGGTCACAGTCCGGCATAACGACACAATGATTTTTTGCGCCACCTAAAGCCTGAACACGTTTTTCATTCTTGGCTGCATTTTCATATATATATTTTGCTATTGGAGTTGATCCAACAAAACTTATGGCAGCAATATTTTTATTTGTTAATAATGCATCTACTGCTTCTTTATCTCCATTAACTACATTAAAAACCCCATTAGGCAACCCAGCTTCTTTAAATAGCTGCGCTAACTTAATTGCGCAAGAAGGATCTTTTTCTGAAGGTTTTAAAACAAATGTATTTCCGCAAGCTATAGCCAATGGAAACATCCACATTGGAACCATTGCAGGAAAATTGAAAGGAGTAATTCCTGCACAAACTCCTAACGGTTGTCTAATAGACCAACTATCTACATCAGTACCAACATTTTCTGTGAATTCTCCTTTGAGCAAATGAGGTATGCCGCATGCAAATTCAACTACCTCTAAGCCTCTTGTTAATGAACCTTTAGCATCCTCATAAACTTTTCCATGTTCAGAAACTATAAGCTTAATTATTTCATCTGAATTTTTTTCTATTAATTCTTTAAATTTAAATATTATTCTTGCCCTTTGTGCCGGTGGCTTGATTGACCAATTTGCAAATGCTTTTTGTGCTTTTTCTATAGCTGAGTCCACATCAGATTTTGAAGCTAAATTAACTTCCGCTGTCTGTTCACCTGTAGCCGGATTAAAAACCTTAGAGGTCTTTTTTGAAGATCCCTTAGTTATCTTTCCATCTATAAAATGTTCAATTAAATTCATGGTCTTCTAAAATGATTTAATTAAGCTTCTAGCTTGTTGCAAGCATTTTTTTGATTGAACCAATAGCCTTTGCAGGATTTAGGCCTTTTGGGCAGGAACTTGTGCAGTTCATTATAGTATGGCACCTATATAATTTAAGTTTATCAGCTACCATTTTTAATCTTTTCATTTTTTCTTCATCTCTACTATCTGATATCCATCTATATGCTTGAAGTAGAACAGCTGGACCTAAATAACTTTCTCCATTCCACCAATAGCTTGGGCATGACGTTGAACAACAAGCACACATAATACATTCATAAAGACCATCAAGTTTTTCCCTATTCTCTTTAGATTGATTAATTTCATTTTTTTGAGATTTTAATTTCGATGTTTTCAACCAAGGTTCTATCGATTCATATTGCTTATATAATGTACTTAAATCTGCAACTAAATCTTTAACCACCTTTAAATGAGGTAAAGGAAAAATGCGCAAATCACCTTTTATATCTTTGTGCGATTTCATACAGGATAATGTGTTCACTCCATCAATATTCATAGCACAAGATCCACATACACCATGAGCACATGATTTTCTAAATGTTAAAGAAGAATCTAAATCATTTTTAATTTTATTTAAAATATCTAAAACTTTATTTCCACAAGTATTTAAATCTACTTCGAATGTATCTTCCCTGGGATTTTCTTTTTTTTCGGGATCCCATCTATAAATATGCACAACTTTTATATTTTGCGACCCTGTTTTGTCTTTGAAGGTTTGCCCTTTTAAAATTTTAGAATTTTTTGGAAGATTAAATTGTACCATTAATAAACTCTATCTTTTGGTGGAAAAGTTTGAACATCATTTGTCATCGTTGATAAATTTACCTTACGATAATCAATTTTAACTTTTTTGCCATCGTGCCAACTTAAAGTATGTTTCATATAATTTTGATCATCTCTTTTAGGAAAATCTTCTCTAGCATGAGCACCACGACTTTCTTTTCTGTAATATGCTGACTCCATAGTTGTAATAGCTTGGCGAATAAGATTATCAAACTCTAGGGTTTCCATTAAATCTGTATTAAAAATTAAAGATCTGTCTTTGACTGATATATGCTTCATGTCCTCAAAAGGTTTTTTAATTTCATTTACACCTTCTTTTAGAGTTTTTTCAGTTCTAAATACTGCACATTTTTCTTGCATAGTTTTTTGCATTAATAATCTAAGTTCTGAAGTTTTGTTTGACCCATTTCCATTTCTTAATTTATCAAATCTATCAAGTGACTTATCGGTTTCACTTTTTGAAATTTCATCATGCGGTGAATTTGGCTTTACTAACTCTGCAGCTCTCATTGCTGCTGATTTTCCAAAAACTACCAAATCTATTAATGAATTTGATCCTAATCTGTTTGCACCATGTACTGAAACACAAGCAGCTTCACCTATTGCCATTAATCCTGGAACAGTTTTATCATTACCGTTTAAAGTTATAACTTCCGCCTTATAGTTAGTAGGTATTCCACCCATGTTATAATGAACTGTTGGTACAACTGGAATCGGATCCTTAGTTACATCTCGATGAACAAAAGTTTCTACAGATTCAGATATTCCTGGTAACCTACTTTCTATAATTTTTGGATCTATATGATCAATATGTAAATGTATGTGGTCTTTATTTTCTCCAATCCCTCTTCCTTCCTTAATTTCTATTGACATTGATCTGCTTACCACGTCCCTGGAAGCTAAATCCTTAGCTTTAGGAGCATACCTTTCCATAAACCGTTCACCTTTTGAATTTACTAAGTAACCGCCTTCTCCTCTTACTGCTTCTGAAATTAAACATCCAATACCATAAAGGCCAGTAGGATGAAACTGAACAAACTCCATATCTTGCAGTGGTAGTCCAGCTCTTAAAACCATTCCATTTCCATCTCCGGTACACGTATGTGCTGCTGTAGTTGAGTGGTAAATTTTACCATAACCTCCTGTAGCTAAAATTGTAATATGTGATCTAAATCTATGAATGGTGCCATCATTTAAGTTCCAGGCAAGCACACCTTTACATTCACCATTTTTCATTAACAAATCTAAAGCAAAATATTCAATAAAAAATTCTGTCTTATGTTTTAATGCTTGACCATATAAAGTGTGCAATATTGCATGACCTGTTCTATCTGCAGCAGCACACGTTCTTTGCACTGGTTCATTACCATAATTTTTTGTCATACCTCCAAATGCCCTTTGGTATATTTTTCCATCCTTGGTTCTGCTAAATGGAACACCATAATGCTCAAGTTCAATAACTGCTTCTGGGGCTTCTTTACACAAATATTCTATGCAATCTTGGTCTCCCAACCAATCAGATCCTTTAACAGTATCATACATATGCCAACGCCAATCATCTTCTCCGGCATTACCTAAGGCAGCTGAAATTCCACCTTGAGCAGCTGCAGTATGGCTTCTTGTTGGAAACACTTTTGAAATACAGGCTGTTTTTAAACCAGACTCACTCAGTCCAACTGCAGCCCGCAAACCTGATCCTCCTGCTCCAACGACTAGAACATCATATTTATGATCAATTATTTTATAAGCACTCATTAAATTTTATATATTAAAAAAATTAAAATTATTACAGGGATAATTATACTAAATATTAAAGTAAAAATATTTGCGACATCTTTGATTTTTTGGTTATGAATATAATCTTCAAATATCTCATTTAAACTAATTTTAGCATGGAAAAACCCAACAAAAAATAACGCAATTGTTAAAATTCCAAATAATGGATTTTTTAAAAAATAAACGGCATCTGAATAACTTTGGGTCGAAAGTGAAATAAATGAAAAAAAGAACCAAATGTATAACGGTGCTAGGATTACAGCACTTACCCTGTGAATAATCCATTTTCTTGTTTCTTTCATTTAAATCAAACCTCTTGCAAATATCCAAAATATAATTGTTAGGACAAAAGAAAAAATAATTACAATTACTCCAGAAATATTTGCAGTTTTGATTTCAAATCCATAACCCAAGTCCCAAGCCAAATGTCTTAAACCACTTAATATATGAAAAACCATAGACCAAGAAAATCCAATTAAAATGAATTTCCCAAAAAAACTATTCATCATTAATAAAAATAATTCATAATTACTTTCGCCAAGACTTAAAATTATAAACCAAAAAAAAATTAAAATTAATGAAAGTAGATTTACGATACCCGCGATTCTGTGCGTTATTGAAAGTAAAGATGAAACATGCCATCTATAAATTTGAAGATGAGGTGATAATGGATTATTGGAATCATTCATTATTTAGTTAATATATTTTTTAATCAAAACATTTGCAATTTGAACTGCATTAAGTGCAGCACCTTTGAGCAAATTATCAGACACTATCCACATATTTATAGAATTTTTTTGTGTCTGGTCGTCTCTTATTCTTGAAATGTATGTTACAAAATCACCACTTGATTCAACTGGAGTTATATAGCCACCATCTTTTATTTCATCTACAACTTTACATCCTTCGGCTTTTTCTAAACATTTTCTAATTTTTTCAGCGTTGACTTCTGAATGAAACTCAACATTTACTGATTCAGCATGGCCGATAAAAACTGGAACTCTTACACATGTTGCACTTAAAGATATATTTGAGTCCAAAATTTTTTTTGTTTCTACAGTCATTTTCCATTCTTCTTTTGTATAACGATCTTCCATAAAAGTATCTATATGCGGAATAACATTAAAAGCTATTTGTTTAGTAAAATTTTTTGAACTTACTTTTTGTTTATCTAAAACTTTTTTACTTTGTTCTTCTAGTTCATTCATATGAACGTTTCCCGCGCCTGATACTGATTGATAAGTAGAAACAATAACTCTTTTAATTTTGAATTGATCGTGCAAAGGTTTTAGAGCCAAAACCAATTGGATAGTTGAACAATTAGCATTAGAAATAATATTTTTATTTTTATATTTTTTTAAGGAATCTGCATTAACTTCGGGAACTACTAAAGGAATTGCCTTATCCATTCTGAAATGTTTTGAATTATCAATGACAATCGTTTTTTTTGCGGCTACAGGTGCCCATTTTTCTGCTATAGTACTACCAGCAGAAAAAAAAGCTATTTTCACTTTTGAAAAATCAAAATCACTAAGACCTATAATAGAATAAGTTTTTCCTTTAAAAATTATTTTTTTTCCAATGCTTTTATCAGAAGCAATAAGATATAATTCACTAAATTTAAAATTTAATTTTTCTATAACTTCTAAAAGTTTTCTACCGACATTACCTGTCGCTCCAACAATTGCTATATTCATATAGATTAAAGTATTACTATTGTTTTATGACCAATTCTAGACTAATGGCAAATCACAAATTAAGCCCTTGCTTTTTTTACCATTAATTTCCAATTCAAAGGGAGTTTTTTTGTCCCAATATTCTTTTTTGATCATTGCAATCCCTACCACTTTTTTAAAATGTGGTGAATAAACTGCAGATCTTAAATGCCCTAATGTACTTTTGCCATTTTGCAGAAGTCTTTCCTCCATCATTTCAATTTTATCTAAATCTATTTTAACTCCCATAAGTTTTCTTTTAATGCCTTCTTTTGAAATTTTAACTAAAGCTTTTTTTCCCAAATAATTAATATCAGACTCAATATCTATATATTTATCAAACCCACACTCAAAGGGATTGTCGTCATTATCAAAATCGTTACCACATGATAAAAGTCCGCTTTCTATTCTTTCTATTAAGTTTGGACATCCTGGTTTTACATTAAATTCTTTTCCAGCAGAAAATAGTTCATCATATAAATTTAATCCTGCTAATCTATTTTCTACATAAATTTCATACCCACCTTGCTTAGACCATCCTGAGCGAGCTATAAAAAATTTATTTCCTTTAAAATCAAAGTAATCAAAACCAAAAAATTTAAGTTCCGTTATTTTTTTTCCTAAAACTTTTTCCATTAATTTAAATGATTTTGGTCCTTGAACAGCTAATATATTTACATCTGGTTCGCTAACTTCAGCTTGAAGTTTTAGCCCGCTTGTTAATCCTTTAGCATAAAGCCCTACATCAGAATCTGCTAATGATATCCACCATTTATTTTCATCTAATTTTAAAATTATAGGATCGTTTATCATTTTACCTTGCTCATCAATTATTGGGGCATAATAGCACCTTCCGACTTTTGATTTTGAAAGATTTCTACAAGTCATTAGTTGTACTAATTTTGCAGAATCTTTGCCTACTATCTGAACTTGTCTTTCAGCAGCAACATCCCAGACTTGAACATGTTCTTTTAAGTGAGAGTATTCTTTTGTTGTTCCTTCAAATCCAGCAGGTAAAAGCATATGATTATAAACTGTATAAGCTGTTAAACCCTGATCCTCGATTCTACTTGAAAAAGGAGTGCCTCTTAATCTTCTTGCTTTTGCAATATAAAATTTTTTCATTATTATTTGTGATTTTTTTGTACAAAATTTTTGACAATCTCTCTCATTTCAAAAGCTTTTTCAAATATAATCATATGACCACATTCTTTTAGCACCTCTAATTGGGAACTTTTAATACTTTCAGCCATTTTTTTTCCTTTTTCTAATGGAACCATCTTATCTTTATCTCCTAATATACAAAGTGCAGGGCAACTTATTTTTGCCGCAGCTTCTAAACCATTTTTATAATCATTGCATGCCCTAAGATCTACTGCTAATCCTTCTTGGACTTGCCTTGGTGAATTAATAATTTTTTGTACTGGGTTTCCTCCAATAAATTTTTTAACTCCTTCATAACCCCATTTCATCATAAGCTCTACTGATTTCATGTCGCCTCCATCTGCATAATTAATTAGGGCTGGATTAACAGGTAGTTCATAAGACCCACCAACAAGAACTAAACTTTTAATTAATTTTGGAAAACGCGAAGCAAATTCAAGACCAACTAGACATCCTTGAGAGTGACCTATTAATGAAATTTCACTAACTTTTAATTGTTCCATTAATTTTTTAATCCATTCTGCTATACCCTCGATAGATTTTACTGCAGGACCTTCGGAGTTACCGTGTCCAGGTAAATCAACGGATAAAACGCTATAACCTTTTGCTGCTAGAAATGTTTCATGCAAAGACCAAACTATGTGCGTAAGTCCGCTACCATGCATCAGAACAATTACCGGTTTTTTATTATCAAAATCTAATCCACCAGTAGATGCAAAAACATCTTTTTGGTCTACTTTGAAATTCAGTTTATCTCCTTAGCTTTCTTTCTTAATTCAAACTTTTGGATTTTTCCGGTTGAAGTTTTTGGTAGTTCACAAAATTCAATTTTCTTTGGAACTTTAAATTTAGCTAAAGTTTCCTTGCAAAAGTCGATCAATTCTTTTTCTGTAACAGTTTTATCTTTAACAGATTCAATAAATGCACAAGGTACCTCTCCCCATTTTTCATCTGGTTTTGCCACTACTGCTGCTATTGATACAGAAGGATGTTTTGCTAATGTATTTTCTATTTCAATTGATGATATATTTTCACCGCCAGAAATAATTATATCTTTAGACCTGTCTTGAATTTTTACATACCCATCTGGGTACATTACGGCCAAATCTCCAGTATGAAACCAACCACCTTTCATTGCTTTGTTGGTGGCATCTTTATCTTTAAAGTAGCCTTTCATAACTACATTTCCTCTGATCATTATTTCTCCAATTGTTTTACCATCTCTTGGAACTTCCTTCATGGTTTCTGGGTCCATAATTGTTACACCCTCTGTATTAGGATATCTCACTCCTTGTCTAGCTTTAATCTCATTTTGTTTTTCCTCTTCTAACTCATTCCACGATTCATTCCATGCACATTGCGTTACGTGTCCATAGGTTTCGGTTAGGCCATAAACATGCATTACTTCAAAACCAATATTTTTCATCTTTTTAAAAATTATACTTGGTGGAGGAGCTCCAGCAGTTAATACATAGACTTTTTGCTTTAATTTTTTACGATCATTTTCTGGTGCTCCTGTGATCATATTAAGTACGATTGGTGCACCACCAAAGTGAGTTACATTATATTTATCTATTAGTTCAAAAATTTTCTTAATATCAATATTTCGAAGACAAATTGTTTTTCCATTTAGCATAGGAATGGTCCAGGGGTAACACCACCCATTGCAATGAAACATTGGTACAACAGTTAAAAAATTTAATCTATTTGGCATATTCCAAGCTGTTGCGCTCCCCGTTGACATTAAATATGAGCCTCTATGATGATAAACAACTCCTTTTGGATTTCCTGTTGTTCCTGAAGTATAGCTTAATGAAATAGCTTGCCACTCATCTTCCGGCATTTTCCAAAGATAATTCTCATCACCTGTGTTTAAAAATTTTTCATACTCCAAATCACCAATTTTTTGTAGTTTTGACTGATCTGCAAATTTATCATTTATATCTATAACAATAATTTTTCTTTTTATTGTACTTAATGCTTTTTTAACTTCTGTATGAAGTTGTCTATCTACGACTAACACCTTGGCTTCACTGTGATCTAAAATATAAGCAATAGTTTTAGCATCCAATCTAATATTAATTGTATTTAATACTCCACCAGTCATAGGAACAGAATAATGAGCCTCAAAAATTTCTGGAGTGTTAAAGGCCAGAAATGAAACTGTATCACCTTTGCTAATACCAATTTTTTCTAATGCGCTTGCGAATTTGATACATCTTTTATAAATTTCTGACCAAGTGTACTTCCGATCTTCATAAATTAATGCCTCATAATTAGGATAAATATCTTTAGCTCTTTTTAAGAAAGACAATGGTGTTAATGGAACAAAATTTGCATTATTTTTGTCGAGATTTTTATCGTAATGACTCATGATTAACTTATTTTAGATTCTTTTATAATTTCTGCAATTACTTCTTCTTTTTTATGTCCCATTAGGTGAATCCCTCTAACCCCTTTAATTTCGCGAAAAATCTGAATTAATTCAAGGCAAATTTTTTTACTTTCTTCTTTTTGATCTTTTGCTTGTTCTAATCTTTTAATAATTTCATCAGGGACATCTACACCGAACAAGTTATCATTCATCCATTTGGCGCTTTTTGCTGAAGCAAATGGACCTAAACCAATTAAAAATGATGTTTTTTCTAAAATTCCAGCATCTTCTAAAACTTTCATGTATTCTTCTAATTTTTTAGCTTCAAAAACATATTGGGTTTGAAAAAAATCAATTCCATTTTTAATTTTTCCCAAAATTTTTTCTATATCTGGTTTTCCTTTTGAGGGAACTTCAGCTCCTCCTATAAATAATTTAGGCGCAGGGTCAATAATTCTTCCTGATGGAAATTTTTTATCTTTTCTCATCATATTAGCTGTTGCAACTAAAGTTTTACTATCAATATCCTTAGCAGATTTTGTTTCGGGTTGGTCCCCAACCTTTGGATCATCTCCTGATAAACAAAGAATATTATGAACTCCCAACGCAGAGGCACCGACCAAATCGCCTTGAATAGCTAATCGATTACGGTCCCTAACTGTTAATTGTAATATTGGATCAATATCATTTTGAGCTAAAATAATTGCTGCGGTAAGTGCTGACATGTGCACTTTTGCTCCTGGACTATCAGTTACATTAATAGCATCTGCTATATCTTTTAATGGTTCTATTTTTTTTAATAGAGTTTCTTTATTTGAGGCATCAGGAGGTGTTGTTTCTGCAGTAAATACAAAAACACCGTCGTGCAGCTTCTTATGAAGTGGACTTTGATATTCCATTTTAATTAAATTTAAAATCCATTATATACTTGCTTCCAGAAATTGCAGATTTATAATGGTAATCTATTCTAGGTAAAACTCGGTTAAAGAAAAAATTCGCAGTTTCAATTTTATCTTCAAAAAACTTCTTATTTTTGCTCAGCTCTTTATAACTAACATCTAATACTCTAAGCCAAGAGTGTGCCAGCGCAATTAAACCTAATACTTTTAGATAGTCATTGCAGGCTGCACTTACATCGTCCTTAGAATTTTTCATTTTGTCTTTTATCCAATTTGTAAAATTTACTGCTACTTTTAAATAGTCATCTAGTTTATCGGCTAATGGTTTTATTTTTTTTTGATTTTTATTTTTTTTTACTTCTATTTCAATTAGTTTAACGTAACGTCCTATAATATCTTTGTCTTTATTAACAAGTTTTCTAAAAACCAAATCAATCGCCTGAACTGAGTTTGTTCCTTCATATATTGGTGTAATCCTATTGTCTCTGTAAATCTGTTCTATGCCTTGATCTTTTGTATATCCATATCCACCAAAAATTTGTATGGCTTCACTGGTAATTTCCATTCCCATGTCACTAAACAATGACTTAACTACTGGGGTCATTAAAGAAACAAAGTCTAAAGCTTCTTCTTTAATTTTATTATCTTTATGATGCAAGCTAACTTCAGTTTGTTGAGCCAACCAAAAACTTAAAGCTCTTTCACCTTCTATAATTGATTTCATATTTAATAACGATCTTCTAATGTCAGCATGATCGATGATTAGATTTGCCCCATTTTTTGTTTTGCTATTATGAGCCTTACCTTGCTTTCTTTCTTTTGAATAAATTAAAGCATTTTGATAAGCAATCTCTGATAATCCTAACCCTTGGAGTCCAACGACAATTCTTTCTAAATTCATCATAGTAAACATTGAGCTAAGTCCTTTATTTTTAGGTCCAATCATATATCCAATGGCTTCATCAAAATTTAAAACACATGTGGCAGATCCTTTAATTCCCATTTTGTTTTCAATTGAATTTGTCGTAACTCCATTTCTTGGACCTAAAGATCCATCTTCTTTAACTTGAATTTTGGGTACCAAAAATAAACTAATTCCTTTTGTTCCTTCTGGTGCGTCAGGAGTTCTTGCAAGAACCAAATGAATAATATTTTCAGTGAGATCTTGATCTCCTGAAGTTATAAATATTTTTTGACCAGTTAATTTGTAAGTGCTATCTGGCTGTTCTACAGCTTTTGTTTTTAATAAGCCTAGGTCTGTTCCACAAACTGGTTCTGTTAAGCACATCGTGCCACTCCAAGTTCCCTTAACCATATTGGGAAGAAACTTTTTCTTTATAGAATCATCGCCATGGTGAAGTATGCAATTATATGCCCCAATACTAAGTTCACTGTAAAGTTTAAAAGAAAGACTAGCCGCAGATAGCATTTCATCAAAAAATGAACTGATGGTTTTGGGCATTCCTTGGCCGCCATATTCAGGATCACAAGATAAAGAAACCCACCCATCTTCAATAAATTTTTTATAAGCTTCTTTATATCCTGGAGGAGTTCTTACTATCCCATTTTCTAATTTAGCAGGTATTTCATCTCCAGTTTTAGCTAAAGGAAGTATAAGATTTTCAGTTAATTTTGCAGCTTGTTCTAAAATATCTTTTGCAAGATCTGGATTAACTTCTTTATATTTTTCAAGCGAATTATAGTGAGCATTATCTCTCAACTTTTCGAAGAGAAACATCATATCTTCTAATGGTGCTTTATAAGTTGCCATTAATTTACCAAAGGTTTTCCTGTTGATAGTGTGTGTTTTATTCTAGCTTGAGTATTTTTCATTTCAATGAGTTTAACAAACGCATCCAACTCTAAAGCATACATATCATCTTCAGATAATTCTTTATTTACAGTTGTATTGCCTCCGCTTAGTACAAAAGCTAATTTTTTTCCCACTTCCATTCCATGCTCCAAAATTTTCTTTTCTTTAAAAAGTTTTTCCAGCGTTTGGTACATTTTACCTCTAACTTGGCTTCCTGATAACTTAAAAGTGGGTTTTTTTGGAGGTTTATACCCATCTTTTTTCTTATTTATTAAATCTTGAGAAACTGAAAGTAACTTGTTTCTATTCATAATACTTTTATCTTTCTCTAGTAAAAATTTAAAGGGTACTGCCTCTAGTGGTGAAGTTGCAGTCTTACCATAACCAATAATATCAAATACTTTTTGTGGAGCAAAATCAGGGTCTTTTTTAGCTTCTTGAGTTTGCATCCATCTCCACAACATATTGGTAGTTCCTCCTCCAGCAGGTATTAATCCTACTAGTGTTTCGACTAATCCTGTAACTATGTTAGTGTGTGCAACCACATAATCGCTCTGAACTAAAACTTCAAAACCACCACCCAAAGCCAAACCTGAAGGTGCTGAAACAACAACGTTATCGGAATATTTTAAATGTTTGCAGGTCATCTGAAAATGATTAATAAATTTTTCAATTGCTTTCCAATTCTTTTCCTTTGCAAAATTCATTACATAATTTAAATTAACGCCTGCAGAAAACTGCATTCCTTCATTAATAATAATTAAATTTTTATCAGATGCTCTTTTTAGAGCATTCATTGAATCATAGTCTAGAGTATTTGCTTTTGTATTAAATTCTACAATTTTACAGTCTTTGTATTCGTACGTAAAAGCTGATTTATTATCTTTACTAATTTTTGCTAACTGTTTTACTTTTCCTAATGTTTCTAAATTTGTATAAATTTGCCTTTTTCCATAAAACGTCTCAGTTTTTTTAGCATAAAGTTCTTCTATAAATTTATTTATTTTTAAATCACTATCTTTTTCTACAAAAAACTTTACCCCAAGCTCTTCTAACATTTCAAAAGGGCCCTTTGTCCAGTTAAAACCGAGTCTCATTGCTTCATCAATATTATTATAATCTTTTGTTACGTTAGGAACTAAAGAAGATGCATAAAGAATAATTTTAGAAATAACCGACCAGGCATACTTTCCATACTTATCATTTCTTAAAACAAGTTCTTTTAAATTAACTTTTTCATCAATATTAAGATCAATTTTTTTGGAAGGAGAGTAATCTTTGCTAATTAGATTAATTGCTTCTAACACCTTCTTGCCATCCTTTTTGTTTATTCTATAAAATCCACCTTTTCCTTTTCTTCCAGTATAGCCAGTGTCAATTAAATTTTTAACTAATGGAATTTCTTCAGCCACTTCATGAAATACATCTGACTTTGGTAATTCTTTTATAAAACTTTTTAAAACATCAGCCATTAGATCGATGCCAATTAAATCATACAAGCCGAAAACTCCTGTTTTAGGAATACCCATAGGTCTTCCAAAAACTGCATCTGCTTCTTCTATGCCTAACTGCATTTTTATGGCTTCTGTCATTGCCACTTGCATAGCATAAACACCAACTCTATTACCTAAAAAACCTGGTGTATCTTTACAGATAATTACCCCTTTGCCTAACTTGTCTTCACAAAAATTTTTTAAAAAATCTATTTTCTTTGAATCGTTCGTAATTTCGCTAACAATCTCTAGTAAACCCATATATCTCACTGGATTGAAAAAATGTGTGATACAAAAATCTTTTTTATCCTCGTCAGACATTTTTTCTGATAAAACTTTTAAAGGAATTGTGGATGTATTTGATGAAATTATAGAATCTTTTTTTCTTATTTTTAATATTTTTTCGTAAAGACTATGCTTTATATCTATTCTTTCTACTACCGCTTCAACAACCCAATCAGCTTTTTTAACAACATCAAAATTTTCATCTATATTTCCAACTTTTATATTTTTAATTCTATTCTTATCAATTAGTAGCGGAGGTCTAGATTCAAAAATTCTTTTTTTTGCTTTTTCTGAAAATTCTGTTTTAAGATCCAATAACGTAACAGGAACATTTGCATTACACAATTGTGCTGCAATACCACTCCCCATGGTACCGGAGCCAATGACAACCACATTTTTAATATTCATTGGGTTAGATACTATTTAAGTTTAGAAATTATTGCATCACCCATTTGTGAGGTGGATACTTCTTTTTTGCCTTTAGTAAAAATATCTTTAGTTCTTAAACCATCATCAAGAACTTTCTGAACTGCTTGATCTAAGTTTTGTGACTCTTTATTAAGATCTAAAGAATACTTAAGAGCCATAGAAAAGCTTAAAATAGTAGCTATAGGGTTTGCTATTCCTTTTCCGGCAATATCAGGTGCTGCACCATGAACAGGTTCGTACATTGATCTTAATTTACCATTTTTGTCTTTTGCACCTAAGGATGCTGAGGGCAACAAACCTAATGATCCTGTCAACATTGCAGCTTCATCAGATAACATATCTCCAAATAAGTTATCAGTTACGATTACGTCAAATTGTTTCGGATTTCTTAATAATTGCATTGCACAATTATCAGCAAGCATGTGATTAAGTTCAATATTAGGATAATCACTGTCTTTAAGTTTTTGAACCTCCTCTCTCCATAAAACTCCTGCTTCCATAACATTTGATTTTTCACATGAAGTTACTTTTTTATTTCTCTTTTGAGCAAGTTCAAAAGCTACCTTTGCCACCCTAACTATTTCGTTAGTTGTGTACGTGTGCGTATTAATACCTTTCCTTTCACCATTTTCGATAGGTTTAATTCCTCTTGGTTCCCCAAAATAAATACCGCCAGTAAGTTCTCTAACAATCATTATATCTAAGCCAGAAACAATTTCGGGTTTCAAGCTTGAAGCTTCAACTAATTGTTTAAAGCAAATTGCTGGGCGAAGATTTGCAAATAGCTTTAATTCTTTTCTTAACTTTAACAATGCTCTTTCAGGTTTTTTTGAAAATTCCAAATTATCCCATTTTGGACCACCAACAGCTCCCAAAATTACAGCTTCGGATTCTAACGCTTTATAAAATACTTCATCTGTAATTGGGTTTTTGTGTTTTTCATACGAAGCGCCGCCTACTAAATCTTCATCAATTTGAAAATCCAAAGATTTTTTTGAATTAAGCCATTTTATAATTTTTTTTACTTCAGCAACTACTTCTGGTCCGATACCATCACCTGGTAGTAACAAAATTTTTCGCTTTTTAACTTTGATCATATTAATTTACCCAAGGTTTTATTTTTTTAAGTTCCTTTTCGTATGCAAGTATCTTTTCTGATTTTTCTAAAGATAGCGAAATATCATCTAAACCATTTAACAAACATTTTTTTTTAAAAGGATCAATTTCAAAATTAATTATTTTATTTCCAAATTTAATTTCTTGCTTTGTTAAATTTATTTCTATTATTTCTTTTCTTTTTGAATATTCAATTATATCTTCTAATTTATTTTGATCTAAAACTATTGGTAACATACCATTTTTAAAACAGTTATTATAAAATATATCTGCAAAACTTGAACCAATAATACATTTAATTCCAAAATCTAATAGCGCCCATGGAGCATGCTCTCTTGAGGATCCACACCCAAAATTTTTCCCAGTTATTAAAATAGGTGATTTATTGTAAGGATCTTGATTTAAAATAAAATTTTCTATTTTTTTTCCCTTGTCATCATAACGCATCTCAAAAAATAAACTTTTACCAAGTCCACTTCTTTTTATAGTTTTAAGAAATTGCTTTGGAATTATCATGTCTGTATCGACATTGATCATAGGCAAATTAGCAGGTATTCCTTTTAAAATATTAAATTTTTCCATTTTAGTTTTGAAACTTTCTTACATCGGTTAAATGCCCATCAATTGCTGCAGCTGCTGCCATAGCTGGACTTACAAGATGAGTTCTTCCTCCACGTCCTTGGCGGCCTTCAAAATTTCTATTTGAAGTGGATGCGCATCTTTCTTTAGGATTAAGTTTGTCGGCATTCATGGCCAAACACATAGAACAACCTGGTTCTCTCCACTCAAAACCGGCTTCTTTGAATACTTTGTCTATCCCTTCTTTTTCCGCTTGCTGCTTCACAAGTCCAGAGCCAGGAACAACCATAGCATTTACATGTTGTGCAACTGATCTTCCTTTTATAACTTTGGCAGCATCTCTTAAATCTCCAATTCTTCCATTAGTGCAACTTCCTATAAAAATTTTGTCAACTTTAATATCAGTTATTTTTGTATTTGGTTTAAGCCCCATATAATTTAATGAACGATTCATTGATGCTTTTTTATCTGCGTCTAATTCTTTTTCTGGGTCTGGAACAACTCCTGTGACTTTAACAACATCTTGAGGAGAAGTTCCCCATGTAACCATTGGGCTAATGTCATCTCCTTTAATTTCAACTTCTTTATCGAATTTGGCTTCTTTATCTGATTTAAGACCAGACCAATATTCAATTGCCTTATCCCAGTCTGTACCTTTAGGAGACATAGGTTTGTCTTTTAAATACTGAAAAGTTTTTTCATCAGGAGCTATCAATCCTGCTCTAGCACCTGCTTCTATTGACATGTTACAGATCGTCATTCGTTGTTCAATGTTCAAACTTTCGATTACAGGTCCAGCATATTCTATGACGCACCCTGTTCCTCCAGCGGTTCCTATTTTTCCTATTGTTTGTAAAATTACATCTTTAGCTGTAACACCATTTGCTAACTTTCCTATTACTTTTATACAAAGATTTTTTGATTTTTTTTGCATCAAAGTTTGAGTTGCTAGGACGTGTTCAACTTCAGAAGTTCCAATACCAAATGCTAATGCACCAAAAGCTCCATGTGTTGCTGTATGACTATCACCACAAACTATTATAGTTCCTGGCTGGGTAAATCCTTGCTCTGGTCCAATAATATGAACAATTCCTTGTCGCTTATCTTGCATATTAAAAAGTTTTATCCCAAAATCATTGCAATTTTTTTCAAGTGCCTCAACTTGAATTTTAGATTCTTGATCATCTATACCTTTTGATCTATCAGTAGTTGGTACATTATGATCTGCAACAGCCAGGGTAAGATTTGGTTGCCTAACTTTTCTTTTTGATAATCTTAATCCCTCAAAAGCTTGAGGACTTGTTACTTCGTGAATAAGATGTCTGTCAACATATAATAGAGTGGTTCCATCATCCTGTTGGTGAACTATATGTTCGTTCCAAATTTTATCGTAAAGTGTTTGGGGCATTATAAAAAAAAATTATTTTTTCTTTTTTTTTAATTCTTCTTTTTTGAGTTCAGTTTTTGCAGCTTCTTTTTTAGGCTCTGCTTTTGGAGCTGCTGCTTTAGGTTCCTCTTTTTTAGGCTCTGCCTTTAATTCTTGAGTCTCAACAGAAGGTTCCTTCACAATTTCTGCTTCGGGGGCTTGCTCAGATATATCTACACCAATTCTTTTTTTTATTTTTTCTGAAATTCTAGCTGACTTACCTTTTCGATCTCTTAAATAATATAACTTTGCCTTTCTAACCTCGCCCGAGCGTATTACCTTAATAGAACCAATAACGGGACTATATAAAGCAAATGTTCTTTCAACACCTTCGCCAAATGAAATTTTTCTCACTGTAAATGAAGAATTTATATTTCTATTTTTCTTTGCAATACATACTCCTTCAAAATATTGAATTCTTTCCCTTTTTCCCTCAACAATTCTTACTCCAATTTTAATAGTATCTCCTGCAAAAAATTCAGGAATTTTCTTTTTTGCTAAAATTTTTTTTACTATCGAGTTATTTATTTCTTCAATATTTTTCATTTGTTTTTCTTATATTTTTCCCATAAATCAGGACGCCGGCGTCGTGTTATATCCTCTGATTGATGTAAACGCCAGCCTTTAATTTTAGCGTGATCTCCAGTTAATAATACATCGGGAACATCCTTTTTTTCCCATTTTTGAGGTTTAGTATACTGCGGATATTCTAATAAATTCTTTTCAAAGCTTTCTTCGGTTAAAGACTCAAAATTTCCTACCACACCTGGAATTAATCTAACCACTGTATCAATTATTAGTAGGGCACCAATTTCGCCCCCTGACAAAACAAAATCTCCAACGCTCACTTCTTCTATATTTCTTGTTTCTAACAATCTTTGATCTACTCCTTCAAAATGTCCACATATAATGTTTATATTTTTCTCTAACATTTTTTTTGCACTACTTTGGTCAAACTTTTTTCCTTTTGGTGATAAGTAAATAGTTGTTTCATTTTTGCTATTAATATTGTTGTCCAAAGAATTAGCTATAATATCTGCTCGCATTAACATTCCACTGCCTCCTCCAAAAGGAGTATCATCCACGGTCTTATGTTTATCTAGAGCATAATCTCTAATATTTACTACTTCCAATGACCATAGTTTTTTTTCAAGTGCTTTTTTATATAAACCACTACCTAATGGTCCTGGAAATAATTCAGGGTATAAAGTAAATACTTTTGCCTTCCACATTTATTTTTTCTTTGGCTCTTCTTTCTTTGGTTCGGTTGTTGCAGCTTCTTTTTTTGGTTCCTCTTTTTTAGGCTCTGCTTTTGGCGCTGCTGCTTTAGGTTCCTCTTTTTTAGGCTCTGCTTTTGGCGCTTCTTTCTTTGGTTCAGTTGTTGCAGCTTCTTTTTTTGGTGCTTCGGCTGCTGGTTTTCCACCTTCTGACTTATCTTTTTTTCTATCTTTTTTAGGAATTGCCTTAAGTGGATTATTTCCTTTAGGTGGCATTGGATAAAGTTGAGCTTCTCCTAATATTCTAGAAACTCTTAAAGTTGGTTTAGCACCCTTGCTAATCCAATGTTTTATTCTCTCTGCTTCTAAATTTACTCTCTCTTTTTTTGTTTTCGGAAGTAATGGATTAAAAAAACCTACCTTTTCAATAAATCTACCGTCTCTTGGGAATCTACTGTCCGCAACCACAATCTTATAAACTGGTCTCTTTTTAGCTCCAGCCATTGATAATCTAATTTTTAACATATGTTTTTATTTCCTTTCTTTTATTTCGGCAACTTTGTAGCACCAGTTTCCATATAAACAACTTTTCCATCTTTATATTTATAGTAAGTCATTACAGCTTCTTTATTTCCATCTTTATAACTTGTAAAAGCATGCCCGAATCCAACTTCATCATTTTCAAAAAGCACTCTAACTTTTTCCATTTGGACATCTTTCATGCCTAACCATTTTAAAATATCTTGTTTACCTAGTTTTTTTCCAGATGCGTGCATTAAAAATTGATAATCATCATGTATCAACTTTTCTCCTGCAGCCACGTCTCCATCGTTTACTATTTTTGACATTTTTTCTATTATTGACATATTTTTTCCTTTCTATTTTAGTTGGTTAAGAATATCTGGAGGTATCCCGTCTTTATGACCACCTTTAGACATTTTTTTCATCATGTTGGTCATCATTTTAAATTGTTTTAACAATTTATTTATAGTGGCTGTATCTGCTCCTGAGCCACTAGAAATTCTTTTTTTTCTTGATCCATTAATAATTTTTGGATCCAATCTCTCTTCTTTAGTCATTGACAAAATAATTGCTTCATTAATTTTAATAATATTTTCATCTATATTCGCGTTATCCATTTGTTTTTTTATTTTAGATACTCCTGGAAGCATGGATAATACTCCCTCCATTCCACCCATTTTTTTCATTTGTCTTAGTTGGTTTAAGTAATCTTCCATAGAAAAAGAACCGGACTTTAAACTTTCTTCGGTTTTTTTAATTTTTTCTTCATCAAGATCCTGTGTCGCTTTTTCTACTAGAGAAACAACATCTCCCATGCCTAAAATTCTATTAGCTATTCTATCTGGATAAAAAACATCAAATTGTTCAATTTTTTCACCAGTTCCCATAAATTTAATTGGAGTATTTGTTGCAAATTTCATACTTAATGCAGCACCTCCTCTACCATCTCCATCTACTCTAGTTAAAATAATGCTACTTAAATCTACAGCTTTTTTAAATTCTTGAGCTACATTGACAGCTACTTGTCCTGTTAAAGAATCTGCAACTAAAATTGTTTCGGTTGGATTTGTTAAAGATTTAATTTCTTTAATTTCATTCATCATAGATAAATCAATTTGAGTTCTGCCAGCAGTATCAAAAATTATTGTATCAACTCCACTTAATGATGCTGCATTAAGAGCTCGTTTAGCAATATCAATTGGCAATTGATCTTTAACTATAGGCAAAGTTTGTATTGAATTTTTTTCACCTAATATATTTAATTGTTCTTGCGCTGCAGGCCTGTAAACATCCAAACTAACTAGTAAAGATTTTTTTTTGTTATTTTTTTCTATATATTTGGCTAGTTTTGCTGCCGTTGTTGTTTTTCCTGATCCTTGTAATCCAACTAACATTAAACAAACTGGAGGAACAGCATTAAGATTTATTTCAGAATTAGTATCGCCGAGAATTTTTACAATCTCATCAAAAACAACTTTAATTATCATTTGGCCAGGTGTTGTTGACCTAATAATTTCCTGACCTATTGCCTTAGGTTTAATATTTTTAATTAATTCTTTTGCAACTGGTAATGCTACATCTGCTTCTAATAATGCTTGACGTATTTTTCGTAAACCCTCATCGACCTGTGCTTCGTCAAGTGAAGGTGCTTTTTTTAAAGAACTAAAAATTTCTTCAAACTTATTTGTTAAATTTTCAAACATAATTTATTTATTCCAACAAAAATCGCACTAGTGGGCGAACCTTCGCTGACTAGTGTCGATCCCCTTGTTGCCAAGAGCACCGCAAAAACTATCTTTTGCGGGAATAGCGAGCAAAATACATATTGAGGTTTAAAAAGTCAATCAATAAAGATAAAACTTAAAATATGAATAATTTAGATGCTTATAAAATGGACGGATTGGGTAATGACTTCATTATATTTGATAAAAGGCAAAAACCTTTTTCCCTTACTAAGGAACAAATAATCAAAATTTCAGATAGAAATAACATTGGATGTGATCAAGTAATTTTTATTGATAAAGATAAAAGCAGCAATGTCTTCTTAAAATTTTATAACTCGGATGGTGGAGAAATTTCTGCATGTGGAAATGGTAGTAGATGTGCTGCATATTTATTGATGAGAGAAAATAATAGTAAAAAAATATCTTTAAAAACAAAAGCTGGAATTTTGGAAGCTGAACTAAATGAAAAAAATTTAGTAAAAATAAATATGGGTCAACCTAATTTTGTATGGGATAAAATACCATTGTTAAAAAAAATGGATAATAAAAATTTAAAAATAAAAATTAATAGTAATGACGGAAATGAACTTGTAGGAGGATTTGCTTTAAGTGTTGGAAATCCACATGTGGTTTTTTTTGTTAAAAATTATAATCAATTTAATTTGCAAGAAATTGGTCCTAAAATAGAAAACCACAATTATTTTCCCGAAAAATGCAATGTAACTTTAGCTAGTGTTAAAAATAAAAAACACATGAAAATAAAAGTTTGGGAACGCGGTGCTGGTTTAACTAAGGCATGCGGAACTGCTGCGTGTGCTGCGGCAGTAGCGGGTGTAGATTTAAAATTTTGTGAAAGAAATGTAGACATTGAATTTGACGAGGGATTATTAAACATCGACTGGCAAAAAGATAATAATGTCTATATGACAGGCAAAGTTTCAGAAGTTAAAAAAATTACAGTTAGTATTTAATTATGGGTATTTTTGATAAATTTAAGTTAGGTCTAAGTAAAAGTTCAAAAAATATATCGTCTGGTTTAAACGATTTAATTTTTAAAAGAAAAATAGATAAAAACATGCTTGATGAATTGGAAGATTTTTTAATTCAATCAGACGTTGGAACTGAATCTGCAAGAGAACTAAGAGAAAAGTTTGCTAATACCAAAATAGATCCTAAAAATTCTGAAAAAGACAAAATTTTTAAGATCTTTTCTAGTTATGTTTGTGAGATATTAAAACCTCTTGAAAAAAATCTAGAAAATTTAAATGAAAATAAACCAAATGTAATTTTAATAGCAGGAGTAAATGGAGTTGGAAAAACTACAACTATTGGAAAATTAGGTAAAATTTTAGGTCAGAATAATAAGAAAATAGTGTTTGGTGCCGCAGATACTTTTAGAGCTGCAGCAGTAGATCAACTAGAAATTTGGGCAAAAAAAATTAACGCTGATATTATTAAATCTGAAGAAGGAGCTGATCCTGCCTCAGTTGCTTATAAATCTCTTGAACATGCTAAAAATAATAATTTTGATTATTTGCTCATTGATACAGCTGGAAGGCTGCAAAATAAAAAAAATTTAATGGACGAATTTAAAAAAATAACAAAAGTAATTAAAAAAATTGACTCGCATGCACCTCATGAAACTTTTCTTATATTGGATGCTACAACCGGCCAAAGTGCAATCAATCAAGTAGAAGAATTTAAAAAAATAACTCCAATAACTGGAATTATTATGACCAAGCTTGATGGTACTGCAAAAGGTGGAATTTTATTAGCAATAGGTAAAAAATTTAAATTACCTATAGTAGCCTTAGGTATGGGTGAAAAAGAAGATGATTTGCAAAAATTTAATTCGGAATACTTCTCTGATGCATTAATGCATTCTTAAATGAAAAAAATATTTAATTTTGCCCTTTATGATTTTGCAAATTCTGCATTTACCACAATTATTATAACTTTTATTTTTGCGACATATTTTGCAAAACAAATTGCTCCTAACCCGGTAATGGGTCAGTCGTATTGGGGGTGGACAATCGGTATCACGGGTTTTTTAGTAGCAATAATTGGACCAATCGTTGGTTCTTTTGCTGACAGAAAAAACAGAATTGTATTTTTTGTAAGGTGTTTTTCATTGTTATGTATTTTGTTTACTGCGCTTTTATGGTTTGCAAAACCATCTCAATCCTATCTTTTATATACTTTGATAATTGTTGGTATAGCAAATCTTTTTTATGAATTAAGTCTAATTTTTTATAATTCATTATTAAAAGATATTACGAAAAATGAAAATCTAGGAAAATCTTCTGGTTTTGGTTTTGCTCTAGGATATGTGGGTGGAATTATAATTTTACTTATAAGTATCAAGCTATTTATAGATACGGATAATTTGCCCTTTGGATTAACCAAAGAAGAATCTGAAAATATAAGAGCAATTACATTATTAGTAAGTATTTGGTTTTTGATATTTTCAATTCCTTTTCTTTTCTTCGTAATAAAAAAAGATAAAAGTAAAAAAAATTATTCGGTCAAATCAGATAATTTAAAAAAATTACTTTGGCATAAAAAAATTACTGTTTTAGGAAAATTTTTAATTGCCAGAATGTTATATGCGGACGGTTTAAATGCAATTATTGTAATGGGAGGAATATTTGCTGTCGGCGTATTTAATCTTGAAATAAAAGATCTTTTAAAACTTTCAATTATCATGAATGTAACTGCTTTTATTGGAGCTTTTATTGGAGGTTTTATAAATGATAGGTATGGATCTAAAAATGTAATTATTTTCTCTTTAATTGGACTGATACTTTCTTCGATTGCTATTTTATTTACTTTTAAATCATCTACATTTTTTTATCTTGCCGCAATCAACGGTCTATTTATAGGCCCCATACAATCCGCAAGTCGTGTAGTAATAACATCATTGCTAAAAAAAAATAATCAAGGGAAAGGATTCGGTTTATTTGCGACTTCAGGCAAATTAACATCATTTTTAGGACCTTTATTAGTGAGTACAGTTACTTTTTTAACTTCTAGTCAAAGAGTAGGGTTTTCAGCTGCTATTATATTATTATTATTAGGATTAATTATTTTACTAAATATCAAAAAAATTAATTAATAAGATTTTCTGAAATTAAAGGCTTATAATATGAGCATTTATAAGTATCACTCATATTTGTATAGCCGCAGCTTTTTAATAATGAGGATATGTATATTTTGTAATCATTTTCCATTGGAAGTCTTTCGAGTTTGTTTTCTTTAAGATTAAATTTAAAATTTGATCTAATTGATTTTATTCCACTGATCATTATTAATGTCTCATTATCACTAAGTAAATAATAAGCATAATCTTCGGGAAATACTGGTAAATTGTAATCTGAACCTAGTTGTTTAACTTTTTTAGGGAACCAATCGTGTGTAATAAGTGGGTTAGTTTTACCAGTTTCGTTGTATAAAATATACAAATCTTGAGGATAATCTTTTATATAATTAAATTCTGACCCTTTTGCTAAAATCGCTTTCTCCCTAGTTCTAAAATACAAGGTAAATTTATCATCATGAGAAAGCATTGTGCCAACATTAAATACTTCTTCAAAATTACTCTTCACGGGGTAAATTTCATCTGAGTTTGCTTGAATATTTAAAAATAAAAAAAAGAATGTAAAATATAATAATAATTTCTTCATTCTTTAAAACTAATATTTAACTGTGTGATTAGATTGTTTAAATTGTGACCTAATTTAAGCTTTGAATAAATTTTCTTAAAGCTGATAAAAGCTTTTCATTATATTCTACCATATGATCGCCATATTCTTGGGAATAAAAAAATTTAGGTTGATTTGCAAGTTCATACATTTTTTCTCCCATTGTATACGGAACAATCTTATCAACTTTACCGTGTATGATTAAAACTGGACATGAAACTTTATTTATTTTTTTATTGCTTTCATATTTGTCTTTGAGCAAAAAACTAATTGGAAAAAATGGGTAATATTTTTTCCCCATATTAATCATAGAAGTAAATGGAGATTCCAATATAACACCAGCATAATTTTTATTTTGAGCAACTTCTATGGCTACCGCTGTTCCTAAAGATTCTCCATAAAGTATGATGTTTTCGTCCTGTATTCCTCTCATATTTAACCAGCTAATAGCGCTCCTAGCATCTTCGTATAAACCCACTTCATTTGGTTTTCCCATATTTCCACTAAAACCTCTCCAAGCAATTATTAAAAAATTTACATTCAGGTCTTTAAAATGATTAAGTTTATAAGTTCTATTTTTCAATGATCCTGCATTTCCATGAAAAAATACAATAGTTTTAAACTCTTTTATATTTTTATTATAAAACCATCCGGTTAAATCTATTTTGTCTCCTGTGGTAATTTTAACTTTTTCAATTTCGGTAGGTTCTGCGGCTAAGTTATCATTAAGGTAATTATCTACTGTTGGATGATATAAAAGGTTTCTTTGAAAAAAAAACACAATAATTGTCAACAAAATATAAAAAAGTATTAGAGCTAGTATTCCTGTAGTATAAAAATTCATAAATTTATTAAAAAATTCATTTTATATTTTAGATATTTAAACTATCATAGACGTTGGTAAAATTATGATAAAAGAATTTGAAATAAATGACATTCTAAATGCAGTAGAAAATATCTCTAAAATGGAGAAAAAAAAGAGAAAAATCGAAGAAAAAAAAGATTCCGTAGACAAAGATGAGGTTTTAACTAGTAACAATCAAGCAAAATCAAATAAAAGTGAAATCCTTGTTCTTGATCAAATGATTGAATAGAATAATAGACTATTAATTAAAGAAAGCTCAATGATTATACAGTGTGAAAGTTGTTCAAGAAAATTTGCAATAAAAGATAGTGATATTCCTAGTGAAGGAAGAATGGTTCAATGTGGCTACTGTTCTGTTACATGGCATCAAATGCCTTCTAGAATTACACCCAAACCTGTTAAAACTTCAGATATAAACGAAACTCTTTCAGTTGATAAAATAAGAGCATCAGACGGTAAAACTTATAAATTTTTAGGTAGTCAATGGGCAGAATTACTACCCTCTGGCAAAACTGGATTATTTGCAAAAAAAAAAATTGGAAAAGAGCTTGATAAACTAACAGGTAGAAAAGAAAAAGTTATAACAAAAAAAAAGCAGAAAAAAATTAAAGAAATTGAAAAACAAATAGATCCTTCATCGGAGCTTTTAGATGATATAAAAGAATTAAAAGATAATTATAAATCAAAACAAGGCCTCGGATTTTTTGGGTATATTTTTTTATTTATAATTGTTGGTTTTTCCCTGATAGGAATAATGAAAACATTTGAAGATGACTTAATAAATTCTTTCCCAGAGATTGAGTATCTTTTTATAATGTTAGATGAACAATTAGAATTTTTAGCTGAGTCAGTAAAAAATATTATAGTATTAATAAAAGATTTGATTAATTCTTATTAATTGAATTTATTGAATCCACAATAAGAAGATAGAGAGAAAATATAACTATAACCCAAAAAGGTAACCCTCTCCAAAATCCTGCTAGACCAGTGCTTATACTCCACGCTAATCCTATTACAAATACGCTAACAAGCGTTACTCCTATTATGATTGTTATTTTTTCACTAAATTTCATATTTTAATTTTATTAGTTAACCATGTTGCGTTTCTAAATAATCTTTCATCATCAAAAAGAGATGACACTAATTGCACTCCTATTGGTAAACCATTTTTTCCTTGAAGCAAAGGTAAGCTAATAGAAGGCATTCCGCAATAAGTCCAAACTGTACAAAAAATAGGATTGCCAGTAAAATCTAAACCCTTAGGTGCCTCACCTGATGCTGAAGGAGTTAAGATTGCATCATAATCATGAAAAAATTGTTTAAAGTAAGTATTTGCTGTATCTATTTTTGATAAGGCTTCATTATATTCAACAGAGGTATATTTCATTCCTCTTTCAATAGCTTCTACAATTTTATCGCTTAATTTATTTTTAAAAGATTTATATTCTTGAGAAAAAGAAGTAGCCATGTTTGACTCCATAATTATTTTGTGCCACTCTGGAATGCCTTTAAAACCTTCGGGAAGTTCAACTTCATCTATTTTACCTTTTAATTTATTTCTTATTTCATCTTTTATTTCCTCAAAACCCTCTTTTGTATCCTCTTCTAATTTATCCATAAAAGGTAATTTGATATAGGCCAATACTGGTTCCATTGGAGGTTTTTGCTGACTAGCAGCTAATAATTTTGGTTTAGGATTCAAAGATGTATCAGGATCTTGTTTATCATAACCAATAAGCTGTTCGCTAATTAATGCAGCATCTTCTACTGAGTTAGAAAAAACTCCTACCTGATCCAATTTTCTAGAAACTTGTAGTACTAAGTGTCGCGAAATTAATCCTCTAGTAGGTTTATATCCTACTACACCACAGTAAGAGGCAGGCCTAATTACTGATCCATTTGTTTGGCTTCCCACTGCAAGTGGAACCATATGTGAAGCTACAGCTGCTGCTGAGCCACTTGATGACCCACCGGGAGTTCTACTAAGATCATGTGGATTTTTAGTTTTACCAGGCGAATAGTATGCAAGCTCACACGTTACCGTTTTTCCCATAATGACCGCTCCAGCCTGTTTTAATTTCGACACAACAGTACAATCGTTTAAACTTGGATTTTTCTTATGAATTTCTGTTCCATGTTCAGTTGGCATATCTTCTGTATCAAAAATATCTTTAATGCCGATTGGAATACCATGAAGGTCGCCATGTTTTCCTGATTGATGAAGCAAATCTGATTTTTTTGCTTGAGCAAGGGCAAGTTCTTCATCAAAGAATTCCCAAGCTTGAATATCTTTTTCTTTTTTTTTTATTTCTTTTATGTAATTTTTTACAAGTTCTTCTGATGTAATTTCGCCCTTTTTAATAGATTTAACCATTTCTACTACGGAAGTATTAAGTGCAGACATTAATTCTATTTAGCAATACCAAAAAAGTAATCTGGTAAATATAATGCTATCCCTGGAAAATTGTACATAAGCACCATTGTAAATATTACTATAGCTAAATAAGGCATGATGCTTTTAAATATTTCTATTAATTCAATCTCATCTCCAACCACACCCTTCAAATAATAAGCTGCCATCGCCATCGGTGGAGTCAGAAAGGAAGTTTGTAGGTTTAAAGCGACCAACATGGCAAAAAAGTATGGGTTCACACCAAATGTATCAAGCATAGGTAAGAAAATTGGAACAAAGATAATTAATATTTCAGTCCATTCCAAAGGCCATCCAAGTAAAAAAATTATTAATTGAACTAGAACAAGAAATTGCCAAGGTTCCAAGTTCATAGCAAGAATCCAATGTTCAATTATTGCATGGCCACCTAGATATGAAAAAACCGAGGCAAAAGTCCAAGAACCAACAAATAACCAACAAACCATCGCTGTTGTTTTGGCTGTTAAGAAAATCGATTGTTTTAATGTTTTCCAATTAAGTGCTTTATAACAAAAAGCTAAAAACAATCCTCCAAAAGCACCAATTGCAGCAGCTTCTGCTGGAGTTGCCAATCCGAGTAAAATTGAGCCAAGTACTGTTAAAATTAATAATGCTAGAGGTACGAATGAAGTTAATAGTTGAAGTAAAATAACTCTCGTTGGCGGAACTTCTTCTTCTATAGGTTTTGGTGCAAGACTTGGATTAAAATATGCACGGGTAACAACATAAATCATATAAAAACCAGCTAATAAAAAACCAGGAAAAATTGCTGCAGCATAAAGTCTCAACGGAGATAATTCAGCTATGGCCGCATAAACAATAAGCATAATACTTGGAGGAATTAGTATTCCTAAAGTTCCTCCTGCACAAATAACTCCAGAGGCAAAGCCTCTGTGATAACCTGCTTTAACCATGGCTGGAAAAGCTAATAGTCCCATTAACGTAACAACTGCTCCAATGATTCCGCTTGCCGTAGCAAATATTGCACAAGTAGCAAGCGCCGCTACAGCCATTGATCCTGGAAGATGTCGTGTAGCCAATTGTAAACTAAAAAATAATCTATTAACAATATTTGCACGCTCAACAACATAGCCCATAAATAAAAATAGAGGTATGGCAACCAAAACATCATTTTCCATTACGGAATAGGTATTTTGATTAAGTAAATAAAAAATTTGATTATTAAATAAATTGTCTGCTTGGAAGTATGCGTAATAACCAAAACCCACACCCATAGCAATAAGTGTAAAGGCTATAGGAAAGCCTAATAAAACTAGAAAGATAAACATTGAAAGCATTAACATAGCCACTTGTGGATCTGTCATTTAATTATCCTTTCCCAATGCTTTTTTTCTTCTTTGTTCTTCTTCTTGTTGTTTAATTAAATCTTCTTCAGTTTCTCTGACATCTTCATGTCTCTGCATCCATGTGCCATGTCTAATACAAAGAATACATCTCATAGATTCTGAAATCCCTTGTAGAATTAATAATCCTCCAGCAAGAGGTATTAGGGATTTAAAAAAATAAATTTGAATTCGAGCAGGGCTATTCCAGCTAACTTCTTTATATCTCCAAGAGTCACTAGCTATTTCATATCCAAACCAAACTAAAGCCAACATCCCAGGAAAAAAGAAAAAAATGTAAAGTATTAAATCAATCCACGCCTGCGCTTTAACAGGAAATAATCTATATAAAACATCACCTCTTACATGAGCATCTTGTGCTAATGCATAAGCTCCGGCCATTAGAAATAATCCGCCGTACATTTGAACCATCATATCAAACGCCCAAACTGTTGGAGCGTTTAAAACATAACGTACAAAAACTTCATATGTGACTGAAAGGGTTAAAATTACAATACACCAACCAAATGCTCTTCCTATCCAGATGCTTAAACTTTCAAAAAAATATATAAATTTTTCCATTTGATCTAGCTTAATTGAAAAGGGCGACTTTTAAAAGCCGCCCTTAAAAAATTATTCTTATGATTACTTAAATTGCTTTTGTAGGCTCACCGAAGTGGTGTCTATAAGCCAATCCGTAATCAGGTTGGTTAAGCAATAGGTATGCCATAACTTTTTTAGCATATGTTTTTTGTGATTTTACAACTTTATCAAAGAAAGGATCTTTCTTTGAAAATTTCTTTGTAATCACATCCCATGCTTTTAATTGATCAGCCATCACACTGTCTGGCGTTCTGTAAACATTTACGCCAAGCTTGTTTTTTAATTTAACAAGGTCATCAGCATATCTTAATGTGTTGTGCCAGAAGAAGTTAGAGTTTTCTGCTTCAGAAGCATACTCTAGAATTTTTTGTAATTCTGGAGCAAGGCCACTAAATTTTTTCTTATTAAATGTAACCTCAAAAGCTTCTTGTGATTGGTGAAAGCTCGCTAAGTGATAATGTTTTGATACATCTTGCATACCAAAGTCACTATCAGAAGTTGGATTGTTAAACTCAGCAGCATCAATTAATCCACTCTTCATTGCTGGTTGAATTTCTCCACCTGGCAATTGAACAACTGACATTCCCATTTCTCCTAGAACGTCTGCAGCTAATCCCACAGTACGATATTTCAAACCTTTCATTTGAGAAGATTTTTTGATTTGCTCTTTGAACCATCCAAGTGGTTGAGCAGGCATTGGACTATTAAAGAAACTAACAAGGTTTAATCCTAAACTACCCATCAGTTCATTAAATAATTGCATACCGCCACCATATTGTATCCAACCTAACAACTCTTGTGCGCTCCAACCCCAACATGGGCCTGTACCGAAAAGAGATGCAGCAGGCGATTTACTGTACCAATATGCTGGTACATAGTGAGCTCCATCTAGAACTCCTCTGTGAACAGCATCTTGCATTTGACTAGTTTTCACTACAGAATTTACAGGTAGTAAATCAATTTTTAAACTACCACCTGACATTTCGTTAACTCTTTTAACGTATGCTTGTGCATTCTCTAGGAATATTCCACCACCCCAAGCAGCTTGTACCTTTAAAGTTGTAGCAGCTTTAGCGATAGAAGGCATAGCCAACGTTGCGGCAGCAACAGCTCCTGTTGCAGCAGCAGCCTTAAAGAATTTACGTCTTGAAGGTGTTTTAATCCCTTTCAACGTTTTATCTTTTTTTGACATAAGTTTTCCCCCTTAATTGTCATAAGTTAATTAACTTAGTTGAATTTAACCACATAAGTTTTTTAGAGTCTTTCTAAATTTTAACGAAAAACTTTGATAAATGGGCTTTAAAAAACAAAAAAAAACTAAATACAATTTATAATTGAATTTATTTATTATTCTTAAAACTATTTTCGATGCACATAGCGATACCCATTCCACCTCCAATACATAGAGTTGCTAAACCTTTTTTCGCATCTCTTTTTTTCATTTCATGAATGAGTGTCACTAATATTCTGGCACCTGAAGCTCCAATTGGATGTCCTAAAGCTATTGCTCCACCGTTCACATTAACTTTTTCTTCCGGTAATCCCAAATCTTTAATTACGGCTAAACTTTGAGCCGCAAATGCTTCGTTGGATTCTATTAAGTCCAAATCATTTATTTCCCATCCTGCTTTCTTCAAAGCTTTTTTTGAGGCAGGAATTGGTCCTGAACCCATTAAAGATGGATCAACACCACATGTAGCCCACGAAATAATTTTAGCTAAAGGATTTAAGTTTCTTTTCTTAGCCTCATCTTCATCCATTAAAATCACAACAGCAGCACCATCATTTATTCCAGAGGCGTTACCAGGCGTTACTGTACCTTTTTTTTTAAATGAAGGCTTTAATCTTGCAAGTCTTTCCAAAGACATGCCAGCTCTTGGATGTTCATCAACCTCCAATTTATTTTTTTTATTAAAGATAGCGGGAATAATTTCATTTTTAAATTTTTTTTCCTTTTGTGCTTTTTCAGCTTTAAGCTGCGATGATAATGCAAAATCATCTTGATCTTTTCTAGAAATATCCCACTTGGTAGCTACATTTTCAGCAGTAACTCCCATATGGTAACCATTAAATGCATCCCAAAGACCATCCTTTATCATTGTATCAATAAGATCTTTTTCATTTAATTTTTTACCTTTACGATAGTGAATTGCATGGGGTGCGTTTGTCATACTTTCTTGACCACCGGCAATTATTATTTTTGAATCATTAGAAAGAATTGATTGGTATCCTGCAGCTATAGATCTAAGCCCCGATCCACAAACTTGGTTTATTACGTAAGCAGTTTTTTCAATCGGTAGTCCAGCTTGGATTGCGGCTTGTCTAGCTGGATTTTGTCCAGTAGCATTGGTTAATACCTGTCCCATTATTAATTCATCTACATCTGCTGAATTTAAATTTGATTTTTGCATAGATGCTCTAGCTACTAAGGCCCCCAGATCTTTTGCCTGCATATCTTTTAATGAACCATTAAATACACCGATTGCAGTTCTTACAGCAGAAGTAATTACAATGCTTTTTTTGTTTGAGCTCATAAATTTAATTTATTTTATTTTTGCATTTTCCAGTTTTAAAAAATTCTATGATATTGCTAACAGCCAAATCCCCCATTGCAACTCGAGTTTTTATTGTTGAACTTCCTAAATGTGGTAAGACAAAAACATTAGGCAAAGCTAAATATTCTGGATGAATGTTAGGTTCTCCGTTGTATACATCTAAGCCTAAAGAAAAAATTTTTCCACTTTTTAAAGCTTTAACCATTGCCTCATCATCAATCATATCCCCCCTAGCACTGTTCGAGATCACGGCTCCATCTGGAAAATTCTTTATAGTTTTCTCGTTAATAATATGTTTTGTTTCTTTTGTTGCGGGGCAATTAATTGATAAAAAATCTGAAACTGACAAAAGACTTTCTAAAGATTTATGATAAACGGCATCTTTTTCCAAATTTTTTTTTAATCTCGATCTATTAAAATAATGAATTTTCATCCCAAACGATCTTGCTCTATCAGCAACAGCTCCACCAATCCTGCCCATTCCCAAAATTCCTAGTCTTGAACCTGTTAACTGTTTTCCCATTAAAAAATCAGCTGACCACTTCCAATTTTTTTTATTAGCCCATTCTATTCCTTCTTTGGCTCTTCGAGCCGCTCCTAAAAGTACAAGTATTGCAATTTCCGCTGTAGCATCTGTTAAAACATCAGGTGTATTTGTAACAACAATGTTTCTTTTTTTTGCTGCTTCAACATCAATGTTTCCATAGCCAACAGCAAAATTAGAAATAATTTTAATTTTATCCGAGAGTTTTGAAATCACTTCTGCATCTAAATTTTCCGCAATGGAAGATAATATCCCATCACAATCGTAACTTTGATTAACCAACTCATTTTTTGTTAATAATTTATCTTCTTTGTTTAGTTTTACATTAAAAAATTTTGACGCATATTCTTCGCTTGATTTAATAAGTCTTCTAGTAATTAGTATTTTTCTCATATTTTTCTTAAGATTTCTGGTTTAGGTCCACCTGTAAACCAATCAATAACTTCGACTGTATGAACAATTGGAATCCTGGTGCCGTGAGCAATTTGTGTAATACAACCAATGTTTCCAGTAGCAATAAATTGGGGATTTATTTTCTCAATGTTATAAATTTTTTTTTTTAGTAACTCTTGGGCAATATCACTTTGAAGTAAATTGTATGTACCTGCCGAGCCACAGCAGAGATGACCGTCTGGAATATTAAGCACATTATTTCCAGTTTTTTTTATTAAATTAATTGGAATGTCATGAATTTTTTGACCATGTTGCATGGAACATGCTGAATGATAAGCAATTTGATATTTTTTTTCACTTTTTTTATTTTCGTCAAAATTAAGTTTAACATTCTCATTTAAATATTCTGATATATCTTTTGTTAGCTCTGATATTTTTTTAGATTTTTTTTTAAAGTTATTATCCGATCTAAAAATAAATCCATAATCTTTTAGAGTTGTGCCACATCCTGATGTGTTAGAAATTATAGCATCCAACCCATTTTTTAAATATTCATCGTACCAAATTGAAATATTTTTTTTAAAAGTTTTATTAGCCAATTCATTTTTTCCCAAATGATGATTTAAAGAACCACAACAATCTATACCTTGTGGAACAACTACTTCAATGTTATGCCGATTTAATAATCTAATAGTTGCTTCATTAATTTGTGGAGAAAGTACCTTTTGCACACATCCTGTTAGTAAAGCAACTCTAGCCACAGGTTTCTTTTTTTTTTGAGACTTATAAATTTTCATTTTTGGAAGTGTTTTTCTTGGAAATTTGTTGGGCATAAAAGATATCATTTTTCTTAATTTTTTTGGAAGTAGAAAACTTACCGGTTTTATGAATTTAGTTAAAATAGCAACAATTCTAAAATTAATTGATTTAGATAATGTTATAGATAACATATTTCTAATAATTCTATCACCTAAAGGTCTTTTATAAGTTTTTTCAATATGATTTCTGCCATGGTCTATAAGATGCATGTAATTCACTCCAGAAGGACAAGTTGTCATACAGCTGTAACATGAAAGGCACCTATCGATATGCTTTACAATTTTTTCGTTGGCCGGCTTATTTTTCTCTAACATATCTTTAATCAAATATATTCTTCCCCTGGGACCATCTAACTCATCTCCAAGGAGCTGATACGTAGGACAAGTGGCATTGCAAAATCCACAATGAACACATTTTCTAAAAATTTTTTCGCTAGATTTATTATCTTTATCTTTTAACTGTTCTTGAGAAAAATGAGTTTCCATTTATATACCTGTATACATTTTACTAGCGTTAAGTATTCTTTTTGGATCAAAACTTTTTTTTATATTTTGAGTTATATTGAATCGATCTCTATTAATAGTAAATACTTCTTCGACATACGGGAGATAATCAGAATTTTTTATCATTGTTACATAACCACCAAGTTTAATTATTTTTTTTCTTATAGATTCAAACATTTCTTCAGATAATTCAAATGCTTCCATCCACATTAAGGCTCCTCCCCAATCAAAATAATATTTAAACTTATTTGATAGTTGATAGACTAAATTGACACACTCCGATGGAGGAATAACTATTCTAAGAATATTATTTTTTGTAGAGGAAAAAAGTTCTAGGGTCTTAATTTTATTCCAAAAAATTTCTGACTGAATTGTTTCAAGAATAGAAATGTCAAAATTCGCTACTTTTAGTTCATTACTTAAATTTTTAAATCTTTGATCAATTGAATTTTTTGATCCCTCAATTCTAATAGCAGTTATAGAACCATTGTTTTTAAGATCATTTAATTTAAAAGTTTTTTCGATATCCATTACACACCCAGCTACCTTTGGTTCATTCGGTAAATAAATTGCTCCGGATATATCGCTTGAGGAACTTATTGACCTATATAATAAATCAGCTGCGAATTCTAACTTCTGATTATGAATAACTAATGTTTTACTTTCATCAGGTGCAGGTAATACCTTAAAAGTAATTTCTGTTAAAGCTGCTAGGGTTCCATACGATCCACATATTAATTTACTTAAATCATAACCAGTAACATTTTTAACTACTACTCCGCCTGATTTGATAATTTCTCCCCTACCGTTGACGCCTCTAAATCCTAATACATGATCTCTGACACTCCCTACTTTAAATCTACGTGATCCTGAAATATTGCAAGAAACCTGACCTCCTGCAG
Organism: Pelagibacteraceae bacterium AG-414-E02; assembly: GCA_003214615.1. Lineage (GTDB taxonomy): Bacteria > Pseudomonadota > Alphaproteobacteria > Pelagibacterales > Pelagibacteraceae > AG-414-E02. The sequence continues at coordinate 81,208 of QCLK01000005.1, forward strand.
TCCCATAATCACTTTTTCCATTTAATAAAAATCCAAAATCAATAGGTTCGAATGCCAATTGTTGTTTATTTTTTTTTAATTCTTCTTCTATTTCTTTTATTGGAGTTGCTGCTTTAACTTTAATATATAGCTCCTCTGGCAAGTATTCTATAATTCCATTCAATTTTGATAAATTTAATGTTTTAGCACATTGAAGAGGTTTTCCCATTTTTTTTTTTGAACCTGAACCAACCAATTCTACAGGGATACCAGATTTATAAAATTTTTTTATAAAGCTTGATACTTCTTTTTCATTCTTGGGATATTCGGTAGAATCAGAATCTTGGAATGTCGGGGAATTTTGTTTTTCCTCTATGGACATGAACTCTCCCTTCTTCTGCACACTTTCTTAAAATTGGATAAACTTTGCCTGGGTTTAATAGTGAACTCGCATCTAAAGCTTTTTTTATTTTGATTTGCTGTTGAATATCATTATTATTAAACATTTCACACATCAATTCTCTTTTTTCAACTCCAACACCATGTTCTCCTGTTAAAACTCCTCCAACTTTTACACAATATTTCAATATATCCGCGCCAAATTTTTCTGTTTTTTCTAAAGCATTCTTTTCATTTGCATCATACATAATTAAAGGGTGAAGATTTCCATCTCCAGCATGGAATGCATTAGCTACCGGTAAATTGTATTTTTTCGACAATCTACCTATTTCCTTTAAAACTTCTGCTAATTTTCCTCTAGGAATTGTACCATCCATGCAATAGTAATCTGGTGCCATATCTCCGCAAGCGGGAAAAGCAGCTTTGCGACCAGCCCAAAATTTTAATCTTTGTTTTTCATTTTTACTAATTTTGATACTTGAAGATTTATTTTTTTTGGCAATTTCACTTACTTTTTCAATTAACTCTTCTACTTCAATTTCTGCACCATCTAATTCTACAATTAGCATTGATTCTGCATCTCTTGGGTAGCCTGCTTTAACAAAATTATCCGTTGCATGTATCAATGCTTTATCCATCATCTCCATTCCAGAAGGAATAATTCCGCTTGCAATAATTTCGGATACACATTTTCCCCCATCTTCAATGCTTGGGAAGCCAATTAAAGCCGCTTTAACACTTTGAGGTTTTTTTAAAATCTTAACAGTAACTTCCGTAATTACACATAGCAGACCTTCAGACCCTGTAATTAACCCTAGTAAATCATAACCTTCGGAATCGTAAGTTTTTCCTCCTAATCTACTTATGGTTCCATCCATAAAAACCACTTCGACACCAAGAAGATTATTTGTTGTAGTTCCATATTTCAAAGAATGTACACCTCCAGAATTTTCAGCAACATTTCCTCCTATTGAACAGGCAATTTGACTAGAAGGATCTGGAGCATAATAAAAACCTTTTTCTTCGACAGCTTGTGTTATTGATAGGTTAGTGACTCCAGGCTGAGCAACTACACATCTATTCTTATAATCAACTTCCAAAATTTTGTTAAATTTTCCTAAACATAAAAGTACACAATCTGCCAAGGGTAATGCTCCTCCAGATAATCCAGTGCCAGAACCTCTTGGTACAACTTTAATTCTTTCCCGATTACAAAAAGCAAGTATCTTGCTTACTTCTTCAGTATTTTCTGGAAAAACAGCAATTAATGGTTTTTGCTTATATGCGGACAGGGCATCTGTTTCGAAAGGACGAAGTTGATCTTCGTGATCTAAAACATTTTCAGCTTTGATAATTTTTTTAAGACCTTTAACAATTTCTATTTTTTTTGATGTAAGTTTCCGATCAATCTTCGGCATGGCTAGTTTGTTCATAAAAATATATTACAGCCTAAAAGGCCGGTGGTCAAAAAGGTAAAAATGAATTATTTAAGTATTTTATGTATTTTTTCTATAGCTTTACTTATATTTTCTCTTGATACAGCAAAATTAAATCTAACATTATCTGTGGCATATTTTCCAAATGCTGTTCCAGGTATCATGGCAACACCTGCCTCTTTTAAGCATTTCTCTGTAAATATCTCCCCATTCATTCCAGTGCCCTTAACATTAGGAAAAGCGAAGAAAGAACCGCCTGGTAAACTGCATGTAACACCATTTAAACTTTTTAGTCCATCAACTATTAGTTTTCTTCTTATGGTAAATTCCCTCATCATATCATTTAAATGATCTTCTGGCCCATCGAGTGCTGCTATTGCACCATATTGAGCAGGAGTATTTACACATGAATGGCTATTGACACAAAATTTAAATACATGTTCAATTAATTTTTTAGGCCATACACCCCAACCCAAACGCCATCCTGTCATAGCGTATGTTTTGCTCCACCCATTTAAAACAATAAGTCTGTCAAAAAGATCAGGGTAATTTAATAAAGTTGGAATTTCCTTATTGTCAAAAATTAACCTATCATAAACTTCGTCACTTAAAATTGCTAAATTAGGAAATTTTTTTAAACCATTAGCTAATTTATCAATCACATTTTTTTCGGTAAAACCACCTGTTGGATTATGAGGATTGTTCAAAATTAATAATCGGGTTTTTTCATTAATTAGTGATAAGATTTTATCAGGATTAATCGAAAAATCTTTATTTTCTGTCATATTATAAGAAACTGCTTTGGCTCCAGTAAAATTAATCATTGATTCATAAATTGGAAATCCTGGATCAGGATATATAATTTCAGCACCAGACTCTCCAAAAAAAGAAATAGCATAGTGCATTGTAGGTTTGCCCCCAGGCATGATTACTATTCTTTCAGGATCAATGTCAGCTTTGTACAAACTTTTAATTTTTCTACTTACAGCTTCTCTACACTCAATAGTCCCGTTGGGTAATGTATAACCATGATGGCCCTCTTTTAATGCTTTGATTGCAGCATCTACAGCGTGTTTTGGGGATTTAAAATCTGATTGTCCTAAACTTAAATCAATAATTTCTTTTCCTTGTTTTATTAAATTTTTTGTTTTTGCAAAAATATTATAGACGGCCTCTGTACCAAGTCTATTAACACCTTTTGCAATTTTCATTTTTAATTTTTTCTAATTATAACTTTAGATCTGTTTAATTCTTGAATGGACTTGCATCCCATTAATATCATGTCACGATTTATTTCAGCTTTCATTTTTTGCAATAATGCTTCAACACCTTTTTGACCGGCAGCACCTAAAGCAAATAGATATGCTTTTCCAAAACTACAAGCCTTGGCTCCAAGCGCCAATGCTTTTAAAACATGAGTACCCCTTCTAACTCCACCATCAAGTATTACCTCTATTTTATCTCCAACTGCATCAACAATTTCACTCAATTGATCAAAAGGTGTTCTTGAACCATCGAGTTGTCTTCCTCCATGGTTTGAAATTATTATTGCCGTACATCCAATATCGATTGCTTTTTTTGCATCTTCTACCGACATAACTCCTTTAAGAGCAAAAGGACCTCCCCACTTTTTGACACAATACTCTGCATCACCCCAGCTCATTTTAGTTTCAAATTGTTCATTCATGTAATTCATAACTGATTGATCTATTTTACTTCCTTTATCAGTTGCATGAATTACATTTGATAATTCAAATTTTTTTCTAAACAAATAATTTAGACTCCATTCGGGGTGCATAGCAAAACTTAGTAAACTACCTAATGTTAATCTAGGGGGGGTTGAAAAACCTGTTCTATGATCTCTTTCTCTATTGCCAGCCACAACAGCATCAACTGTCAAACACATGCTTTTAAATCCAGAATTCTTGCATCTTTCAATTAAATTATCGGTTAGTCCTTTATCTTTATGAATATAAAGTTGAAATAATTTTGGACCAGTATTTATTTTTCCGATCTCCTCAATACTTGTCGTTGACATAGTCGATATACCAAACATCGTACCCATTTTTTGTGCAGCTCTCGCTGTAGCCTTTTCACCTTCATGATTATATAGACGATGCATAGCGGTGGCAGAAAGAAAAAGAGGGAAATCAATTTTTTGACCTAAAACAGTAGTTGATAAATCAATATTGCTAGCACCAGTTAATACATTCGGAATCAGATCGCAATTATTAAAAGAATCAGTATTTCTTTTTAACGTAACTTCATCGTCAGCACCGCCATCAATATAGTGAAAAATTGGTGATGGTAACTTTTTTTTTGCTAATTTTCTAAAGTCTTCTACATTATGACAATCTTTAAGATTCATTTTATAATATTAATTTTAACTTAATTGTGGATAAATCAAAACTGTTTAATAAAATTAAACATATAACTATTTGCTCCTGGATTTTTTGTTCCAAGACTAGCATTTGATATGTGATTATAAGACATTCCAAAATGAGTACTATCGGATACATCAAAGGTCATTTGTATTTCACTTTTAAATTCTAAGGGGTAGCCTAAATCTTTTCCGTTACCACTATTATAATAACCTGGCGCAAAACTAGGAGTAATTTTTACAAGTCCAAGATCATACTCTGCCTGAATTCCAGAATATAAATAAAATGCTGAATTTTCTGTCAAAAAACCTCCGGTAACTGGAGATAACTTTCCTAAAAAACTATTTCTAAATAAATCGTCATTTTGATGTTGTACACCAAAGGTACCTGCTTTTTGTTTATGGTCACTAAAATCAAACATTCCAGTAAAAAAGTTAAGTTCACTTTCGTTTGACTTCAAATTTTCATCTGCTGCCAAAGAAAAATTTCCTAAACAAAAAAATAGAAATCCGTTTAACATTAAAAAAGCAATTTTCCTCATAATCGAAACATATAACCTTCAATCTTAAAAATATACTTATTTTCTTATAAATGGAGTAGTGAATTTGTATGAATTTATGCCTAATTAAGAGAACAAGAGGGAGATGAAGATTGTAATAAGTGCTCCTAACTAGGCAATAAACACTAATTACATTTATATTTTGTCTAACTTTTGAAAAAAAAATGTTTAATTTAAGGCAGTATATATATTAACTAATTTGAAGGTCTGAAGTAGCCAGATCCTTTTTTACCTGTAAAAATTTCTTCTATAAGAGGATGTCTGATAGGTTCATCTGAATCATCATTAACCAAATTTTGCTCTGAAACATAAGCCTCATAAGTAATTTCATTATTTTCCGCCAATAAATGATAAAAAGGTTGATCTTTTCTAGGTCTAACTTCCTTAGGTATAGATTGATACCAGGTTTCAGAATTATTGAACTCAAAATCTACATCATAGATAACACCTCTAAAGTCAAAGTGCTTGTGCTTTACAACATCTCCAATTGAAAATTTAGCTGTGTTTACTGCCATTTGATAGGTAATAAGATAAGTATATTTATAAAAAAATCAATAGAAAAAAATATACCTTCAAACTGGTATATGCTAACATTTTTATATGGGAAAGCCTGCAGTTAAATTTGTAACAGATTTTGGTCCACTCCTTATTTTCTTTGTAATATATTTTAAAAATGGTCAAGATTTAAAAATAGCTATTCCACCATTTGTTTTAGCAACAATCGTTTCATTGTTAATTGTTTTTTTTTTAGAAAAAAAAATTCCAATGGTACCTTTAACAAGTGGCATACTTATTACATTATTCGGAGGCCTGACTTTATATTTTGATAACAAAATATTCTTTTATATGAAACCTACTATTATAAATATATTATTCGCTGGAGTACTATTTTTTGGTAAATATTTTAGCAAAAAACCTTTACTAAAAGTTTTATTGCAAAATTCGCTAAATTTAGAAGATGAGGGTTGGAAAAAATTGACTTATCGCTGGACTTATTTTTTTATTTTTGTGGCAATACTTAATGAAGCTGTATGGAGAACTCAGACAGAAGCATTATGGGTTAATTTTAAAGTTTGGGGCCTGTTACCAATTAGTTTGATATTTTTTGCAAGTCAAGTTCCATTAATAAATAAATATAGATTGAAATAATAATGAAACATTTAAGTTTAGTTGTTAACAACAAAAATAAAAAGAAAGAAATTTTTTTTAATAAGGAAGAATTAAAATTAATACTAAATCTATATGCTAGAATGGTTTCAAGTGGTGAATGGAAAGACTATGGATTAAATATTTCAAAAAAAGAAGTAAGTTTTAATGTATATCAAAGAGCATCTGAATTTCCCGCTTATAAAATAACGAAAAATTTTAAACCAAAAAATAATAATGAAAAATATCTAATTAAAGATGCTCAAAATAGAATAATTAACAATTCTGAAAATCTTGAAGTATTAATTAAAAAAATAGTTTGGAAAAAATTTAAATTAGTAAACTAAGCTTATCGTCTTTGACCAAATAATCTAAGTAGCATGATAAACAAGTTAATAAAGTCTAAATAAAGTGTAAGGGCGCCCATAACAGCTTTCTTGCCCATAATTTCTCCAGTGTCACTAACTAAATACATATTTTTTATTTTTTGAGTATCGTAAGCGGTCAAGCCAACAAAAATTAAAACTCCAAGAATAGATATAACAAAATACATCATTGATGATTTCATAAATATGTTAACTATCGATGCAATAATAATTCCAATTAAACCCATCATAAGAAAGGATCCCAATTTTGTTAAGTCCCTCTTAGTTGTATATCCATAAATACTCATTGCACTAAAAGTTCCTGCGGTAATAAAAAATACACGCGTTATGCTTGCTCCAGTGTAAACTAAAAAAATGGATGACAACGAAGCACCCATTAACGCAGCAAAAATCCAAAAAGTCATTTGCGCTTTGGCAGCACTCATTTTTCTTATTCCAAAACTCATATAAAAAACTACTCCTAATGGGGCCAACATTACTACCCACATTAATGCGGAATTGTACAATGCATTACCTATAGATGTTAGACCGGTTATTGATCCATCAGGTGCCATAACAACTGATAATTTAAAAAGCAACAATGAAATAATACCAGTTAAAAATATACCCGAAGCCATGTAATTATAAACTTTAAGCATATATGCCCTTAGTCCTTCATCAACTACATGCGTCTCAGCGGTTCTGGCTCTTGATTGAATATTTTGTTTATTAAATTCCATAAAATAGGATAAATATATTGCCATTCGAACTAATTTTCAAGATGTTAGAAGAGTTTAATAAAACTTTAAAATGGTTGAACCAAAAGTATGAATTTTAAAATATTAGGAAATACAGATTTAAAGGTCAGTACAATTTGTCTTGGTACAATGACTTTTGGTGAACAAAACAGCCAAAAAGACGCTTTTGAACAGATGGACTATGCTTTAGATAAAGGTGTTAATTTTTTTGATACAGCTGAAATTTATCCTTCTCCATGTTTTGAAAAAACTTGTGGTTCAACAGAAAAGATAATTGGCAATTGGTTTAAAGAAAAAAAAAATCGGGATAAAGTTATATTAGCTTCTAAAATTTCTGGTCCAGGGTTATCGTGGATTCGAGGAGGAGGTCAACAGTACTCCGAACAAAATATTAAAGATGCAATAGAAAATAGTTTAAAAAGATTGAATACAGATTATATTGATCTTTATCAACTTCATTGGCCAGAGAGGAAAACTAACTTTTTTGGAAGACTTGGTTATGAACATAAAGAGGAAGAAACTCACCGATTCAAAGGAGGCTGGAATAGTTTTGAAAAAATATTGATTGTATTGGAAAAATTTATAAAACAAGGAAAAATTCGCCACATTGGTTTATCAAATGAAACTTCTTGGGGTTTGTCAAAGTTTTTAGAAATTTCAAAATTAAATAAGCTTCCAAAAGTAATGTCTGTACAAAATCCTTACAACTTATTATGCAGAACCTATGAAATAGGCCTGGCTGAAATTTCAATTAGAGAAAACAGTGGATTGCTAGCCTACTCTCCACTTGCGGGTGGATTTTTAACAGGAAAATATAGGAATAAAAATTTACCAGATAAATCTAGACAACAATTATTTGCAAACTATTATACTAGATATAGTAAGCCCACTGCATCAATTGTAATAGAAAAATACTACAACATTGCAAAAAAATTTGCTTTGGATTTTGCGCAAATGTCAATAAAATTCTGTGAAATTCAAAAATTTGTAACTTCAGTTATAATTGGTGCAACACAAATGGACCAGTTGAAAATTGATATAGAAAGTGTAAATGTAAATTTAACAGATGAAATAAATAAAGAAATAAATGATGTACAATTAATATATCCAAACCCATGTCCATAAAAATTTATAAAAAAATTATTGTTGTAATTACATTTTGTTTTGTTTTTAATGTATTAAAAGCTGAAGATAATTTAAAAAGTATTGGTAAATTCAAAGATTGGGAAAGTTTTATTTTATCTCAAGAGGGAAGTAAAATTTGTTTTGCACAATCAGTACCTGTTGTAAGAGCACCAAAAAAATTAAAAAGAGAACCTTCAAGATTGTTTGTAAGTTTTAGGCCGGCAGAAAATATTAAAAATGAAATTAGTGTAACCAATGGTTACGAATTTAAACCAAAAGCTCCTGTTGCCGCAAAATCCGGTAAAAGAAGCTACGATCTGTTTTCTAAAGGTCGGTTTGCATGGATCGTTGATAATGAAGACGAAATTAAACTAATTTCTACTATGAAAAAAGCATCAAGACTTATGATTATTGGTAATTCTGAAAAAGGGGAACAAACAACAGATCACTATTCAATGATGGGTTTTACAAAGGCTTACAATACAGCAAAAAAAAGCTGTAGCTAAAAAAAATAATTAATGAAAAAAAAAAGAAAGATAGTCCTAGCCTATTCTGGCGGATTGGATACATCTGTAATACTTAAGTGGCTACAAGAAAACTATAATGCAGAAGTAATAGCATTCACTGCTGATGTTGGACAAAAATTAAACAAAAAAAAAATAATTAAAAATGCAAAAACACTTGGCGTAAAAAAAATAATTATTGAAGATTTAAAAAATTTATTTGTTAAAGAATATATTTACCCAATGATTAGGGGGCATGCGCTTTATGAAGGTGTTTATTTATTAGGAACTTCTATAGCAAGGCCTTTAATTGCAAAAAGACAAATAGCTGCAGCAAAAAAAAATAGGGCATATGCTGTATCACATGGTTCGACAGGAAAAGGTAATGACCAAGTTAGATTTGAACTTGGATATCATTATTTTGGTTCTAAAATTAAAGTAATTGCCCCATGGAGAATTTGGAAATTAAATTCAAGAACAGATTTAATTAGATATGCTAAAAAAAATAAAATTCCTATACCTAAAGACAAAAAAGGAGCGCCTCCCTTTTCTGTGGATGAAAATTTATTTCATACATCAACTGAAGGAAAAATTTTAGAAAATCCTAAAAATACAGCTCCAGAATTTATTTTTCAAAGAACAGTTTCACCTGAAAAAGCACCTAATAAGGCTTCTTACGTAGTTATAAAATTTAAAAATGGAGATCCTATAACAGTTAATAATAAAAAATTATCACCAGGAAATTTATTACAAAAATTGAATTTCGTTGCAGGTAAAAATGGTATTGGCAGAGTTGATTTAGTAGAAAATAGATTCATAGGAATAAAATCAAGAGGTGTATATGAAACCCCTGGGGGAACATTGTTAATGGTCGCCCATAGAGCAATTGAATCAGTTACTTTGGACAAAGAGACTATGCATAAAAAAGATAAAATTATGCCTAAATACGCAGAACTTATTTACAATGGTTATTGGTATTCGAAAGCAAGATTTAAACTTCAAAAAATTGTTGATCTAAAAAGAAATAAAGTAAATGGGTCTGTTAAACTTAAATTGTACAAAGGTAATATTATAATTATTTCAAGAAAAACTAAAAGCAACGCATATTCAATGAAAAAAGTATCCTTTGAAGAAAATAAAACATTTAATAAATCAAATGTCGAAAGATTTATTAATTTTCATAAAAAAAAACTATAGACTTTATAATTTATGAAAATGATTTTTAACTTCATTCTTAAAAAGAAAATATAAACAAGATATTTGTAAAAACGTATTTAAAATCAATATAAATCTAACGCCTAAGCTTGTTAAACCTATTTCTGGTATTGGCTCATAGGGAACTGATAAGCTAATTCCTATAGCACCAATTAAATCTATAAGTCCTAAAATATTCCAGGAAAGTAATATCCCCCATAAAAAAGAGGAAGGTTTTTTTAATATACCATAAACTAAAAAAAAAGCTGTTGTTCCTATAATAAAGTCACCAATTAATGGCAAAACCCATTCTGAAGGTGCTGCTCTTTCATTACCAGTTATTGTCCAAAATAAAAATAAGGTAGAACCAACTGCTCTAAATGTCATCCATCCGGTAACAAACACAATCCACTTAATTGAACTATACATAAATTCTATTTAGTTATTTTATCTACAAATTTTTTTGCAAAAGGTCCAACAAATAAAGCCGTTCCAATAGCAATTGGCAAACTGACAGTCCAAGCTTTTAAAAACCTTTGCATGTATTCGTCATCCATTCCTGTATTAACAAAGGTAATGATTAAAGTCATGAGAAGACTCATTAAAAATCCCATAATTAAAACAAATAAGAATTGTGAATATTTTTTTGAAAACATTATGGTCAATTAGAATGAGCTTTTTTAAAACACTCAACAGTATTGTTGAGTAAACAAGCTATAGTCATTGGACCTACACCACCTGGTACTGGTGTAATTGCTTTAGCAACTTTAGAAACTTCGTTAAAATCAACGTCACCCACTATGCCTGAATCAGTTTTATTAATTCCAACATCAATAACTATTGCGCCTTTTTTTACCCAGTCTCCTTTCACTAATTTGGGCATGCCTACTGCTGCAATAATTATATCTGCTCTAAGACATTCTTTTTTTAAATCCTTCGTCTTTGAGTGGGTAATGGTGACCGTACAATTTTCTTTTAAAAGTAATTGAGTCATTGGCTTTCCATTTAAATTTGATCTTCCAATCATGACAGCGTGTTTGCCACTCAAGTTTTTTTCCACTTTTTTAAGTAACAAATAACAACCTAGTGGAGTGCAAGGAATACTACTCTCATATCCTGATGATAAATTCCCTACATTTACAGGATGAAATCCATCCACATCTTTACCAGGTAGTATAGATTCTATAACTTTTCTTTTATCTATATGTTTAGGCAAAGGCAATTGTACCAAAATCCCTGAAACTTTTTTATCATTATTTAGCTCTATAATTTTATTTAGGACAACCTTTTCTTCCACATTTTCTGGGTACCTAATAACTTCTGAATTCATTCCAACTTCTTTTGCAAATTTTTCTTTATTTTTAACATAAATTTTACTAGGCGGGTCTTCGCCAACTAAAATTACGGTTAGTCCCGGGACGGCATTGTAAGTAGATTTAAGCTCTACTATCTTTTTTTTCAATTCTTCTCTCAGCTCTGCGGCTGTTTTTTTTCCATCAATAATCATTTTTAAAATAAACCTGGCGCAAAAATTTCAAAAATTATATTTCTAAGAAACATCAAAATTAAAATTAATACAACGGGCGATATATCTATTGAACCAAAAGTTGGAATAAAACGTCTTATTTTATTTAAAGCAGGATCCGTCATTTTATAAGTTGCATCAAGTATAGAAAAAACAAATCGATTTTGCGTATTTAGAATATTAAATGCAACTAACCAACTTAAGACAGCATTTATAATTATAATCCATAAATAAATCGTAATGAGGCTATCCAGCAAAATGAATATTGATTTCATTTTTTCTCCACATAAATAGACTGGCTAGGGAACGCAAAAGAAGCATTATTTTTTTCTACAATTTGTTTAATTTCTATTGCTAACCTTTCTTTAACTGCAAGCCATTCGTCCCAATCATCTGTAACTGTAAAGCATCTAATGTACATATCTATTGAGCTATCCGAAAATTTATCAACTCTAACAGCATGACCTAAACTAGTTTTATAATCTTTATGAGTGGTAACATATTTTTCTATTTCGTCTCTAATTTTTTTAAGTTGTTCTACAGTTGTGTTGTATTGCAAAGTAATAACCCAACTAATTATCCAATTAGTTGTTTCACTAATATTAATTACAGCATTTTCTGCAAATTGAAAATTTGGGATAATTGCTATTGATTTATCAAATTTTCTGACAACGGTTGATCTAAACCCTATCCTTTCAACAATTCCTTCTATAATGTCTTCTACAATAATCCAATCGCCAACTTTAAATCTTTTTTCTACTAATACTAAAATCCCTGATATTAAATTTTTAAATAAATCTTGAGCTCCTAATGCTACAGCAACACCAAACAAACCTAGTCCAGCAATTATTGGTCCTATTTTTATTCCCCAAAGTTCTAAAACTGCTGCGGCGCCTAAAATAATAATAAGTATTTTAAAAGCTTTAACTATCCAACCAATAAGTTCTTTTGTTAAAAGTTTTTCTAATCCGCCCAAAAGATAACTAACGGGTTGAATAAATTGGTGTATTAACCAAAAAATTAAAATTGTTATAAGTGATTTATTTAAATTATCTATAAATGACTGTGATTCAGGACTAAATTCTAAATAATAACTTGCGATAAAAAAACCTATAACGATCGGAAAAAATCTTGCTGGACCTTCCATTGCTTGAACAAAAGTATCATCAAATTTGTTCGTAGTTTTTTTTGCTATTTTTTTCAAACGATTAATAATAATTTTACTAATAAAACCTCTAAATAATAAAAAAATTAAAAAAATCCCTAAACCAATTAGTATTTGAAAAATATCTACACCAAGAATACCTTTTTCCCATACCTCAAAGAATAAAGCCGAAAAATTTTTAAATATATCCATTTTTTACCTAATTTTTTTTAACAAATATTCTTCTTCTCCAGGATTAAAAACAAATACTTTTTTCCATTTAATCTGTTTTAATACTGATAATACCTTCTCGCTTATACACATTAGATTAGATTGAGTCACTACGTTTAAAAGTGAATATTTATTTATTAGATTAAATAAATTTTTAGCGCTCTTTGAAGAATAAATAAAAATAACATCTGGCGGTTTTTTTTCAAAAAAACTTAATGTTTTTTTATCAATTTCCTCAACTGGAATAGACGTATAATTTGAAATTCTATCAACTATGTACCCTGCATTAACTAAATCTTTATCTAGATCTTTAGAAATAAACTCACTACTTAAATAAAGTAATCTTCCAGATTTATTATCTAAATTTCTAATAATTAATTCAACTAAGGAATCAACTGTTCCTTCGGAAGTGTGTGTATTAATGAAACCCACTTGCTTTGCTGAAGATTCTGTTGCCTTACCAACGCAAAAACATTTAATTTTTGAATTAAATTTTTCTATATTCATAAATCTTATTGCATTTGAACTTGTAAAAATTATGGCTTGATAATTTAACAAATTTATTTTCTTCGTTGCTAATTTTTCAATTTTAATTACTGGCAAATGAGTCACTACATGACCTGATTTTATTAAATTTTCAATAAGATATAGTGAATCTTCTTTGGGTCTTGTAATAACAATATGCACTTTTTAGTTTCCTTGTGTTGTAAAATTTGGGCCAGCTTTTTTTAATAGCTCTTTACCAACTTTATAACCTATTTCTTTAGCTTTGCTAAAGTGTCCCGAACTTTGAAATTCAAATTTTTTTTTTCCATCATTTGAAAAAAGCTCACTTTTTAAAGATATTTCATTATTTGATAATTTAGCTAAACCTCCAATAGCGGTATCACAGTCTCCACCTATTGCTTCGAGTAAAGCACGTTCAGCCTGAATACAATAATATGTTTCTTTATGATTAATAGTTTTTAAAATATCTAAAGTTTTTTGATCATCTTTTTTACACTGCAATGCAATTGCTCCCTGACCTATGGCAGGCAGCATCTGCTCAAAAGTAAAAATTTCTTTAACTTGATTTATTAAATTGAGCATTTGAATCCCTGCTAAAGATAAAACTATGGCATCATACTCTTTATTTTTTAATTTTGTGATCCTTGTATCAATATTTCCTCTCATCATCACAACTTCAAGATCGTTTCTTAATAAATTTAATTGTGCATGTCTTCTAAATGAACTAGTCCCAATTTTTGATTTAGATTTAAGTTCTTTAAAAGATTTGCTTGAATAACTTAAAAATGCATCTCTTGGATCATTTCTTTTTACTACAGCATTAACACATAATCCATTCGTCATTTGTGTTGGTAAATCTTTTAAAGAATGAACAGCCAAATCTATTTTTGAATCTAATAACTCTTCTTCTATTTGTTTACAAAATACTCCTTTGCCCCCAATATCTGATATTCTTTTATTTTGAAATATATCTCCTGAAGTTTTAATTATTTTTATCTCAATCAAATTATCATCAAATTGTGAGTTGGATTTTATCAATAAATTCTTAACATGGTTTGAATAAGCCAAAGAGAGCCTACTTCCACGTGATCCGATTATAAATTTTTTCTTATCTGTCATTATTAATAATAATTACTTATGTTATATTATTATTTTATATTTATAGACAGGTAATCAACATGAAAGAAAAGCTTACTTTTTTGGGAATAGAAACAAGTTGCGACGAAACTGCAGCAGCCGTTGTTAGGGAAAAAGCTGATGGAACCGGGGAAATTTTATCAAATATTGTTTCTAGTCAAATTGAAGAACACAAAGAATTTGGAGGTGTAGTGCCTGAAATCGCAGCAAGAGCCCATGTTGAAAAAATAGAATTTATAATTAACAAAGCTCTAAAAGAAAGTGGTTTAAGTTTTAATAATATAGATGGAATTTCTGCGACAGCTGGTCCAGGATTGATAGTTTGTTTAACAGTCGGATTAAATGCTGGGAAAGCTATTGCAGGATCATTACAAAAACCTTTTGTAGCTGTAAATCATTTAGAAGGTCATGCATTAAGTCCAAAGATTAACAAAAAAATTAAATTCCCATATTTACTATTACTAATATCAGGGGGTCATACTCAATTTTTAGAAGTAAATGGAGTTAATAGTTATAAAAGACTTGGAACCACAATTGATGATGCATTAGGTGAAGCATTTGATAAAACTGCGAAACTTTTAGGAATAGAATTTCCAGGTGGTGCAAAAATTGAAGAGTGGGCAAAAAAAGGTGATGAAAATTATTTTAAATTACCAAAACCTATTTTAAACACGGGCGGCTGTAACTTATCTTTTTCTGGACTTAAAACTGCTGTACTAAAAATTTCTAAAAAACTAAAAAATCAAAGTGAAAAATATCACTTAGCATCATCTTTTCAAAAAACTATTAATGAAATACTTTATAATAAAACTAAAGTAGCAATGGATGAGTATTTAAAAAATAAAAAAAATAAACAAAAATACTTTGTAATTGCAGGTGGAGTAGCTTCAAATTTATCAATTAGGGAAAATTTAAATAATTTGGCTAAAGAAAAAAAATTTACATCTATTTTTCCTCCTGTAAACCTGTGTAGTGACAATGCAGCTATGATTGCTTGGGCAGGCATAGAACGTTTTAAGATGAATTTAACAAATAACTTAGAGTTTCCTTCAAAAGCAAGGTGGCCGTTAGATAGTTCAGCACCTTTTTTAAAAGGTCCAGGATTGAAATTTTAATGAAAAAAAAATACCACCTATAAAATATGTCAAAGTCCTTTTGGCTACTTAAAACTGAACCTGAGGAATGGTCGTGGGAGCAGCAGGTGAATTGTTCTGATAAAGGAGCTGAATGGAATGGAGTTAGAAATTTTCAGGCAGCAAAAAACCTAAGAAATATGAAAATAGGAGATAAATGTTTTTTTTACCATACGGGCAAAGCAAAAAGAATTGTAGGAATAGTTGAGATCAAAAAAGAAGCATTTTTAGATAAATCAGATAAAACTAAGAAATTTGTATCTATTGTGGTTAAAGCAGCATATCCCCTTAAAAAAGAAGTAAGCTTACAAGAAATCAAAAAAAATAAGGATTTTAGAGATTTTGCTCTAGTAAAACAGAGTCGTTTGTCAGTTATGAAGGTTGATTTAAAATACTGGAAAAAAATATGTAAGATGGGTAAGGTTTAGTTTTCGGGGATAATTTTATGTCTAAGAGAAAAAATAAAAAAAGAAGAAAAAAGAATAAAAAAAGAAGAAAAAAAGTAAAAAAAATAAAAAAAAGAAAAAATAAAAAGACAAAAAATTTAGAATCAAAAGATCTAATTTTTAAAGTACCAAAAAAGTGGTCCAATAATGCATATGCTGATAAAAATGAGTATGAAAAAAAATATAAATTATCAATTAAAGATAATGAGGGATTCTGGAAAAAAGAGGGAAAAAGAATAGATTGGATTAAACCTTACACAAAAATAAAAGACGTAAAATATAGTAAAACCGAAGTTAAAATAAAATGGTATTATGATGGAACACTTAATGCATCAGCAAATTGTATTGACAGACACCTAAAGAATAAAAAAAATAAAACAGCAATTATCTGGGTCGGCGATGATCCAAAAGATTCCAAACAAATAAGCTACAAAGAACTTCACAAAAAAGTTTGCGAAACTGCAAATGGATTGAAAAAACTTGGTATCAAAAAAGGTGATAGAGTAACTATCTATTTGACTATGATTCCGGAACTAGCTTTTGTAATGCTAGCATGTGCAAGAATTGGAGCTATTCATTCTATAATATTTGGAGGTTTCTCGCCCGACTCCATAGCTGGAAGAATTAATGATTGCCAATCAGATTATATTATTACTGCTGATGAAGGAGTAAGAGGTGGAAAAATTATACCGCTAAAAAAAATAGCAGATGAAGCATTAGAACAATGCCCTAATGTAAAAAAATGTGTTGTCGTAAAAAGAACAGGTAATGAAGTTAATTGGATTGAAGACAGAGATGTTTGGTATCACGATATAACAAAAATGGCTTCGGATAAATGCGATCCAGAAGAAATGAGTGCTGAAGATCCTCTATTTATACTTTACACATCTGGATCTACAGGAAAACCAAAAGGGGTTTTACATACTACGGGAGGGTATATGGTTTATGCCTCGATGACGCATCAATATATTTTCGATTATAAAAAAAATGATATTTATTGGTGTTCAGCTGATATTGGTTGGGTAACGGGACATAGTTATATTATCTATGGGCCTCTTTCAAATGGAGCCACAACAATAATGTTTGAAGGTGTACCAACTTATCCTGATTTTTCTAGATGGTGGCAAATTATTGACAAATATAAAGTAAACATTTTTTATACTGCACCTACAGCACTACGAGCTCTTATGAGGGAAGGAGAAGGTCCAGTTAAAAAAACAAGCAGAAAATCTTTAAAACTTTTAGGCACAGTTGGTGAACCAATCAATCCAGAGGCATGGCTTTGGTATTATAAAATTGTGGGAGATTCACGATGTCCAATAGTTGACACATGGTGGCAAACAGAAACAGGTGGAATATTAATTTCTCCACAACCGGGTGCAATTGATCTCAAACCAGGTTCAGCAACTAAACCATTCTATGGAATTAAACCAGTTATTGTTGATGAAAGAGGAAAAGCTCTTAAAGGAGTATGTAAGGGAAGATTATGTATAGCTCAATCATGGCCGGGACAAATGAGAACAGTATATGGTGATCACCAAAGATTTATTGATACTTATTTTTCACAATTTGATGGAAAGTATTTTACTGGTGACGGATGTAAAAGAGATGAAGATGGGTATTATTGGATAACAGGAAGAGTAGACGATGTGATTATAGTATCTGGGCACAATTTAGGAACGGCTGAAATAGAAAGTGCTTTTGTGGCTCATCCAAAAGTGGCTGAAGCTGCTGTAGTTGGTTATCCGCATGATATCAAAGGAAATGGACTTTATTGTTATGTAACATTAAATGCCTCTGAAAGACCTTCTGGAGAATTGGAAAGAGATTTAAAACTTTGGGTGCGCAAACAAATTGGGGTAATAGCAACACCTGATCTGATACAATTTGCTCCTGCTTTACCAAAGACAAGATCTGGTAAAATCATGAGAAGAATATTGAGAAAAATTGCTGCAAACGAACATGATCAATTAGGTGACACAACAACATTGGCTGATCCAACTGTAGTTGATAGCTTGGTTGATAATAGAAAAAATAAATAATTAATAAATGGATGGTTTAATAAAAACATTAATAAAGCCTGATTGGGATGATAATCCAAAAAGGTCAGAAATTCTTCATGCTGCAAACTTACTTCAAGTGGGTGAGTTTCAATTAATTCAACTGGCTTATAAAATTTGGTACAAGGAAGATCTTCCAGAAAATAAAGTCAGTAAAATATTTAGCGAATATATGATAACAGGAATAATACCAATTTGGGTAACTTCATACGCCAGAGATATTTTAAAATTGGATCGAGCAAATGTTCTTGATAGTTACAATGAAAAATATCACGTTTATGATCACGAATTTGGAAAAAAAATAGATAATGAACAACAAAGAAGAAGACGTGGTATCTTTTACGCATTAATTATTGGATTTGTTTTTGCGGCTAGTCATTATATGGCTGCAAATTATGCCGAAGAACCTGCAGGATTTTACCCTCCATATATTGAAAAAAGAGTAGTTTATCCGGAATTATATAAGGATAAAGGTTACGGATGGGAACTTAAAGATTAGCAATTAATGTTTGATTTTATTCCACCGGAATACGAAAAGTTAGTTAATATTATATTTTTAGTCATCACAGCTTTAATCGCTCATCATGGAATAACTTATAGAAATGAAGATGGAGAAAGAGATTTTGTAAGATTACTTTTTGGATGTATTGCAGCAACATACTTTTTTTTGGTTCTTTTTAAAGATGTTTTGGGTCTAATAAGTTTTTAAAGTTTACCCGGTTTATGCATCACTTGGCCCTCATCTAGCTCTTTTATACTCAACACTCTTTCATTTTCAGGAAGCTGAAGTTGTTCATTAAGATACAGAGCACGTTCTTTTACTGAAGAAGATTTGAATTTATAGTTTAAGATTATTGTACCTAGGCCAGGACCAGCTACCGCTTCATGGTCAATTCCAAGAGCTTTTACATAATCTCGAAGGGCACCCTCATAATTTTTATTTCTATCTTTTATAATACCACGATTAGCATATGCGGCTGCTAAGGTACCAATTCCAGTTCGATCATCATCTTTAACGGTTGTTTCTAAATAATTTATTAAATAATCAAGTTCTTGATTTGCTTCTGTATACATTTTTTGAGAAATAAAAACCAAAGCTTTGCACATAATAGCTCCGCGATGGTTAGGACTTTTTTCTAATGCTTTATCGGCTGCTTGAATTGCTTTGTCGAACAGTTGATCTTTTAAACGAATATCACAAACCTCAGTTTCATAATCTCCTGGAGGTCTATTCATGAATGATCTTATTAATGCCCATACTGTAAACATGACAAAAGTTAATATTGCCATGTATATGACGAATCTTTTCAAAACTCTTGTATTCATTAATTAAAAACTTGTTTTACATAAATGTAGCTAAAGACAATGCACAATAGTATTGCGGTAAGCGTAGCTCTTTTTCTTAAGCTTTTTCTATCTTCCTCAGAAACAGATTGCTGAGTCTTTTGCTTTCTTCTTACGTATAAGACCCATATTAATTTTCTAACTGGGAAAAATAAAGCCGTACTCAAAAATGCAATCCATAAAGGATCATGAAATGTTATGTAATAATTAGTAAATTCCATAAAAATTATTTATATAGTCTTAATGATATATAGATAAATAACATCGAAATACTACTTGTTTCAATTAATAGTTGTATATATCTTGGCCTTTTTACTATCATTTAAAAGTGTTGCTTTGAACAATTAATTATGCTGAAATTTCGTTATAAATGCTTGGAACTATGGTTCTGAGCATTTTATGTTTTATAAAACAAGTTAAAAAATAAAAAGGGGGAACCTTTATGTCAGCAAAAGTTACGTGGCTGATTGTGTTCGTGCTACTCTACTGGGCGTATTGTATATTCTGGGGAGTAAGAGGCGCACAGATGGCGAAAACAGCATCTGACTACTTTATATCAGGAAGAAAACTTCCTATGTGGGTATTCGTTCTGGCCGCCACAGCTACATCATTTTCTGGATGGACCTTTATGGGTCACCCAGGATTAATTTATAGAGACGGTTTCCAGTATGCTTACGCATCTTTCTATGTCATCACAATTCCTTTTACAGGCGTGATGTTTTTAAAAAGACAGTGGATACTAGGAAAACGTTTTGGTTACGTAACACCAGGAGAAATGCTATCCGATTACTTTAAAGGTGATATGATACGTGTTTTGACTGTTGTCGTAGCTTTATGTTTCTCAGTTCCTTACTTAGGTTTACAGCTAGCAGCATCTGGAAAATTATTTAACGTATTATCAGATGGTCTTTGGGGCGTTACAACTGGTACATGGGTACTAGCTGCTATCGTGGCCCTTTACGTAGGACTAGGCGGTTTGAGAGCCGTAGCTTACGTAGATACGCTGCAGTGTATACTTTTATGGTTTGGAATTGTTGCAATTGGCTTTATAGCGTACGACCTCGTAGGAGGTTGGGATTCATTGAACGAAGGTTTGGCAAAAGTAGCATTAGTAGAAGGCACCAAGTGGGGTAGAACTCCTGGTGATAATTATTCTGCTTACTTTGCAATACCTGGTGTCATACAATTTACAGCTGGACTAGGAAAAGAAACTCCAGTTGGAGGATTGTGGACAGGTGTTATGGTGTTAACTTATATGTTTGCTCTTATGGGCATACATTCATCACCAGCATTTTCAATGTGGGCGTTTTCAAATAAAGATCCAGAACCATTTGCACCACAACAAGTTTGGGCATCTTCAGTAGGAATAGGCTTTGCTCTATTCATATTTACTGCAGCTCAAGGAATGGGGGCACATATTTTAGGTGCCGATCCAGTTGTGAATGCAGCAGGAGTTAATATTTCAAATGTACTTCCAGAATCGATTGGTAAGGGTGGTCAAGGAAATCTTGTTCCATATTTAATCAATACGATCGGAGATGCAGCTCCTTGGTTTGTAGGTCTTCTTGCGGTATGCGCACTAGCTGCTATGCAGTCTACAGGTGCAGCGTACATGTCAACTTGTGGTTCAATGTTAACTAGAGATATCTACAAAAAATTCTTCAGACCAAAAATGTCACACGCTGAACAAAAATTGTTCGGAAGAATATGTGTGGTATTAGTTGTTGGTGGAGCTTTATTAGTAGCTACATTCTCTAGAGATGCATTAGTACTACTTGGTGGATTAGCAGTAGCGTTTGGTTTCCAAATGTGGGTACCATTAGCTGCAGTATGTTATTTCCCTTGGTTAACTAGAGAAGGAGTATCTTGGGGTCTGTTAGCGGGAATTATTGCAGTGATGATGACGGAAAGTATCGGTCAACAATTATTTGGCGATTCTATTCCATGGGGTAGATGGCCTTGGACAATGCATTCAGCATTCTGGGGTATTTTCTTCAATCTACTAGTTGCAATACCAGTTTCTGCAATGACGCAAAACTCTAGAGATCGTGCTCATAGACAAAAATACCATGACTTCTTATCAGATCATGCTTCACTTCCAGCAAGCAAAGAAAGTCTTAAGCCTGCGGCTTGGATAATCACTATTGCTTGGTTGTTTTTCGGAATTGGACCAGGAGCTGTTATAGGAAATGATATCTTTGGTTCGCCAAATGATATTAGTACGTGGACGTTTGGAATTCCATCAATTTGGGCTTGGCAAATCATCTTCTGGATTTTAGGTTGCGGAATGATGTGGTTCTTAGCTTACAAAATGGAAATGTCTACAATTCCTAAGAAATCAGTGAGCGCTTTAGTAGAAGATATCGGAGACTCAGCAAGAGCGTAAATCAAGTAGTTTATACTTTATTCAAGAAGGGCGAGAATTTCTCGCCCTTCTTTTTTTTGACATAATACAAATATAAAAATATAAATTTCCCTATGGCCCATATTAAAATTTCACCATCTATTTTGTCAGCAGATTTTAGTAGGTTAGGAAGTGAAATTCAGAATTTAGAAAAAGCTAATGCTGATTTAATTCACATAGATGTTATGGATGGACATTTTGTTCCAAATATTACTATTGGACCTGAGGTTATAAGTAAACTTCGAAAATACACATCATTACCATTTGATGTTCATTTAATGATTTCTCCAGTTCATGATTTTATTAAAAATTTTGCTGAAGCGGGTGCAGACATTATTACAATACATCCGGAAGCAACAAATAATCTAAAAAGTTCAATTGAAAAAATTAAATCTTTTAATAAGAAGGCTGGAGTATCTCTAAATCCAGAAACTTCTACGGATAAAATCTTGCCTGTTTTAAATTTAATTGATTTAGCTTTAATAATGAGTGTAAATCCTGGTTTTGGTGGACAAAAATTTATGGAAGAAACTTTAAAAAAGGTAAAGATATTAAGAAATGAGATAGACTCAAAAAAACTCAAAACATTAATAGAAATTGACGGCGGCATAAACTTTCAAAATGCTAAAAAAGCTAGAGAGTCTGGAGTAGATATAATAGTTTCAGGCACAACCGTTTTTAAGGAAAATGGGGGTAACTTAAAAAAAAATATCCAATTGTTAAGAACAGGATAAATAATGCATGGACTTAAAAGTATCAAACTATACTTTTTTTCTATTCTTAAGTTATCTTCTTTAAGTTTTAGAAATTATTATTTTAGTTCCAGTTTTTATAATAAAAAATTAGCCACATTTATTCCTGAAAGAATTTTTTATAATCCCGGAACATATCTGAGTGCTTCTTTAACTACTACTAGTAGTGACTTTTATAAAATAAAAAGTACTTCTCCTAAATTATTATGGGAAACCAGTGTTAAGGATAAACAGAAATTTGAAAATTTACATAGCTTCTTATGGCTAACAAGACTCGACAGAAAAAATAGTAAAATTATTACCAAGGATATTATTAAAAGTTGGATCAATAATTTTTTTAATTACAACTCCAATACTTGGAAAATGGAAATTACAGCAAAGAGGATTATTGCCTGGGCTTCAAATACGGATATTACTTTGGAAAATTCGGATAAAATATACAAAGAAAAATTTTTTTTGAGTATAATTAAACAATCAAATTTTCTTATTAAAAATTTAAAAAATTTATTTAATGATTCAAGTAAAATTATATGTTGCGCTGCTATAATATTATCAGGGATGATATTCAAAGAAAATGATTTTAATTTTAAAATAGGAATTAAAGAATTAGAAAAAGTTGTAAAAAATTATTTTGATGATAGCGGATTCCCAAAATCAAGAAATCCTGAGGAAGTTTTTATTTGTATTAAATATTTAATTTTAATTAGAGAATGGTTTAAAGAAGGCCAAAGACCTATACCTGATTTTTTAAATGAAATTATACTTAAATCTGGAAATTGTTATTCAATGTTATCTTGTGTAAATAAACAATTTCCTTTATTTAATGGCGCTACAGAAATAAATCACAAGGAATACGATATATTTTTAAAAACACTTAAATATAAATTTAATAGTAGTGGTTACGAAATTGCAGATTTTATAAAAATTAAAAAAAAGAAATTTGAATTTTTTATAGATTGTGGAAACCCTCCAACAAATAATTTTGCTAAATATTACCAGGCGGGATGTTTATCATTTGAGCTTAATGCGAATAAACAAAAAGTAATATGTAATTCCGGATATGGAAAATATTTATCGCCAAAACTTAATTCTTTAAGCCGCTCTACTGCAGCACATTCAACTTTATATATAAATGACACTTCTTCTTGTATTTTTCAAAAAAACAAATCTATAAATAAAGTATATGGCAGCTCACTTTTAGAAAAACATAAAGTAATTTATAAAAATTACACGGAAGATGAAAAATTTTATTCTATAATTGCAGCACATAATGGTTATGAAAAAAAATTTGGTTATATACATAAAAGATCAATAAAAATATTAAAAAAAGAAGACAAAATTTTTGGCCAAGATGATTTGCAAAAAACTAAAAAATATTTAAATCCTCTATTCTATTTTATAAGATTTCATATTTATCCAGATATTAAAATTGTTAAAACAAAAGCTGGAAACTCAATAATAATTAGTTTACCAAATGGAGAGGGATGGCTATTAAAAAGCGATACTAACGTTTTTGAAATTGAAAAGAATATATTTTTGGGTAACAAAAGAAAAATTATCACCAATGAATCTGTTTCTATTTCAGGAAAAATAAGTGAGGAAGCATTATCCGTAAGGTGGGTAATTGAAAGAGTAACTTAAAATATGAACATTAAAAAAATAAAAAGGGCAATTATTTCAGTTTCTGATAAATCAAATCTAAAAATTATATTACCTATTTTAAAAAAATTTAATATTGAAATTATAAGTTCGGGAAAAACTTATAAAAAAATTAGAAATATGAAATATAATTGTGTTGAAGTCTCTAATTATACTGGTTTCTCTGAAATGCTTGATGGCAGAGTAAAAACATTACATCCTAAAATTCATGCAGGTATTTTAAATATAAGGAAAAATAAAGAACATAAAAAAGATTTAAAAAAAAAAAATATACATAATATTGATTTGGTAATTGTTGATCTTTACAAATTTGAAAAACAACTTAGAGGAAAAATAAAAATTGAGAAACTAATTGAATATATAGATATTGGTGGACCAGCATTAATAAGATCTGCGGCTAAAAATTTTAATGATGTAACGATAATTTCCAATATTTCTGATTATTCCCTGTTAACAAAAGAACTTAAAATCAATAAAGGTTCAACATCAATAAATTTTAGAAAGTATATGTCAGCAAAAGCGTTTGGTTTAACTGCCTATTATGATTCTGTCATATCAAACTATTTTAACAATCAATTAAATATAAAATTCCCTGAAAAAAAAACTATACATGGAAAGTTAATAGAACATCTTCGTTATGGAGAAAATCCACATCAAAAAGCTTATTTATACAGTGATCACAACAATTTTGGTTTAACTAAACTGCACGGTAAAGATCTTGGATATAATAATTATAATGATATTTTTTCCGCTTTATCTATTTTAGAATCTTTTAATAAAAATATTGGTTCTGTTATTATTAAACATGCTAATCCTTGTGGAGTTTCTGCTGAAATTAATCAATTTATATCATTTAAAAATGCTTTAGCTTGTGATCCTATAAGTGCATTTGGAGGAGTAATAGCGATTAATTCTGTTATAAAAGAAAAATTAGCATTAGAATTAAATAAATATTTTTTTGAAATAATTATGTCAAAAGGCTTTTCAAAAAAAGCCCTAAAAATTTTAAAAAGAAGAAAAAAAATAATATTAATAAATTGCAATAAATTTTCCTTTAAAAATATAAATAACTATCTTTTCCTAGAAAATGGTTTTTTAGCTCAAGACTCAAATAATATATTAATCAATAAAAAAATAAAAATTGTCAGTAAAAAGAAACCATCACTAAACCAACTTAATAGTTTAAAATTTGCATTCAATATTTGTAAGTTTGCTAAATCTAATGCGATTGTTTTGGTAAATAATAAATCAACAATTGGAATTGGAGCGGGACAACCAAGTAGATTGGATAGTTGTAAAATTGCATCATATAAAGCAATGCAATTTGTTCCTGAAAAAATTATAGACTCTGTGGCAGCTTCAGATGCTTTTTTTCCTTTTACTGATGGAATTGAAGAGTTAATAAAGGTTGGAGTAAATGCTATTATTCAACCTGGTGGTTCTATAAATGATAAAAAAGTAATTTCAGCAGCGAATAAAGCTGGTGTGATTATGGCTTTTACTGGTACTCGCCACTTTAAACATTAAATCGTAATTTTATCAATTTTAGCAGCTAAAATAAAATCACTTTCTACAAGACCTTTAATTTTGTGAGTAAAAATCTGAATTTTTGCATATCCCCAACCAAATATTATATCGGGATGATGTCCTTCAGCTTCAGAAATATTACCAACTTGAATTACAAATTTTTGGCTTTCTGCAAAATTTTTAAAGGTAAAATTTTTTTCTAGAAAATAAGTTTTATTTTCTTTTTCTTTAACATCCCATCCATCTACTTTTTTTACATATTTATGTATTTCAGATAAATCAAATGGGGGGATGCCTCCCTTACAAGGAATACAATTTTTATTGTGTAAATCAGTCATATATCATTGACACTGTACAATACCTATTACTCTTAATTCCATATCAACAGATTGTCCAAGGTCCGCATATGTTCTATCTTTGTAATCTACTGCTTCAGTTTTTTGTTGTAAAATTGCAAAATTACCCGCTGTCGCTTTACATAACTTTGATGCTCTTTTGT
The DNA here is from genome assembly GCA_003214615.1 of Pelagibacteraceae bacterium AG-414-E02. Classification (GTDB taxonomy): domain Bacteria; phylum Pseudomonadota; class Alphaproteobacteria; order Pelagibacterales; family Pelagibacteraceae; genus AG-414-E02. Next base: position 107,421 of record QCLK01000005.1, read on the forward strand.
TAAAATAGCCTTTTAATCTTTCTTCAGAGGTATAGGAATTTCCTCGAAAAGAAATTTCATATTTATTATCTCCCAAAGACTCTTCGTACCTAGGTGCTAAAGTATAAGATGTCGCGCAAGAATTTAATAAAATGCAAAAAAATATTATATAAATAAATCTATTCATATTTACAGTTTTTATTGTATTTCAACGATAATTTTTAGTCAAATGGTCAAAACCGCACTCTTGTATGATCTGTAGTGTAATGAAATTTTGTTATAGAATTATTATATGAAAAATTTCATAGCGATTATCATTTTATTAAATTTACTTAATTCGTGTGCAAAACCGAAGGTAGTAAATGTTACTTTACCTGGGGATAATAAATTGAATTGCACACAGTTAAAAAATGAAATTGACGATGCACAAAAAATTAAAAGAGATGCTGATTTTGCCAAGACAGGTACTGGTGGGAATATTACAAGGCTAGTATTATTTTGGCCTGCTTGGGCTAAAACACTGCATAATGCTGATGTAGCTATAGAAGCAGCAAATGATAGAAGTTATCATCTTTTGAAAATTATGAAAAATAAAAAATGTAGTGGAGTAGAAAAAATTGAATCTCAAATAATAGCGAGTGCAACTTACACTACTCCTGTTAGTGTTAATAAAAATAATAATGAAAGTAATGTTGCAGAACAATTAAAAATTTTAAAAGAGATGTATGAGTCTGGCGATTTAACCCAGGAAGAATATTTAAAAGCAAAAAAGAAAGTTCTCGATTAAATTATTATTAATTAGCTAAACTTTTAAAGATTGGAGCGGGAGAAGGGAATTGAACCCTCGGCCTAAACGTTGGCAACGTTTCGCTCTACCACTGAGCTACTCCCGCTTTTAGCAATATTATAAAACAACGATTTGTTAAACGCAATAAGCGTAATAATCAAGGAAAAATTAACTTGGTTTATTCATAGAAATAAAAAAATCAATATTATTTTTTGTATTTCTAAGTTTTGACAGAAGAAATTCGATCGCATCCATAGTACCCATAGAACTTAAAATTTTTCTTAGCACGTTCATTTTAAGCAAATCATCATTTTTAAATAATAATTCCTCTCTTCTAGTTCCTGATTTTGTAATATCAACCGCTGGAAATATTCTTTTATCCGAAATTTTTCTATCTAATATTAGCTCACTATTACCTGTACCTTTAAATTCTTCAAAAATTACTTCATCCATCCTACTTCCTGTATCAATTAAAGCCGTTGAAATTATTGTTAAGGAACCTCCTTGCTCAATATTTCTTGCTGCTCCAAAAAATCTTTTTGGCCTTTGCAATGCGTTTGCATCAACTCCGCCTGTTAGTACTTTTCCTGAGCTAGGTACTACTGCGTTATAAGCCCTGCCGAGTCTCGTTATTGAATCCAATAAGATAATTACATCTTTTTTATGTTCGGTTAATCTTTTTGCTTTTTCTATAACCATTTCGGCAACGGCTACGTGCCTTGCCGCAGGTTCATCAAATGTTGAACTTATAACTTCTCCTTTTACTGATCTTTGCATATCTGTAACTTCTTCAGGTCTTTCATCTATAAGCAAAACCATCAGATAGCATTCTGGATGATTTTGTGCGATCGAGTGTGCAATATTTTGTAGGATTATAGTTTTTCCTGCTTTTGGTGGAGAAATAATTAATGATCTTTGCCCCTTACCAATAGGACTAACAAGATCAATTAATCGTGCTGTTAAATCTGGTTTTTTTTCAACTTTGGTTAACTCTATTTCCATTTTCAATTGCTTGTCAGGATATAAAGGAGTTAAGTTATCAAAAGCAATTTTATTTCTTGCTTTATCAGGATTATCAAAATTTATTTTATCTACCTTGAGTAATGCAAAATATCTTTCTTGATCTTTTGGAGCTCTAATTTCCCCTTCAACAGAATCCCCTGTTCTTAAACCAAATTTTCTTATCTGACTTGGGCTAATATAAATATCATCAGGACCAGGCAAATAATTGGATTCAATAGCTCTTAGAAAACCAAAACCATCTTGCAAAACTTCCAGAACACCGCCACCGGTGATTTGTTCATTTTTTTGTGCAAGTTTTTTAAGTATCGCGAACAAAATTTCTTGCTTACGTAATGTGCTTGGGTTTTCTATTTCTAGTTTTTCAGCTTGTGAAATAAGCTCTGCAGGTGTTTTCTTTTTTAGTTCTTGTAGATTCATGTTTGATTGTTTGGTTTAGAGACGTGTACTAAATATAGTATGTTTTTAATTTATTTCAAGTCTCATAATGGTTTAAAAACTGCTATAATAATTATAGCTATGAGTAGAATTGTTGGTATTTCGTTGATTACCCTATAAAACCTTGGTGAATATGAGTTATTATTTTCAGCAAATTTACTCAAACATTGGAATAAAAAAAAATGATAAATACTCAAAATAACGACAAAAACTATCTTTAGCTGGAGCCAAAAAAAACTTAAATTATCCAGACCAATAGTATGTATTAATAAAATTCCAAATATCCATGAGACTATCATTGCAGGGTTCATAATATAAACAAAAAGTCTTCTTTCCATAATTTTAAAAGTTGAATTTAATGCTTCGGGCTTATTATTGATAATTGCTTCACTATGATAAACAAATATTCTTGGCAAATATAAAAGTCCAGCCATCCAGGAAATGACTGCTATAAGATGAATTGACTTAAAAAGTAGATATGTATTCATTTATAATTCCAAGCATGGACATTTTAAATATTTATTAGGACACATTAGTGACGAAACAAAATTACCTTTTGTTTCTTTTGTTAAAACTAATTTTGTTAATCCTTTAATAAAATACTCTTCAACACCTAATGCTGGTACTCTTTTATAAAAACTGCAACCATTTTTTTCCGCTAATTTTTTATATTCAATATCTAATTCTACTAATGTCTCTGAGTGTTCTGAAACAAAAGCCACAGGTACTACAATAATACCTTTTTTCTCTTTAGAGTACTTAATAATTACCTCATCAGTAGATGGTCCAATCCATTTTAGTGGACCCACGCGACTTTGATAACTTATCATGTAATCTAAATTTTCATCCTTTAATTTTAACATTATACCTTCTACAGTTTGTTCTACTTGCCACTGATAAGGATCACCTTTTTTTATTTTAATCTCAGGTAAACCATGGGCAGAGAAAAGTAGTTTAAAATTTTTATTGTTTAAATTTTTTATTGTTTTTTTAATAAGGGCAACGTGAGATTCTACAAAATTATTTTCCGTTGGGTAACAACAAATTGTTTTAGTTTTAATATTGTAGTTTTCTTTTTTACATAAATCATTCCATTCGTTTATAGAAGAGCCAGAAGTTGATGCCGAATATTGAGGATAAAGAGGTAAAAGTATTACCTCACCAGGGTTATACTCTTTAACTTTTTTAATTACATCTGAGGCTCGTGGATGCCAACATCTCATTACAACGAAACACTTATATTCACCTTCTCTAGACAAATTTTTTTCTAAACTTTTTGCTTGATCTTGAGTTAATTTAAGAATTGGGGATTTGTTTCCAATTTCTTTATAAATATTTTTAGCAATTGGCGCTCTTCTTTTTGAAATAATTTTTGCTAAAGGATATCTAAATATTGAGGGAATACTAATAATTGCGGGATCATTAAATAAATTAAAAAGAAAAGGTTCCACGCTTTCTAATTTATCTGGACCTCCTAAATTAAACAGAATAACCGCTTTTTTCATTTTTATTTTTTATTTCTGACGAGCTCAATTATATATTCTATTGTTTCTGGTTTAATTTCAGGCAAAACACCATGACCTAAATTAAATATATATGGATAATCTTTAAATATATTAAGATATTTTTCGGTATTTTTTTTTATATTTTCTTTATCAGTGAGTAATATTTTAGGATCTAATCCGCCTTGAATTGGTAAACCTTTTAAATTTTCTTTTATCCATTTTGGATCTACATCGTAATCGATGCTTATACAGTCTGGCTTAACTGTTGCACAAAAATCAACATAACTTTCTCCTATTCCCTTGGGAAAACAAATTACTGGTATTTTTTTTGATTTAACGTGTTCAACTATTTTTAATATCGGAATATAACAGTAATTTGGAAGTTCTTCTTTAGGTAATAATCCAGCCCAGGAATCAAAAATTTGTATTATATTTGCACCAGCTTCGATTTGTTTATCAATATGTAGGCATATAAATTCTTCTAATTTTTTCAACAATCTATTATTTAAAAATTTATCTTGGTTAATTTTATTAAAATCAAAACTCTTTTTTGGAGATTCTTTATTAAGCATATATAATAATAAAGTCCAAGGCGCCCCAACAAAACCGATAAGATTTTTTTCCTTTAATTTATTTTTTACTTTTTCTATCCCTAAATAAACAGATTGTAATTTCTGAACAAAATCTACACGGTCTGTATTAATTATTTTATCTAAATTTATATCTCCTAAAATTGGACCTATTGCCTTTTTGAACTCAACCTTTTGACCTAATCCATATGGTATCATTAAAATATCAGAAAAAATTATAGCTGCATCAAGATCATATCTTTTTAGTGGTTGTAGTGTAATTTCACAAACTAGATCAGGATTTAAACATAATTTTATAAAATCTGTATTTTTTTTTCTAATTTCTCTAAATTCTGGTAAATACCTTCCAGCTTGTCTCATAAACCATATAGGTGTGTAAGATGTTTTTTTTTCGTTAATGCACTCAGTTAATCTGTTCTTCATTAATATATTATATAAATAAGTTATTAGTATTATTTAGCTATGTTAATAGCGGTATTAATTAGTTGTGTACAGTTTATCCATAAAATCTGTTATTAATATATATTATAAATTATTGATTTAATTACATATGTTATATTTTGTCTTTTTTTATAATAAATTGTTTATATTTTATTAACGTATATAACTTACTTGATTTATTGTTGATTTTTCTTAACAACTTCATTTAATTTTAAAAAAAATATGAATAATTTTTTAATCAATAGTTTACTAACAGGATAATGAACAAGATTTACCAAGTTTATCAAGTATCTGATTCAACTGGAGAAACACTAGATAGGATTTTTTTAGCCTTAAAAGCTCAATTTTCTAATTTTGAGTGTAAGACTATCCACTACTCTTTTACACGAACTAAAAATCAAATAGACAAAATTATATTCAATTCTAAATCAGAAAATAATGTAATAATTTTATATACAATCGTGGATAATGATCTAGCCAAATATATAGATGTTGAAGCAAAAAAAAATAATATTCCTTGTTTTGAAGTTTTGGGAAATCTAATTTCTGATTTTTCTAAATTAATCAAACAAGAAGCAAGTAGAAAACCTAGTGGGCAGCATGCTTTAGATAAAGAATATTATGATAGAATAGAAGCAGTACAATTTACCATGTCCCATGATGATGGAAAAATAGTATCGGATCTTGATAAATCAGATGTTATTTTAGTAGGAATAAGCAGAACTAGCAAAACTCCCACTTCAATTTATTTAGCAAATAGAGGTTATAAAGTTTCGAACATACCAATTATTTTAAATAAAAATTTACCTAAAGAACTTATAGAAAGTTCTAAAAAAACTTTTGTTGTTGGTCTCGTTTGCGATGTAAATAGATTAATAGATGTAAGAAGAAATAGAATTCAATCTATGAATGAAGATAGATCCGTAAATTATACAGATGAGGTTGAAATTTTTAATGAGGTAGAAAATTCTAAAAAAATATTTAAAAAAAACAACTGGCCCATTATAGATGTAACAAGAAAATCAGTTGAAGAAACAGCAGCGTCAATAATAAAAACATTGGATATTTTAAATTCTAGATGATTAGTAAAGTTATTCTTGCATCAAAAAGTGGTGTTAGAAAAAAAATTTTGGAAGGTTGTGGTATAATATGTGAAGTAATACCAGCAAATGTTGATGAAGATATGGTAAAAGAATCTTTATTAAAAGAAAATGCAACACCTAAATTAATTTCAAAAAATCTTGCAGAGTTAAAAGCAAATAAAATTAGCAAAAAACAACCTGATAAATTTGTCTTAGGCGCGGATAGTGTAATAGATTTAAATGGAGAGCTGATATCAAAACCAAAAAGTCGAGAAGAAGCTTTTAAAATATTACAAAAACTTAGCAATCAGAAACACCAACTAATCAGTTCTGTATGTATATCTAAAAATGGTGCAATGATTTGGAATTTTACTGATTCTTCTAATCTAAAAATGAAAAAACTTAATTCAGACGAAATTAAATCATATTTAGCAAAGATAAAGGATAAGGAATTATATGCTTATGGAGTTTACCAAATAGAAGCGGATGGAAGATCCTTGTTTTCTGAAATAGAAGGAGATGAAAATGCTATTATGGGATTACCAGTAATACAAATTAAGGAATATTTAAAAAATTTAAAATGAAAAAATACTTTGTTATAGGAAATCCAATCGATCATTCTTTATCTCCTAAACTACATAATTATTGGATTAAAGAAAATAACATAAATGCTGTTTATGATAAAAAACAGCTTAACGAAAGTGGTCTTGCAGAAATAGTCGAAGAGATAAAAAAAGATAAAATAAATGGAATTAATGTAACTATTCCACTTAAGAAATCTGTGATTCCTTTTTTGGATGAATTAACCCCTCTCGCTAGTGAAGCAAGATCAGTTAACACAATTTTTAAAAAAGATGGTAAAGTTTTTGGTGATAACACAGATGTTGGTGGTTTTAAACAAAGCTTAAAACATATAAATTATGATGTAAAAAATAAAAAGGTTTTTATACTAGGAGCGGGCGGAGTTGTTTCATCAATTATTTTAGCTTTAAGAAAGTTAGAAGTATCAAAAATTTATTTAAGTAACAGAACAAAAGAAAAGGCAGAACAATTAAAAAAAAATTATTCTTATATTGAAATTATAGATTGGGGTGAAATTACTAATTTTGACATAATTATTAATGCAACAAGTCTAGGCTTAAAAAGCGATGATCAAATAAAATTAGATTTTGGAAAAATAGGAAATGATAAATTATTTTATGATGTAATTTATAATCCAAGCAAAACTAACTTTCTTTTAAAAGGTGAAAAGTTAGGGAATAAAATTAATAATGGGAAGATGATGTTTATTTATCAGGCGCAATTAGCATTCAAGATTTGGCATAACATTTTACCCAAAGTGACTGATAAATTATTAAATTCATGATTAGAATAGCTATCCTAGGAGATATTGGTTCTGGAAAAAGTCATGTTGCAAAATTATTTGGTTGGCCAGTTTTTAATGCCGATTTAGAGGTTGCTAAACTATATAAAAAAAATAGAAAATGTTATAAAAAACTTAAGAAAAAACTTCCAAATTACATAACCACCTTCCCAGTTAAAAAAAAAGAATTATTGAAAGCTATTATTGATAAAAAACAAAATCTTAAAAAAATTGTTAAAGTAATTCACCCAGAGGTTAGATTTAATATGTACAATTTTATTAAAAAAAATAGAAATAAAAAAATTGTTATTTTAGATATTCCACTATTATTAGAAAACAAAATAAATAAAAAAAAAGATATTTTAGTTTATGTTCAAGCTAAAAAAAAAGACATTAGAAAAAGATTATTAAAAAGAGATAATATTAACCTAAAAATTGTAAAAAAATTAAAAAAACTTCAACTTCCTGTAGAACTTAAAAAAAAGAAAGCACATTTTATAATAAAAAATAATTTTAGGAATAATTCAGTTAAAAAAAATGTTAAAAGAGTTTTAAAGGAAATTTTATTTAATGCTTGAAGTTATACTTGATACGGAAACTACAGGTTTATCAACAAGAGAAAATCATAGAATAATCGAAATTGGATGCATTGAATTAAAAGATCAAATAGCAACTAAAAATGTTTTTCATTCATATTTAAATCCACAAAGAAAAATTTCAGAAGATGCAAAAAAAATACACGGGTATACCGATGAATTTTTATTGGACAAGAAGCCTTTTTCTGAAATTGCTGATGATTTTATTGATTTTATTAAAGATAAGAAAATTATAATACATAACGCAGACTTTGATTTATCTTTTTTAAACTATGAATTAAAACTTGTTAATAAAAAAGAAATTAATAAGAAAAATGTAATTGATACGCTTGAAATGGCTCGGCAAAAGTATCCTGGTGCACAAAATTCTCTAGATGCGCTATGTAAAAGATTTAATATAGATAATTCTAAAAGAACAAAACATACTGCACTGATTGATTGTGAGCTATTAAAGGAAATTTATATTAATTTACTTGGACAAAAAGAACCTAAATTAAATTTAAAAAGTGCCGAACTTGTAGATTCAAAATTTAAGGATGATAACACATCAAGAAAAGCGTCAAGAATAATAGTTAAACCTAGCAATGAAGAGTTAAAAATTCATAATAATTATTTGAAAACAAAACTACAGAAAAATTTTTTTAATTAATTTTTATTTTTTTCGTTATACATTTTTTCAAAGTTTACTTCTTTTGTAATAGAGACATTTTTCATTCCTGCTTGAGAAAATAAATAAACAAAAATTTCATAAATAGTGGGATAAACTTCCGTAGGAATACTTATTAGTACAATTTTTTCTAAATCTTTCTTTTCTACTTTGGCCTCTAAAGAAATTAAAGTAGAATAATTAATTTCAGCTAACATTTTATGCTTCACACCTTTGGTTGGCAAGAGTCTCAGGATAGTATTAATTTCAATTATATTATTTTTAAATGGTCTGCTTTTTATATCAAAATTTAAATTATATTTTGATATTTCTTTTTCTAGTAAAGCATAGGCTTCTACATTTGGTATTTCAAAGGAAATATCTTTAACAAATTTTGATAAAATTTTATAACTCATTTATTTATCATTCAAACTATCATGATTATTTTTAGTTTCTTCAAAATCTCCTTCTATAATATTTTCTTTGTTTCTCTCTCTCCTTACACCTGAGGAAAAAGTCTTAATAAAAATTTTTCTTGTTGGAGGAAATATTAATAAAAAACCGATAAAGTCTGTTAGAAATCCTGGAATAATTAGCAACAAAGCAGCAAAAGCTATAGCAGCTCCAGATATTATTTCATATATTGGAATTTCATTTTTTAATATTTGGCTAAAACCAGATTTTAAAGCACTCAAACCTGCAAGTTTTGCAAAATAGATTCCTGTAACAGCAGTAAAAAAAATAAGGAAAATGGTATTGAAAGCTCCAATGACACTTCCTATCTTAATCATTAAATAAATTTCAACTAAAGGAATACCAATTATGAAAAGAATAATTGCGTTCATTTGTCAGATTATTTGTATTTGCATACTATATCATATAGGTATTATAATCAAAAAACATATATGAGTGATCAATTTGGATTTATAGATATAATTTTATTAGCCATGTTTGCTGGCTTTATAATTTTAAGACTTAGAAATATTTTGGGTAGAAGAACAGGACATCAAGGAACCCCAACAAGCAGATACTTCCCTAGGGGAATGGAGGTTCTTAAAGATATAGAAAATAATGAAGCCATAAAACAAGGCAATGTTGATGAAGCAGCTAAAAAACAGTTTTTAAAAGGAGCAAACCTCGCTTATGAACAAATAATTACTTATTTTGCTGCGGGAGATAAAAAGTCTTTAAAAGGTTTGTTGGGAAAAAAATTATTTACTGATTTTTCTGCAGTTATAGATGAGAGAAAAGAAAAAGAACTTAACTATGAAACAACTTTTATAGGAATTAAATCTTCGAAAATATTAGAATTTAAAAAAATAGAAAATATTTATAAAGTTTCAGTAAATTTTGTAAGTGAAATAATTACTTGTGTGAGAGATAAAAATAATAAAATAATCGAAGGAAATCCTGATACCATAAAGACAGTAAGTGATAATTGGAAATTTTCAAAGAATATGTGGAGTTCAGATCCCACTTGGTACCTGGTTGAAACATCAAATAAATAGTGAAAAAAAAAAATTTCGTAACAATCCAAGACAAAAAGGATTGGGATGCATTTACCAATGATCCTAATAACCTTTATGATAAAGAAGTTAATTATAAAAATATAAATAACAAAAAAAATAAGATTAAGAAATTAGACTTGCATGGTTTTTCTTTAAATGATGCAAATACGGAAGCAAAAAAATTTATAATAAAATCTTACAACTCTGGATATAAAAAATTAATAATTATCACTGGCAAAGGATCGAGGTCAAAAACTTCTGATAATCCTTATGTTTCTAGGCAAATGGGAATATTAAAAAATTCAATACCTGAATATATATCAAATGATGCTGACTTATCTAACATTATAAAAAATATAACAAAAGCTGATGTTCAGCATGGTGGAGAAGGAGCAATTTATATATCTTTAAAGAGATTGAAAAAATTATAAGATAAATTTTGATAAATCAGTATCTTTAGCAAGCTCACCAAGATTTTTTGTCACATAATTTTTATCAATTATAATTTTTTCACCACCTCTGTCTGTGGCTGTAAAACTTATTTCATCCAAAACTTTTTCAATAATTGTATGTAATCTTCTAGCACCTATATTTTCTATACTTGCATTAATTTCAGTAGCTAGTTTGGCAATTGTTTCGATACCGTCTTTAGTAAATTCAAGATCTACCTTTTCCGTTTCCAAAAGTGCTTTGTATTGCTTAATTAAACTATTATCAGGTTCCTCTAATATCTTTTTAAAATCATCACTAGTTAGAGCATTTAATTCTACTCTGATTGGTAATCTACCTTGCAGCTCTGGTAATAAATCAGATGGTTTCGCCAATTGGAATGCTCCTGATGCAATAAACAAAATATGATCAGTTTTTACAGGTCCGTGTTTTGTATTCACTGTTGTTCCTTCTATTAATGGCAATAAATCTCTTTGTACACCTTCTCTAGAAACGTCCCCGCCTATACGATCCCCTCTCGCTGACACTTTGTCTATTTCATCTAAAAAAACAATACCATTATTTTCTGTCGAAATTTTTGCCGTTTTTATAATTTTATCCTGTTCAATCATTTTATCAGATTCTTCAGCAACTAAAATTTCGTGTGATTCTTTTACAGTCATTTTTTTCTTTTTTCCTTTTTGGGTAGCTTTCCCTAACATTTCAGATAAATTAACCATACCAACATTTGCGCCAGGCATTCCAGGGATTTCAAAACTTGGCATACTTGGAGTTTCGTTAACTTCAATATCTATTTCGTTATTATCTAAATCCCCAGTTCTTAGCCTTTTTCTGTAACTTTCTCTTGTTGCAACACTTGCTTTATTTCCTACAAGAGCGTTAAGAACTCTTTCCTCGGCTGCTTGCTTTGCTTTGGTATAAACTTCTTTCCTCATTCTTTCTTTTTCAATTGCAATTGCTATTTCTAGCAAATCTCTTATTATTTGTTCGACATCTCTTCCAACATAACCAACTTCAGTAAATCTTGTGGCCTCTACTTTAACGAAAGGAGCTTCAGCTAATTTGGAAAGTCTACGAGATATTTCTGTTTTACCTACACCTGTAGGACCAATCATTAGAATATTTTTGGGTAGAACTTCATCTTTCATCTCACCTTTTAATGCTTGTCTTCTCCATCTATTTCTCAGAGCTATTGCAACTGCTCTTTTAGCTGCATTTTGTCCAATTACATAGCGATCTAATTCAGAAACTATTTCTCTTGGAGATAAGGACGAAACTATAGACTCATCTTCTGTTTCTCTAATTATTTTTTTTTTGTTTAGAGATGTAATATTTGACTTACTTTTCATAAGATTAAATTTTTTCCAAAGTTATATTGCTATTTGTAAATACACATATTTCTGAAGCAACTTGTATTGATTTTTTAGCAATTTCTTCTGCAGAGAGTTTAGTATCCATTAATACTTTAGCAGCTGCTAATGCATAATTTCCTCCAGAACCGATACCTATAATTCCTTCTTCGGGTTCAAGTACATCTCCAGTACCTGAAATTATAAAACTTTTTTCTTTGTCTGCTATTGCCATTAAAGCTTCTAATCTTCTTAAATATTTATCGGTACGCCAATCTTTAGCCAATTCAACAGCTGCCCTAGTAAGATTACCAGCATGCTTTTCCAATTTAGCTTCCAATCTTTCAAATAAAGTTAAAGCATCTGCGGTAGAACCAGCGAAACCTGCTATCACATTTCTTTTATCAATTTTTCTTACTTTTTTAGCAGTGCTTTTTATAACCGTATTGCCCAAACTAACTTGACCATCTCCGGCCACAACTACTTCATTGCCTTTTCTGATCAAAACGATTGTAGTACCATGCCAATTTGTATTATTGCTCATAACTTTACTCTATGTGGAGATTTGTTTGATATCTTCAACCCTTAAAATTCATTTATTTGATATATTGTTGTATTATATATATACCCTCTATTAAAATAATAAGTAAACGCGATATGGCTAGAAAAACTAAAATAAATAGAAAAACAAAAGAAACAAACATTGCTGTAGAAGTAAATATTGATGGCAAAGGATCTTATAAAATAGACACAAAAATAGGCTTCCTAAATCATATGCTTGAACAATTTTCAAAGCATTCTTTAATTGATTTAAAAGTAGTAGCTAAAGGAGATACGCATATTGATTTGCACCACACAACCGAAGATACGGGGATAGCAATTGGCGAGTGTTTAAAAAAAGCTTTAGGTTCATCAAGAGGGATCAAGAGATTTGCCCATGCTTTAATACCGATGGATGAAACTCTGACTCGAGTTTCTATAGATGTGTCAAATAGACCTTATTTAATATGGAAGGTTAATTTAAAAGTTGAAAAACTAGGAGAAATGGATACTGAACTTTTTAAAGAATGGTTTCAGGCTTTTTCACAATCTGCAGGAATCACTTTACACATTGAAAATATGTACGGTGATAATAGTCATCATATAATCGAATCTTGCTACAAAGGACTTGCGAGATCTTTGAGACAAGCATTAGAAATTGATAAAAGAATAAAAAATAAAATTCCTTCTACGAAAGGTACTTTGTAAATATTATAATGATAATATTACCTGCCATAGACATAAAAGGTGGCAAGTGCGTAAGATTGTTAAAAGGTGATTTTGATAAAGAAACAAATTATAAAAAATCTCCATTCGACCAAGCCGCAGAATTTTCAAACTTAGGTTTCAAAAGTATTCATATAATCGATTTAGATGGTGCTTTAAAAGGACAATTAATTAATAAGGATATTATTAAAAAGATAATCAAAGAAAATAATTTAAAAATTCAAGTAGGTGGAGGAATAAGATCTTTGAATGATATAAAAGAGTGGGTTGATGTAGGTGTAGATAAAGTTATCGTTGGAACAGCTGCAGTTGAAGATATTGAATTTTTAAAAAAAGCTTGCTTAGAATATCAAGATAAGATTGCGCTTGCTATGGACGTGCGTAAAGGTTTTATTGCATTATCAGGATGGAAAAAACAAACCGATATTCTAGCTCAAGATTTTATTAGTAAAATTGAAGATTTTGGAATTTCTAGAATTATTTATACAGACATAGATAAAGATGGAACTAAAGAAGGCCCTAATATTGTGGACACAATAAATCTTTCTAAAAAAACAAAAATACCAATAATAATATCAGGAGGCATTTCGTCAATTTCTGATATTTTAAATATAAAGAAAATCAAATCTTCTAATATCGAAGGAGTAATTGTAGGCAAAGCAATTTATGATAAAAGTATTAATCTTAAAGATTTAAGTGAGATTACCTGATGTTAAAAAAAAGAATTATCCCATGTCTTGATGTTAAAGATGGAAGAGTAGTTAAAGGAATTAATTTTGTAAATTTAACTGATGCTGGAGATCCAGTTGAACAAGCGATTATTTATGATAAAAATGGAGCAGATGAAATTTGTTTTTTAGACATTACTGCATCAAACGAAAAAAGAAATATTTTATTAGAAACAGTTAAAAAAACCGCTCAAAATATTTCTATTCCTTTAACAGTCGGTGGTGGAGTAAGAAGCTTGGAAGATATTAATAAATTATTAAATAATGGAGCAGATAAAGTATCCATAAACACTGCAGCAGTTGTTAATAAAAATTTAATTAAAGATAGTGCAGAAAAATTTGGATCACAATGTATTGTTGTTGCCATTGATGCAAAAAAAGTGGGTGAAAATAAATGGGAAGTTTTTACTCATGGTGGTAGAAAGCCTACAGGAAAGGACGTAATAAAATTCATATCAAAAATGGAAACAATGGGTGCCGGGGAAATTTTGCTGACTTCTATGGATAGGGATGGAACTAAAAAAGGATATGATTTAGATCTTACCAAAAGAGTATGTAGCTCGGTTAATATTCCGGTAGTTGCTTCTGGGGGAGTTGGAAATTTGGAGCATTTATATCAAGGTTTAAAAATAGGTAAAGCCAGCGCTGTATTGGCAGCATCAATCTTTCATTATGGAGAACATTCAATTCAAGATGCAAAAAAATATTTGGACTCAAAAGGAATTCCTGTAAGAATCTGAGAAATGTTTAAAACTTTAGAAGAATTAATTGCTATTATTCGTCAACGGAAAGGATCCTCAATTAAGGAATCTTATACGTATAAATTATTAAATGACAAAAAGTTAAGTGTTGAAAAAGTCAAAGAAGAAATAGCAGAACTTATTGATGCTATCGAAAAAAATACAAACAAAGTTCATGAAGCAGCAGATGTTTTATATCATTTGATGGTGCTTTTAGAAACTAATGGTATTAAAATTGAAGATGTAATGAGTGAGTTAAAGAAAAGACAGAAATAGTAAAATGATAAATTAATAGAAAGGGAAAAAATGAGTTATGATAAAAATAATATTTTTGCTAAAATTTTGAGAGGAGAAATCCCTTGCAAAAAAATTTACGAAGATGAATTTGTTCTTGCCTTTCATGATATTAACCCCCAAAAAAAAGTGCATGCTTTAGTAATTCCCAAAGGGGAGTACGTTAATTTGGATGATTTTTCATCAAAGGCATCGGAAAAAGAAATTTCTGGACTGATTAGAGGCATAGGAACAGTAGCAAAGAAAATTGGAGTTTCAGATGTGGTCAAAGGCGGTGGGTATCGATCTTTAGTTAATGTTGGTGAAAATGGAGGCCAAGAAGTTCCTCATTTACACTTTCATATTTTTGGTGGTGAAAAAGTTGGAAAAATGGTTTCGTAGTTATATTTATTAAGAATTAGGACGGACCAATGAGTGAAAAATCTTTTGAATTACAGGAAACTTTTAATCAAGCTTTAGAAAATTATAAAAAAAAAAATTTTAAAATCGCAGAACAGCTATACAATCAAATTTTAAAAAATAAACCAAATCATTTTGAATCTCTTTTATATTTATCATTAATATTATTAAATAATAGAAATTTTATTGAGGCAAAAAAAATATGCGAAATGGCAATTAAAATTCAACCTACAAATGCTGCTGCTTATCATAATCTTGGGCGAACTTTAAAAGAATTGGGCCAAAATGAAAAAGCTATTATATATTACAAAAGGTCAATTGAACTTCAGCCAAATCTAATTGCTTCACATAATAATCTTGGCAACATATTGCAAGAGTTTGGAAAAAAAAGTGAAGCAGTCAATTGTTTTTTAAATGTAAT
The DNA here is from genome assembly GCA_003214615.1 of Pelagibacteraceae bacterium AG-414-E02. Lineage (GTDB taxonomy): Bacteria > Pseudomonadota > Alphaproteobacteria > Pelagibacterales > Pelagibacteraceae > AG-414-E02. The sequence goes on from QCLK01000005.1 coordinate 123,023, forward strand.
AAAAATTCAACCGAATATGTTTGTAGCACATAACAATTTAGGAATTGTTTATCAAGAAATGAATGAAAACGAAAAAGCTATTGAGTGTTTTAAAAAAGCTATAGAAATTAATAGTAAATTTTATATGGCTCATTACAATCTTGGCAAAATTTATAAAAAAATAAAAAATTATAAAGAAGCAATAAAATTTTTTAAAATTGCAAATACGACTAGATCTAGAGCAGAGCTTTTAGAAACTACATATTTTTCAAGTGGTCTGGAAAATTATTCTGAAATTTTAAGAACACTATCTTCAAAAGACTCTTTAAATTTAAGAGTAGCAACTATGGCAGCTTATGTATCAAAAAAGGAAAACATACAAAACGATTATCCTTTTTGTAAAAATCCATTTGATTATGTATTTATAAAAAATTTAGAAAAAGAAATAAATTCACCAGATAAATTTTCTGAAAATATAGCCAAAGTATTAAATAATGTTGAGTTAATTTGGCAACCTACCTCTAAGAGTACCACTGGAGGTTTTCATACATCTGGTAATTTATTTAATAAAAAAGACGAAATAATTTTGCAATTAAAAAAAATAATAGAAACACAAATTAATATATACAAGGATAAATTTAAGTCTGGTAATGACTATTTCATAACAAAATGGCCGAAGAGAAGTGATCTAGAAGGATGGCACGTAAAGCTTATGAAAAAAGGTTTCCAAAAATCTCATATACATCCAGCTGGGTGGTTAAGTGGTTGTTTTTATTTAAAGATTCCAACAAAATTAAAAAAAGATGAAGGTGGTATTAGATTTACTCTTTCAGGATATGATTATCCTACCGATAAAAATTTACCAGTTATAACACATATACCAAAAATTTTTGACATAGTATTGTTTCCTTCTTCATTATTCCATGAAACAATCCCTTTTGATACACGAGAAGAAAGGCATGTAATAGCTTTTGATCTATCACCAAAATAGAGAATTGAAAAATTTATATGAAAAAAATTTTTTTTTTTAATCAAAAATCATTTCTTGATCAACTGGGTGTTTGTATCTCAAAAAATAATTATGAAGAGTCTTTACAAAAATTAAAAGAATTATGCATTAATAGTCCGTTTAATACTCAAGCTTTTATCCAAGTTTTTATAAGAGCATGGTGTGAAAAAATTCTTAATATGTTAAATAATGATGCATTTGAAAATGCGAGGTTAAGAATTAATTCTCTTTATATGCTAATTAAGCATAATAGTTATTTGAATAAACTTATAAATATATATTTTGAAAAAATTAATAAAAAAGAAATTTTTTCAAACCTAAAAGATAATGATAAGGCAATATATTTATCAATGCAATCACAATACTTTTACCAAATCAATAAACACGATGATGCAGAAAAATGTGTTCAACAATGTCTTGATATAATAATTAAAATTTCTAAAAGAAAAAAAAATTCTATAGATTTTTGGTTATTATTACAAAAAAGCCTCAAAAATGTAAAAAACAAAAAAAAATCTGAAATATTTTTAAAAAAAATTTTGGAAAATTATGAAAATTAATATTTTATGTGGATATTAGGTATTTCAAAAAGTCATAACGGAGCGGTAGCCTTAACCCATAATGGGAAGGTAGTTTGTGCCATACAAGCAGAACGTTTGTCTCGTATTAAAAGGCAAGCTTTAGATTTAAAAAATGATAGAGAACTATTAGTTAAATGTGTTTCATATTGTTTAAATTATGCTGGGATTAGACATTCTGATTTACAATCAATCGCAATATGTACACCTTGGGACGTCGATTTTTTAGAAAATAAAACTTTGTTTGATTATATTGGAGGAGCGCCCAAAGATTATAAAGGTACTTTCTATGTACCTCATCATTATTCACATGTTGAATACATTTTACATTATTCAAAATTATCACCTGGAATAGTTCTGATTATTGATGGTAGTGGATCAAAGGAAAAAGACAGAAAATACTTTAATATCAAAGAACAAATAAATCCAAAATGTATTTCCCATGTTCATAAATCCGGAAAAGAAACTATTTCAGCTTATTGGTTTGATGGAAAAAATTTATATTTAATTTATAGATTCAGCCCTTCAATAAACCGTGACGATAAAATTAATCAAAATAGCAATGGTTTTCTTCAAAGCATTGGACATTATTGGCGATGGGCTTCAAATTATTGTTGTGGTTCACATTCTGAAGCAGGAAAAGTAATGGGTCTTGCAGCTTTTGGCAAACCTAATAAGTACAAAAGTTTAAAAATTTTATCAACCAACAAAGATGGGTTAATTAAATTAAACTACAAAAAATTAAATGAAAAATTTAATTCACCAAATATTTTTGGAACAGATTTAACCGAAAGTGAACACTACAGTAATATTGCTGCAATGGTCCAAAAAGATACAGAACACACTATATTAAAAATTTTGAAAATTTTAAAAAAAAAATATCCTACAGATACTTTTTATTATTCAGGCGGTGTTGCTTTAAATGTCGTTGTAAATGAAAAAATTATAAAAAGTAATTTGTTTAAAAATGTTTTTCTTAATGGTTCATCAGAAGATAATGGTACGGCTATTGGTGCAGCATTATCAGTTTCGAATTTTTTAACAAATAAACGTTCGACAGAATTAGTTACAGACTATTATGGAAAAACTTATTCTAACGATGAAATTTTGAGTGCCATTAAAAAATATTCATTTAAATATGATTTTATCGATGAAAAAAAGAAATATGATTTAGTTGCATCTTTAATTTTTAAAAACAAAGTAGTTGGCTGGTTCCAAGGCAAAAGCGAATTTGGACCAAGAGCACTGGGTAACAGAAGTATTTTAGCTAATCCAATGAATCCAAAAATGAAAAATATTCTTGATCTTTATATAAAGCAACGAGATAGATACCGTCCATATGCGCCAGTAGTATTAGAAGAATATGTTAAGGAATACTTTGATATAAAAGGCGTTTCCCCAGTTATGATGACTGGTGGTACGGTATTAAATAAGGATCTTCCAGCGATTACGCATATAGATAAATCTGCACGTATTCAAACACTATCGGAGAAGGATAACGAAATTTTTTATAAACTTATTAAATCCTTTGAAAAATTATCAGGAGTCCCTATTATTTTAAACACTTCCTTTAATTTACCAGGTGAACCTATTGTTGAAAGTCCAATTGATGCACTAAATACATTTAGTAGGAGTACTCTTCATTATTTATGCTTGGGCAACTATTTAGTTCAGCAATAATTAATTTAATTAGAGATCTTCTTCTCTCGGTATTTTAAAAACTTTATCCTCAATTATTTTATTTATTTCCAAATTACTAATTATAAAACTTACATCATTAGAATATGCATCTTTAGTTTCCCATCCTTTGAGATTAAAGTTAGTTTTATCAAAAAAGATTTTTAATTTATTATTTTTTTTATCAATTATCTCATATTCAATTATTTTTGAATTTACTTTTGTTGGGTTACTATTTCTTATTATATTTAAAATTTTTTCTTTTTGTAAAATAACGAAAAGGGGAGTTGTTTTTATCGGGTAGCGATAAATTTTTTTGTATTTCCTTTTTATTATTGCAACACTTTTTCCGTTAGAAATTACAGTTTTCTGTTTTAAATTTTTATAATTACATTTCATTAAAAGAGGGTATTTAATAAGGCAGTTCCCAATTTCTATAGTTTGCGAAATTTTTTGTTTAAAATTAAAAGATAAAGTTTTCGTTGCTGTTATATTATTAATCAGTTCTTTTTTTAAATTTGCATATGCAGATTTTAAAGAAAAAAATGATATTGAAATTATGTAAATGATAAAAATTATTTTTTTTGGCAAAACTAACCTATAAAATTTCTCTTTTACCTACGTGATTTGCTTGACCAACTATACCTTCTTTTTCCATCATTTCCATTATTCTTGCTGCTCTATTATATCCAATTTGTAATTTTCTTTGCAAAAGACTTGTTGAAGCTTTCTTTTCAAGTTTTATAATTTCTAATGCTTTAAAATATAATTCATCTTTTTCTGAATTTTTATCACCATCTTCATAAGCTTCTTTATCTTTTATAATTGTAATTTCCTCAATATAGTCTGGTTTTCCTTGGGATCTTAGAAAGCTGTTTACTTTTTCTATTTCATTTTCAGAGACATAGGGACCATGAATTCTTATTATTCTGTTCGCAGAAGACATGTATAACATATCGCCCTTTCCTAACAACTGTTCTGCTCCTTGTTCTCCCAAAATTGTTCTGCTATCAATTTTTGAACTTACTTGAAAAGATATACGAGTTGGAAAATTTGCTTTAATAGTTCCGGTTATAACGTCTACACTAGGTCTTTGTGTAGCCATTATGATATGAATTCCCGCTGCTCTTGCCATTTGAGATAATCGTTGAATATAATTTTCTATTTCTTTTCCAGAAACCAACATAAGATCAGACATTTCATCAACTACGACAACTATGTAGGGCATATGCTTTTTATTTTTAGCATTATAACCATCTATATTTTTTACTCCTACACTAGTCATTAATTTATACCTGTTCTCCATTTCTTTTACAGTCCATCCAAGTGCAGCGGTAGCTTTTTTTGATTCAGTAATTACAGGACAAAGTAAATGCGGTATTCCTTCATAAGTGGAAAGCTCTAACATTTTTGGATCAATCAATATTAAATTTAATTTTTCAGGAGAATATTTGTAAAGCAAAGATAATATTATTGTATTAATACATACTGATTTACCTGATCCGGTGGTGCCGGCAATCAATAAATGTGGCATTGCTGATAAATCACCAATAATTGGAATACCAGAAATACTTTTACCCAAAGCTATTGGTAGTTTTATTTCTCTTTTTTTAAATTTTTCATCAGAAATAATCTCATTAAGAAAAACATTCTCTCTTTTTGAATTTGGAATTTCTATACCTATAGTATTTTTACCTGGAACTGTCGCGACTCTTGCAGAGACAGAGCTAGTATTACGAGCAATATCATCAGCTAAATTAACTATTTTTGATACTTTAATGCCAGAGGCGGGCTCAAACTCATTTAGAGTTACCACTGGACCAGAGCTAATTCTTTTAATTTTACCTTCAACACCGAAATCAAGGAGTATTTTTTCTAAAAATTCAGAATTCTTATTTAATTCAACATTATTACCATTTTTTTTATTTTTTAGATCTGAGTTTATTTCTAAAAAATTTATTGAGGGTAATTTAAAACTATCATTATTAATTTTTTTTTCTTTTGTTGATGAGAAAGGTAAAATTGGCTGTTTTATTTTTGATATATTTTCAGAAAGTTCATCAGACTCAATACTAGTATTTATATTTTTTGAACTAAGATTATTTTTTTTATCTTTAATAAAAAAACTTAGTGTTTTTTTTATTATTAGAAGAGGAGAAAGTAAAATTTTATATATTTCATTAATTTTTAAATCTGAGCTAAATATAAAAAATACTATTGTTAAAGAAATTAAACCATAAATTGAATATTTATTCTCAATTAAAGGTATAAAGTTATAAATATTTTCTTTAATAATTCGACCAACAAAACCACCATTACCATTATCAATTAATAAGAATGATTCGTTATATGCAATGTTTAGAAAAGTGGTACCAAAAATTATATATATTAAAATATAGAAAAATTTTGGAATAATATTATTAATTTTTTTTTTTATAATGAGTTTAAATCCCCAAATTGTAATATTTAAAACAAGCAAAATAAAAATTAATCCTATAGCTTGGAGAAAAAAATCAGATATCACGCTTCCATAAAATCCACCAATATTTATTATTTCGGTATTTTCTGGTGTATATATAAAATTGGGATCATTCGGTGAATAAGTAAAAATTGATACAAATAGAAATATACCTACCAGTATTAGAGAAATACCAGTTAGTTCAATTAGTCGCTTTTTAATAAAGTTGTTAGCTTTTGTAAGAATTTGAGTGTTCATTTTTTTTCAAATCGATTAATTAACTTTGTATCATTTATTAATAATTGTTAAAATTAATTTATAAAAAATATAATCATGAAAAACCAAAAAATTTGTATTATTGGAGGCAGCCTGACAGGATTAGCAACAGCTATTTCTCTCTCAAAACTAGACTGTGAGATTGATTTAGTGATGGGCAATTTAAACCAAAATCTAAAATCTAGCAGGACAATAGCAATTTCAGAAAATAATTTTGACTATCTC
>QCLK01000006.1 GCA_003214615.1 Pelagibacteraceae bacterium AG-414-E02
GTCACAGAACAAAATTAGCGTATTATGTGAAGTGAAAGGATCTATAACTTGTCTTTCAAGATCAGGTTTAAGCATCATGTCAGATTCATTAATAGCTTTCCATCCAGCTATTGATGAACCATCAAAAAAAACTCCGTCATTTAACATTTCTTCATCAACCATCTTGCCATCCATGGTTAAATGTTGAAGTTTTCCTCTAGGATCTGTAAAACGCAGATCTACATACTCAACTTCTTTATCTTTCATTAATTTAAGAATTTTATTAGCACTCATCAGTTTATTCTCTATATATGATTTGATTTAGCTCTGTATACATAATTTCACGTGTAACTAAATGTTTTTATTTTAAACGTCCGGTTGTATCATTACCAAGCAAGTCTAATAAACAAAAATGAATTTATTAAATATCAGATATGCACACTCAACATAACTTAGAAAAGATTGAAGAAATTGTTTCATCTAGTGAAATGAAACATTTTGAAAAAGAACAATTTTTAAGAAAAAGCTCGTACTTTTTCATGAAAAATGCCGGCAATAAAGTCTTTAAAATTATTAGTAAGAACTTTAGCATTAAACAGCCTGTAATCGTTCTATGCGGGCCCGGAAATAATGGAGGAGATGGATTTGTCATAGCAAAGAATCTTGATAAAAAAGGTTATCAAGTTGAAGTATATACGCTTACAAAAAAGAATAATTATAAAGGGGATTCACTAAAAGCACTTTCAGAATATGGACATGGTTTAAAAAATATTAATTCATTGAGATTAAAAAAGAACGCTTTAGTCGTAGATGCTTTATTTGGAATAGGATTAAATAGGAAAGTAAAAGGAAAATTAAAAGAAATATTTAGTCAAATTAATAACGCTAATACCAATGTAGTATCAGTTGATATTCCTTCAGGTGTTTGTTCAAATACAGGAAGAATATTAGGAAGCGCTATACAAGCAGATTTAACAGTTACTTTTCATAGAAAAAAGCTTGGTCATATTCTTGGTTTTGGAAAAAAACTTAGTGGTAAAATTAAAGTAGTAGATATAGGTTTTGGAAGAAAAAAAATGAAATCCAAATTTTTTGAAAATTCTCCATATTTGTGGCTAAAATATTTTCCTTGGAAAGAGGTATCGGGTCATAAGTATAGCAGAGGAAGAGTTATTGTATATGGAGGTCAAAAGGAATTTACTGGAGCCACAATACTTTCTTCCCTAGCTGCATTAAGGACCGGCACAGGTTCTGTAAAAATTTTGTGTTCGAAAAATACCCTAGAAATATATTCATTAAAGTTTCCATCAGTTTTAAAAAAAGAGGTGAATAGTATTTATGAACTGGAAAGATTTATTAAAAAAGAAAAAATTACATCTATGCTTATTGGTCCGGGATCTGGATCAAATAATAAAATTAAAGAGATAACAAAATTGATATTAAAAAAAGTAAAATATGTAGTAGTAGACGCTGATGCATTAACATGTTTTAAAAATGATTTGAAATCTCTATATAAATTACTTGATAAAAATAAGATAATCACACCACATTCAGGAGAATTTAATAAGATTTTTCCTAAAATTAGTAGAAACCTAAATAGTAAAGATAAGGTCTTACAAGCTTTGGAATTAATTAAATCTAATATTTTATTAAAAGGACCAAATACTGTTATAGGTTCATATGATAAAAAAATTGTAATCAATACTCATTCATCTCCTGAATTAGCCGTAATTGGTTCGGGAGATGTTCTTAGTGGGTTAATTGCAAGCTTAGTCGGTGGGAAAAAAATGAATCCATTTTTAGCAGCATGTGCTGCAGCTTGGATACATGGAGATATTGCCAAAAATTATGGCAAAGGTTTAATAGCAGAAGATATAATTAAAGGAATACCATCTGCATTAAAGAGATTAAAAAATGGAAAATTTATTAAATAATGAACCGGTAAAAAGAGTTGAAGAATTTATTAAAAAATTTGATACCAAACTTAACATTTTAGTTTTAGAAACTACTGCCAGAACAGCAAAAGATGCAGCAAAATCATTACAATGTGAAGTGGGAGCTATTGTTAAAAGTTTGTTATTTAAAGCCGAAGATAGTTTTTTGATTTGCTTAATTGCTGGTGATAGAAGATGTTCTTTAAATAAATTAAAAAAAATTCTAAACAAAAAGGATGTTTCAATGGCAAGCGCTGAAGAAGTTAAAAAAAACACAGGTTTTTCAATTGGTGGAGTTGCACCTGTTGCTCATAAAATTAGTTTAGATATTTTTATTGACGAGTCTCTAAGTAGGTTTAAATTTATTTTTGCTGCTGCAGGTCACCCTAATTGCGTATTTAAAATAACATATGATCAGTTAATTAAAATTACAAATGGATTACCGAAAGAAATTTCCGAATGAGAGAATCAAAAACTTTAGATTATGTTTTGCTTACAATTTTAGCTATTATTTGGGCGTCAGCCTTTTTTAACATTAAAATTGCAACTGATTCATTTCCAGCTCTAACAATAGCTTTTTTGAGAATTTTTTTAGGAGCAATCCCAGTTGTTTTATTATGCTATGTAAAAAAAATTAGAATAGAAGCATTTTCCAAAGATTGGTATTGGTTTGCGGCTATTGGATTTATAAATTTAGTAATACCTTTTTATCTTATTGCTTATGGTGTTAAAAATGTTCAAAGTAATTTAGCAGCTATTCTTATGGCAAGCACTCCATTAACTGCAGCAGCATTAGCTCATTTTTTTACAAAAAATGAAAAAATTAATTTAATTAAGTCTGTGGGAGTTTTAATTGGTTTTTCTGGAATAATTTTTTTATTTTCAGATAATATATTAATAAATGAAAATAATATTTTTTCAGCTTTTTTAATTTTATTTGGTTCTTGTTTCTACGTTATAGGTGGTCTGCTTACTTTAAAAATAAGTAATAAAGAAAATGAAAATGTTACTGCTTCTATATTGATTTGGGGTAGTTTAATTTTATTTCCTATTTCAATTTTTGTTGATAAATCATGGAACCTATTTTTTCCAATTTTTTACTCCAAGTTTAGCATCTTCTCTTTCGTTGCTTTATCTCGGAATTTTTTCTACAGGAGTAGCTTGGCTGTTACGTTTTTATATATTAAAACACAACGGTTTAGTTTTTCAGGCTCAAGTTGCTTACCTAATACCAATTTTTGGAGTAATTTTAGGTTTTTTAATTTTAAATGAAGCAATTACTTCAAAAGTAATAATTTCACTGATAGCTGTAATAATTGGAATTTATATTGTAAAAAAAGGCAGTAAAATTAAATTAGTTTAATTGCATTGGACATTATCTTTTAATTTGATAATAAATTAGGCGCTGCGGGCAATTGGCGGAACTGGCAGACGCGTTAGACTTAGGATCTAATATCGCAAGATGTGGGGGTTCGACTCCCTCATTGCCCACCAAAAATATGAAAGTAACTGTAGATTCCAAAAAAGGATTAAAAACAAATTTAAAAGTTTTTGTTGATAAAAAAACAATTGAAGAAAAAATTGGGATTAGATTAACAGAATTAAGTAAAACAATTAACATAAAAGGATTTAGACCTGGGAAAGTTCCAGTAGAAGTCCTAAAAAGACAATTTGGTAAAGCTGTATATGGTGAAGTTTTAGAAAAAATATTAAAAGAAACATCTACACAAGCAATTGAAGAAAAAAAAATAAAAGTTGCCGGACATCCAAAACTTGACCTTAAATCGTATGGCGAAGGAAAGGATTTAAATTATACCCTGGAAATCGACGAATTACCTTCCATTAAACTCCAGCCTATTGAGAATGTTAAATTTACCGATTATGAAATTAATATTACAGAGGAAGAAATAAAAAAAAGAATTGACGAAATTGCCAAAAACCAAAATAATTTTGTAGATAAAAAAGATAATGAAGAAGCAAAAAATGGAGATTTAGTAATTTTTGACTATGAGGCGACTATTGAAAACAAAAGTTTTGAAGGCGGGAATGGAAAAAACACCCAAGTAGTTCTTGGAAAAGATTTATTTATAAAAGGTTTTGATAAAGGGCTTACAGGTGCAAAAAAAAATCAGACTAAAGAAATTATAGCAATACTACCTGAAAATTATCCAAAAAAAGAATTTGCAAACAAAAAAGCAAATTTTAAATGTAAAATATTAAATGTTAAAAAACCTGAACCTATCAAAATAGACGACCAGTTTGCAAAAAATTTGGGAGCAAAAGATTTAAATGATTTAAAAAAAATAATTAATCAACAAATTCAAAATCAGTATAAAATGAGCTTAGATGCCATCTCAAAAGAAAATATATTAAATCAAATAGAAAAGCTGCATGATATAATTTTACCTGACAATTTGGTACAGCAGGAATTGCAATTAATATCTCAAGATTTGAAAAAAGAAGATATAGAAAAAAATAAAAAAGAAAATGAAAAAATAGCTAAAAGAAGAATTAAATTAGGACTTTTATTAAACGAACTTGGAGAAAAAAATAATTTAAAAGTTGATGAACAAGAGTTAAAAAATGCTATTCAACAACAAGTCCAATCGATGCCAAGTCAACAAAAACAAGTTTTAGAATATTATCAAAAAAATCCAACAGCTGCTGCAAGCTTAAGAGGATCTATTTACGAAGAAAAAATTATTAACCTAATTAAAGAAAAATCAAAAAAAACTAAAAAAATGATTTCTTCAAAAGAAGCTGAGCAAATATTAAAAGGAGATTTTGAAAAGAAAAAATACTCCAAGTCCGAATCCGCAAAGGAAGAGTTGGAAAAACCTAAAAAATTGGCCAAATTATCAAAAAAGAAGAAAAAAATTAGAAAAAAGTAATCATAAGCTGTATAACTTCAATTTGTTGATTCGTTATGAAAGATAGAACTGAAGAACACATGAATAATCTCATCCCGATGGTTGTGGAGCAATCTAATAGGGGTGAAAGAGCTTATGATATTTATTCTAGATTATTAAAAGAAAGAATAATTTTTTTAGTAGGGCCTGTAAACGACAGTGTTTCAACATTAGTAACTGCTCAACTACTGTTCTTGGAATCCGAAAATCCAAAAAAAGAAATATCCTTTTATATTAATAGTCCAGGTGGATTAGTTACTTCAGGATTAGGCATTTATGATACAATGCAATATATAAAGCCTCCTGTTTCTACTTTATGTATAGGACAAGCTTCTTCTATGGGGTCATTCTTATTAGCTGCTGGTGAAAAAGGAAAAAGATTTTCTCTTCCAAATTCGAGAATAATGGTACATCAACCTTCAGCAGGATATCAAGGGCAAGCAACCGATATAGAAATTCACGCTAAAGAAATTTTAGCTCTAAAAAAAAGATTAAATCAAATATATTCTAAGCACACTAAAAAAAGTGAAGATGAAATTAAAAAAGCTTTGGAAAGGGATAATTTTATGACTCCTAATGAAGCAAAAGATTTTGGTTTAATCGACGAAGTTGTGGAGAAAAGAACTTGAACCACAATATTTGGTTGGTGTGTGCAACTTGTACTTGATAACTCTTAACATTAGTTTATTTTAGGGTTAACTGATTCGTACTAAATAATTATATGGCTGATAATAATAAAAATATACTTTACTGTTCATTTTGCGGCAAAAGCCAACATGAAGTAAGAAAATTAATTGCTGGACCGACAGTATTTATCTGTGACGAGTGTGTTGAGCTATGCATGGATATCATAAAAGAAGAAAACAAAGATTCATATGTTAAAACGCAAGAAGGTGTTCCTACTCCTCAAGAAATATGTAAGGTCTTAGATGATTATGTTATTGGGCAAAGATATGCCAAAGAAGTTCTATCAGTTGCTGTGCATAATCATTACAAAAGATTAAATTACGAAACCAAGAATAATAATGACGTTGAGTTATCCAAATCAAATATTCTTTTAGTTGGTCCTACAGGATGTGGAAAAACTTTACTAGCACAGACTTTAGCCAGAATTTTGGATGTTCCGTTTACAATGGCAGATGCCACTACTTTAACCGAAGCAGGATATGTAGGAGAAGATGTTGAAAATATAATTCTAAAACTTTTACAGGCAGCAGATTATAATGTAGAAAAAGCCCAACGAGGTATTGTTTACATAGATGAAGTTGATAAAATAAGTAGAAAATCAGAGAATCCTTCGATTACAAGAGATGTTTCTGGAGAAGGAGTTCAACAGGCGTTATTAAAAATTATGGAAGGCACAATAGCCAGCGTACCACCGCAAGGTGGGAGGAAACATCCTCAGCAAGAATTTTTACAAGTTGACACAACAAATATACTTTTTATTTGTGGAGGAGCTTTTGCAGGTTTAGACAAAGTTATAGCTAAAAGAGGAACAGAAACATCAATAGGATTTGGAGCAAAAGTAAAACATTTTCAAGACCAGGCATCTTCTGAATTAATGAGAAGTTTAGAACCAGAAGATTTAATTAAATATGGTTTAATACCAGAATTTGTAGGACGAATGCCAATATTAGCAAATTTAGAGGAACTTGATGAAAGTTCACTTGTAAAAATATTAAAAGAGCCGAAAAACTCTTTGTTAAAACAGTATAAAAGGCTTTTTGAATTTGAAAAAGTGCGTTTAGTTTTTAAAGATGAAGCTATTGTAGAAATAGCAAAGAAAGCTATAAGGAAAAAAACTGGGGCAAGAGGGCTAAGATCAATTATTGAAGCATTATTGTTAAAAACTATGTTCAAACTTCCCACAATGGAAAACGTAGACGAAATAATTGTTGATCGAGCTGTTGTTAAAAACAATGGTGAACCAAGAATTGTTCATGTAAAAAATAAGAAGATATCTGCGGCATAAGAAATCAGTTGAAATCGTATAAATAATAGCCATATAATGTGCTTATGGACAAAACACAATTTACCCCAACTTTACCGCTAAGAGACATAGTAGTATTTCCAAACATGATCGTACCATTATTTGTTGGAAGAGATAGATCTATTAGGGCTTTAGATGAAGTAATGAGAACGAATAAAAAAATTATCCTAATCACTCAAAAAAATGCAGAAATAGATAGTCCTAACGAAGAAGATCTATATTCTTATGGATGTGAAAGCAAAATATTACAATTATTGAAACTACCAGATGGAACAGTAAAAGTTTTGGTTGAAGGAGTTCATAAAGTAAAAGTTTTAGAATTTAAAAATGACGACAAGTATTTAACAAGCACTTATGAATTTGTTCAAGATATTGTTGAAAAAAGAGAAGAGCTATTAACTTTTGCTATAGCTTTAATAAGAAAATTAGAAAAATTATCTAATTTAAATAAAAAGATATCTTTTGAATTAATGTCAAACTTAAAAGATCAGAAAGACCCATCTAGAATAGCAGATCATATTTCAGGACAATTAAACATCTCAATCCCAGAAAAACAAAAATTATTAGAAATTGTTAACTTAAAAACTAGATTAGATAAATTGTTAGAACATGTAAATAAAGAAATTAATGTTATTAGCGTAGAAAAAAGAATTAGAGGAAGAGTTAAAAATCAAATGGAAAAAACGCAAAGAGAGTATTATTTAAATGAACAAATGAAAGCTATTCAAAAAGAATTAGGTGACATCGAAGACGGAAAAGATGAAATTGCTCAATTACAAAAACTTATTGTTAAAGCTAAAATGCCCAAAGAAGCTACCAAAAAATGCTTATCAGAACTAAAAAAATTAAGATCAATGAGCGCAATGTCCGCAGAAGCTACGGTTGTTAGAAATTATCTTGATTGGATGGTGGAATTACCATGGCATATTAAAGATAAAAAATTAGAAAATATAGATCTCCTAGAAGCAAAGAAAATATTAGATGAAGATCATTTTGGTTTAGAAAAAATCAAAGAAAGAATACTGGAGTATTTAGCCGTGCAGAAAAGAGTCGGCAAAATGAAAGGGGCAATCTTGTGTCTTGTAGGGCCCCCTGGCGTTGGAAAAACTTCTTTAGGAAAATCAATTGCTAGATCTACTGGTAGAAAATTTGTGCGTATGTCTTTGGGCGGAATAAGAGATGAAGCTGAAATCCGTGGTCATAGAAGAACTTATATAGGTTCTTTACCTGGAAAAATAATTCAGCAAATGAAAAAAGCTGGAACAAAAAATCCTTTATTTTTATTAGATGAAATAGATAAAGTAGGAACAGATTACAGAGGAGATCCATCATCAGCTCTGTTAGAAGCTTTGGACCCTGAACAAAATATCGCATTCAATGATCATTATTTAGAAGTTGATTATGATTTATCAGATGTAATGTTTGTAACTACTGCAAATACATTAAATATTTTACCTCCACTACTTGATAGATTAGAGGTAATTAGAATTCCTGGTTATACCGAGGATGAAAAAATTAATATTGCAAATAATTATTTAATACCAAAACAATTAAAAAATAATGGTCTTAAAAACGATGAGTGGAACCTAGATCAGCCTGTTCTTAAAGACATAATACGAAGTTATACTAAAGAGTCCGGTGTTCGTAATCTTGAAAGAGAAATATCTAAACTAGCAAGAAAAACAGTTAAAAATATTTTAACAAAAGAAGATGGCGATAAGGTAATTAGTAGTAAAAATTTGTCAAAATTTTTAGGTGTTAAAAAATTTAATTATGGTGAAAAAGAATCTGATAATAAAGTTGGAATTGTTACAGGTTTAGCATGGACTGAACATGGCGGTGAAATATTAAAGATTGAATCAGCAATAATGCCTGGGAAAGGTAAAATGCAAATCACCGGCAAATTAGGTGATGTTATGCAAGAATCTGTAAAAGCAGCTAAATCTTATGTAAGATCTAAATCATTAGAGTTTGGTATTATCCCTCCTATTTTTGAGAAAAAAGATTTTCACGTACACGTCCCAGAGGGAGCAACTCCAAAAGATGGTCCTTCAGCAGGCATAGCAATGGTGACATCGATAATATCTTCCATAACTGGTATTCCAGTGGATAGAAATATAGCTATGACAGGAGAAGTAACTCTAAGAGGACATGTTTTGCAAATAGGAGGACTTAAGGAAAAGCTTTTAGCGGCCCATAGAGCAGGAATTCCAAAAGTGTTGATACCTGAAGACAATAAAAAAGATCTTGTAGAAATTCCAAAAGATATATTGGATAAAATTCAAATATCAACAGTAAAAACAGTAGATGAAGTATTGAAATTAGCGCTTACCAAAGAATTAAAACCAGTTGAGTGGATTGAGGTTGAGAATATTCCTAAAACAAAAAATAATGAAAAACCTACAGCTGGAAGTACGCACTAGTTCTCTAACCATCTAGAATATTTTTTGTAATTTTCCTTTAAGTAGTCTGGCATTTTATCAAGTTCAATTTTTTTCAAAGATGTTTTGCTATTCCATTTATTGGATCTTTGATCAACAGAATGATCATAAATTGCTTTTTTATTTTCAATTTTTTTTTTTAAATCAGTTAAATTAATACCACTTCTTTCATACTCATCATGGTGGGTATAATTTAAGAGTTTTTTATGAATATCCTCAGCAGATTTTACATTCGTAAAGTGCCAACCACCATCGTTTATATATTTAATATTGTTATATTTTTTTTTAGAAAAAATAATATCTATTCTCCAGAAGGGATATTTTTTAGTCTTTACATCTCGTAACCACTGAGGAGAGATTAAATCCTTTTTTTTACAGGCTCTAGAACCATACCAATATGTTGATGAATCATGTAAATTGAATTTATAGAAAAAAATCTTTTGTCTGAAAAAGACTAATTTATTTTTAATTTTAGCAAGGTCTAAATTTTTTAAATTTGGTATTTCATCTATATCATTAATTAATACCCAATCATCATTATTTATCTTTTTTTAAAAATTGAAATGACATTTCTCTTTGATAATTATCTCTTTTATAACCATTTAAAATTAGTTTTTGACCTCGTGTGTCTTCTTTATCATTATCACTTTCATTTATTTCAAAAAGGTCTGGTGGTTGTTTATCAACAACAATGTAAATAATTTTATCCTTAAATTTTGAAAACTTATTTATATCAAAAATAAGTTCTTTGGGTTTGCCATTATGCATATATGTAGCTTCAGTAATTACAAACTTCTCCACATATTTACTCATAATATTTAACCGAAGATCTAATAACATTTCTTCATCAAAAAATTGGAAGCAATCGTATATTTTCATATTTGTTCTATTTCTAAGTCTAACCAAGCTTTATATTTTTCTAAATTACTTATAATATATTCTGGCATTTCTTTTATATTAAGAGTCTTCAATTTTTCTCCTGCTAACCATTTATTTCCTTTTTTATCCATTGAATGATCATACATAACTCTTTTTTCTTTAATTATTTTTTTTAGATCTCCAATATTTAAATTACTTTGTTCATAATCTACATGATGAAGAAAATTTAACATCTTTTTTTCTAAATCATCAGGTTTTTTTATGTTACTGAAATGCCAACCACCATTTTTAACAAAATGAATACTATTATATTTTAATTTAGAAAATAAAATATCAAACCTCCATAAAGGATATTTTTTGTTTTTTGTTGATCTTAAAAATTCTGGTGTTATGAGATATTTTTTTTTACAAGCTTTGGAACCGTACCATGCAAGTGATTTGTAAAATAAATTTAATTTATAATAAAACATCTTTTGTTTAAAAAAAATTAGTTTTTTATTAATATTTTGAAAGTTAGTTTCTTCAAGGTTTGGTATTTCATCCAGGTCACTAACAATAATAATATCATTTGGATCTACATTAATTAGACCATCTAAAGCTTTATTTATTTGGTACATTTCTCTCTTTTTTGCATTGTCAGTTTTTTTTTTAAGTTTTAGATCAGCTTCGTCATTATCATTAACTTTGTGCAAGTTAGAAGGTTGTTCATTAACTGGTATATAAATAATTTTGTCCTTAAATTTAGAAAATTTGCTTATATCGAAAAATAACTTCTTTGCTCTGCCACTATGCATATAGCTAGCTTCAGTAATTACGAATTTATCTACATATTTATCCATTATGTTTAACCGAAGATCTAAAAGCATCTCTTCGTCAAAAAACATAAAACAGTCATAGATTTTCATATTTAATTGAAATATTGATTTATATAATATAAGTAAAGATCTAATTTTAATAAGGCACAATAACGGCAATGTCTAAAAAAATCGTAATAGTCGGAGCTCTAGGATATTTAGGATCAGAGCTTTGCAAACTATATTCAGGAGAAAGTTGGTTCCATAACGTTGTGGCCATTGACAGTCGATTTGTTTCGAAAAGGATCAATCAACTTAAAGATTGGAATATTAAATTTTATCAAGGACAAATACTTGATAAAGATTTTTTAAAAAATCATTTAAAAGATGCGGATATCGTTCATCATTTAGCAGGAGTTACTGATGTGGCCTATGTGAAAAAAGAATCAAACCCCGAACAAGATAAAAAAATTAAACAAATAGCAATTGAAGGAACAAATAATATTTTAGATACAATTCCAGAAAAATGTAAAATTATATTTCCTTCCACGCACGTTATATTTGAAGGTTTAAAAGAGACTAAAAAAAATATTACCGAAGATGAAAAACCTTGCCCAGTACTTATTTATTCTTCTAGTAAAGTTCAAAATGAAGATGATATAAGAAAATCTAAAAAGAATTATATAATACTAAGATTAGGATCTGTTTACGGTTATTCTGACACAGACACAATGAGAATAAATATAATGCCAAATTTATTTTCTAAAATAACATCCCAGAATGGAGTAATAAATCTATTTGGAGGTGGTAGACAAATAAAAAGCGTTGTGCCTTTGATAGATGTAGTTAGATGCATGAAGTTTATGGAGGAAAATGAAAAAATTGCAAAAGAAACATTTAATCTAGTAAAAGAAACTGTAACAGTTAAAGAAGTTGCGGAAATTTGTAAAAAGCATAATCCAAAAGTAACAATTAAATCAACAAATGATGAAATTCCAAATTTAGGCTACACTTTATCAAATAAAAAACTACTAAATACCGGTTTTAAATTTCTTTATAGTTTAGATGAATCAATATTCACAATGGTTCAAAATTGGTCTTTCAAAAAATTTGATAAAGATCTTGAATATAAAACACGAGGTGAAAAAGAGTATATTGATAAAAGAGGAAAAATAAGCAACTATGAATTGACAGAACCAATAAACTTAATTGGTTATATCGAGTCGATCAAAGGCTCTATGAGAGCTAATCATTATCATCCTGTGCAGGAGCAAAAAGTTTTACTAGTTAAAGGACAGTTTATAAGTTTATACAAAAGTTTACTTGAAAAGAATGCTCCAAAAATTACCCACATAGTTAATGAAGGGGACTCGGTTGTAACAAAACCAAATGTTGCACACACAATGGTTTTTACAAAAGATTCAATATTTTTAAACCTAGTAAGAGGAGAAAGAGAGCATGATAATTATGGTATCACACATACATTGCCTTACCCTTTAGTCTCAGAAGAAGAAAGAGATCAACTATTAAAGATTTACAAATTTGATTGCAGATCATGTGGTAGTGATAAGCTTAAAAGGGTAGTTTCATTAGGGTATCAACCATTGGCTAATAATTTATTAAAAAAAGTTGATGAAAAGGATGAACTATATCCTCTTGAAATGAACTATTGTTCAATTTGCCACAATTGTCAACTTTCAGTAGTAGTTGACCCAAAAAAAATGTTTTCTAATTATCTTTACTTATCTTCTACTTCCAAAACGTTTAGAAACCATTTTGATAAAGCTGCAAAAAAATATATTAATGAGTTTAAACTTTCACCTAAAAAATCTTATATCATTGATGTAGGAAGTAATGATGGCGTTGCCTTAAAACCTTTTCACGATTTAAAATTTAAAAATATTTTGGGAATAGAACCGGCTAAAAATTTAGCAAAAAAAGCTAACAAAGAAAAAATAAAAACTTTTAATGGTTTTTTAAATAAAAAAAATATGAAAAAAATAAAAAAAAATGCAGATATCGTATTAGCATCCAATGTATTTGCTCATTCTGATGAATTAAAATTAATGGCTGAATGTATGTTAAAATTAATTAAAAAAGAGGGTACGATAATTATCGAAATACAGTATTTACTTAATACATTGAAGGATTTAACTTTTGATAACATTTATCATGAACATTATAACTACTGGTCTTTAACATCATTAGTTACCTTTTTTAATAAATTAGATGCAAAAATATATAGAGCGGAGAAAATAAATACGCATGGGGGCTCTCTAAGAATTTATGTTAAAAAAAGTAAAAAAAGCAAAATTGAAACAAGTGTTAAGGAAATTTTAAAAGAAGAAGAAAATTTTGGTATTAAAAATTATAACACTTACCAAAGTTTTGCTAAAAAAGTTTATAAAATCCGTGATAATGTCAGAAAAAATATATCTGAATTAAAAAAAAATAATGAAAAAATAATTGGTTATGGCTCTCCTGCTAAAGCCACAACAGCATTAAATTTTTTTGGAGTATCAAAAGAAATAGAATGTATAGTTGAAGACAATAAACTTAAACAGGGAAAATATCTACCAGGAGTGAGAATCCCAATAAGATCTAAACAAAGTTTAAACGGAAAGGCCAACTGTTTACTTGTATTAGCTTGGAATTTTTTTGATGAGATTAAGAAAAATAATAGTGATTTGGCTGACAAGTTCATGAGTATAAAAGAACTTGAAAATTAAATTTACTTTATTCTATACGTACTATATTAAGTTTAAGAAAAAGAGGTTAGGGAAGTTAGCTCAGCTGGTAGAGCATCTGATTTACATTCAGAGGGTCAAAGGTTCGAGTCCTTTACTTCCCACCATTTGGGGGTGTAGCTCAGTTGGTTAGAGCGCCTGCCTGTCACGCAGGAGGTCGCGGGTTCGAGTCCCGTCACTCCCGCCACTAAATAGATTAATTTATAATTTATTGTCAGACAAATAGTCAGATATAAATTTAGCCAAAATGTTTATACCAGTTTCATTAAGATGAGTATCATCATTTTCGTATAAGAATTGATTTTTTTCTTTTAAAAGATTTTCTGCGTTTTTTTTAAAATTATCTTTAACATTTAAAATTTTAATATTTTCTGAGTAGTTATCATTTTTTAATATCGAAAAGTGGCTAGTGTTTTTACAAATATTATTTTTAATAAAATTACAATAAACCTCATGTTTAGTTGGAATAAAGATTATTAAGTCAGGTAAATATTTTTCATATTTTTTAAAAATATTATTAAGTGATACGACTTTATAATTATCATTATAAATGTAATCAAATTTAAAAAGCATATTATTGCCACTAACTTCATGCTCATAGACTTTTTTAAATTCATTTTCATTATTTTTATAAATATGGGAATAATACTTTAGTGTGTGATAAAAGTTAAAAAAAACTTTAAATTTAAAATATTTGTGTAAAATACTACTGCTTATATACTTATGGTAATTGTTATTGTCATTTACGTTATAACTTAAAAAATCATTACCCTGAAAAATAAACATAATATATTTTTATCTTCTAGCTTCATTTTTTTTTTTAAAAAATTTGATAGTCTCAAAGTAATGAGAAATATCAGTTGATGCCATGCCAGCATTATAAGAATTAATATTAAACTCATCTTTTAAAACATAATTTAATATTTTTTTTTGAGTAATATTTGTAGAGCGGATAAAGCTATCTCCTATAAGCACATAATCAGCATCATCTAGTTCTGTTTCGTTTCTAAAACCCAACTCATCAGTAATTATATTAATCCTTTTGGATTTTTTTTTATAATATTTCTTTTTAAAATTTTGATCTAAAGAAGATAGATCACCATTATGTATATTAAGAGTAAAATTTAAATTTCTTAAACCATATAAAAAATGCTTTTCATAAATTGTAATTTTAGATGGATTAATAACATCTATTTTTTGTTGGAATGGATATAAAACCAATTTAAGAAAAAATACCAAGATTATTAAATTTGCTGCAATAATTTTTTGATAATTTATTTTAGAAAAGAAAAAAATAATAGAAATAAAAAATACTATTAATAATTTTTGTTTTGAAAAAAATAAGCTAATTGCAATAAAGAAAATAAAAGTTAAAAAAAGCCTTAATAATAATAAATATAAGTTAAATTTTATTTTCATTTCAAAACCACTGATTTTTGAATGTATATAAGCAAAAAAATTAGTTATTAACAATACAAATTGGGACAATGTTGCCTGTATGACAGAGGTAAAAATGATATAAGTATTAAGGTATAAAAATGCTATTAAATTTTTTAAACGAGTACCTATCAATTATTATTTTTTTATTTGTAGCTTTAACTTTAAGCATTGGTTTTATAGTCCTAAATTATATATTTTCGCCCAGCAAACCAGATCCCGAAAAACTTTCTGCTTATGAGTGTGGTTTTGAAGCTTTTGGTGATTCAAGAATGGAATTTGACATAAGATTTTATCTAGTTGCAATTTTATTTATAATTTTTGATTTAGAAATTGCCTTTTTATTTCCTTGGGCTATTTCTTTAGGAAATATTGGTGCATTAGGATTTTGGTCGATGATGATTTTTTTATTAATACTTACCATTGGATTTATCTATGAATGGAAAAAAGGAGCATTGGATTGGGACTAAAATGATTAATTTAAAGCAGAAAGAAGAGCAAATACCGGAAGAATTTAAAAAAATTGCAAAAGATTTCAGCGAAAAAGGATTTATTACTACCTCATCAGATAATTTAATTAATTGGGCTAGAACAGGCTCGCTTCATTGGATGACATTTGGTTTAGCTTGTTGCGCTATTGAAATGATGCAAACCTCAATGCCAAGGTATGATTTGGAAAGATTCGGAGCAGCTCCTCGAGCATCACCAAGACAATCTGATGTGATGATAGTTGCAGGAACATTAACTAATAAAATGGCAGCGCCGTTAAGAAAAGTTTACGATCAAATGCCTGAACCTAGGTATGTAATATCTATGGGCAGCTGTGCAAATGGTGGTGGTTATTATCATTATTCATATTCTGTTGTTAGAGGTTGTGATCGAATTGTTCCGGTTGATATTTATGTTCCCGGTTGTCCTCCATCAGCAGAAGCTCTGCTTTACGGAATTTTGCAATTACAAAAAAAAATTAGACGTGAAGGAAGTTTAGAAAGATAAAAATGTTAATTAATGTCCATGATTTGGAGAAAACAGTTAATTCTGGGTTAACAACTACTATAAAAAGATCTGATATTAAATTTGGTGAACTTTTTATTTATGTAAATATTGAAGATTTAACTTCTGCTATTTTATTTTTAAAAACAAATAATAAATGCAGATTTAAACAGTTAATTGATATAACGGCAGTAGACTATCCTGGAAATGAAAAAAGATTTAAGATTGTTTATTTATTATTAAGTCATGAAAATAACCTGAGAATTGCAGTTTATTCTGAAATTGAAGAATCAGTGGCTGTACCTTCAATTGCAAAAATTTATCCTTCAGCAAATTGGATGGAAAGAGAAGTTTTTGATATGTATGGAATACATTTTAAAGATCATCCTGATTTGAGAAGAATACTTACAGATTATGGTTTTGAGGGACATCCGCTTAGGAAAGATTTTCCTTTAACTGGTCATACTGAAGTTAGATATAGTGAAGACAAAAAAAGAGTAATTTCGGAGCCGGTAAAGTTAGACCAGGAATATCGCCACTTTGATGCTGCAAGTCCATGGGAAGGAACTAAATATATTAAAGGGGAAATAAAAAAAAAAGAAGAAGATAAAAAATAATGACCAAGAAAAGAACCATGAATATGAATTTTGGACCGCAACATCCAGCGGCACATGGAGTATTAAGATTAATACTTGAATTAGATGGTGAAGTTGTAGAAAGAATTGATCCTCATATAGGTCTTTTGCATAGAGGAACCGAAAAACTTATTGAACATAAAACTTATATGCAAGCAGTTCCTTATTTTGATCGCCTTGATTATGTTGCTCCAATGAATCAAGAACATGCTTTTGCTTTAGCAATTGAAAAACTTTTAAATATAGAAGTTCCTATAAGAGGTCAGTACATTAGAGTTTTATTTTGTGAAATAGGAAGAATTTTAAGTCATCTTTTGAATATTACTACGCAAGCACTTGATGTTGGGGCATTGACACCTTCACTTTGGGGTTTTGAGGAGAGAGAAACATTAATGACTTTTTACGAAAGGGTTTCTGGTTCTAGATTACATGCAAATTATTTTAGAGCAGGAGGTGTTCATCAAGATTTACCTAGAGGATTAGGTGATGATATTATTACGTTTTGTAACACTTTTCCTAAAGTCATAGACGACCTAGAAACTCTTTTAACAGACAATAGAATTTTTAAGCAAAGAAATGTGAACATAGGAATAGTTACTAAACAGGAAGCATTGGATCATAGTTTTTCTGGAGTTATGCTAAGAGGCTCCGGTGTTCCTTGGGACTTGAGGAAATCCCAACCCTATGAATGCTACAAAGATTTTAATTTTAAAATTCCAATTGGAAAAAATGGAGATTGTTATGATCGTTATCTTTGTAGGGTAGAAGAAATGAGGGAAAGTGTAAAAATTATTAAAGATTGCATAAAAAAGATGCCAACAGGGCCTGTAAAAACAATAGATGGTAAAATAACACCGCCCAAAAAGGAGGATTTAAAAAATTCTATGGAAGCTTTAATACATCATTTTAAATTATTTTCAGAAGGGTTTAGAGTACCAGAAGGTGAAGTTTATACTTGTGTAGAAGCTCCCAAAGGTGAATTTGGTGTGTATTTAATATCTGACGGTAGTAATAAGCCCTATAAATGTAAAATAAGAGCTCCTGGTTTTTCTCACTTACAAGCGATGGATTATTTATTGAAAGGCCATATGTTAGCAGATATTCCTGCTGTATTAGGTTCACTTGATATCGTTTTTGGAGAAGTTGATAGATGAGCATAAAAAAATTATCAAAAATACAACCTCAATCTTTTGAATTTTCAAAAGATAATTTACAAAAAGCTGAGGAAGAAATTAAAAAATATCCAAAAGATAGAAAAGCAAGTGCGGTTATGGCTCTATTATATTTGGCGCAAAATCAAAATGATAATTGGATACCATTAGCAGGGATAAAATATGTAGCTAATTTACTGGGTATACCTTACATACAAGTTTATGAGGTTACTACATTTTATTCAATGTTTAATCTTTCTCCTGTAGGAAAATACTTTGTTCAGGTTTGTACAACAACTCCTTGTATGCTTCGAGGTGCTAAAAAAATTGTAGATGTTTGCAAAAAACATATTTCAAAAAATCAAAATGAACTTTCTGAAAATAAAACTTGTTCTTGGGTAGAAGTTGAATGTTTAGGAGCATGCGCAAATGCGCCTATGATGCAAATTAATCAAGATTATTTCGAAGATTTAGATGAAAACAAAACTGAGGAAATAGTTCAATCATTATTAAAAGGCAAATTACCAGCCCCAGGTTCTGCAAGAAATAGAAAAAGCACAGCTCCTGAAAAAGAAAGAAAAACTTTGCTACAGGGAAAAAATGCTTAAGGACGAAGATAGGATTTTTAAAAACTTATATAATGATCTTGGCTGGGATATTGATTCTGCCATTAATCGAGGTGATTGGATTCACACAAAAGATCTTATATCAAAAGGAAAAGAATGGATTATAAAAGAAATCAAAGACTCTGAGTTGAGAGGTAGAGGTGGAGCTGGTTTTCCAACAGGATTAAAATTATCTTTTGCTCCAAAAAATGTGAGTACAAGACCACATTACTTAGTTATAAATGCAGATGAATCCGAACCAGGAACTTGCAAAGATAGGGATATATTAAGATTTGAAGCCCAAAAATTAATTGAAGGATGTTTGATTACAAGTTATGCAATAGGTGCTCATACCTGCTACATTTATATTAGAGGCGAATATGTTAGAGAAGGACAAAGATTGCAGGAAGCAATAACACAAGCATACAATAAAAAATTTATAGGAAAAAATGCGTGTGACTCAGGTTGGGATTTAGATATTCATATTCATTATGGTGCTGGAGCTTACATATGCGGCGAAGAAACAGCACTACTAGAAAGTTTAGAAGGCAAAAAAGGTTTGCCAAGACTTAAACCTCCATTTCCTGCTCTTGTAGGTCTTTATGGTTGTCCAACTATAGTAAATAATGTTGAAACTATAGCTGTAGTGCCAACTATTTTAAAAAGAGGAGCTAAATGGTTTGCATCTTTAGGCAAGCCAAAAAATACAGGAACGAAAATTTTTTGTATTTCTGGCGATGTTAATAGTCCATGCAATGTTGAAGAAGAGATGGGAATACCCCTTAAAGATCTAATAGAAAAACATGGTGGAGGCGTAATTGGTGGCTGGAATAATCTTCAAGCTGTGATACCGGGAGGATCTTCTATGCCCCTTCTACCTAAAAGTATATGCGAAACAATCACAATGGATTTTGATTCATTAATCAAGGCAAAGAGTGGTTTGGGAACTGCTGGAGTAGTTGTAATTAACAAAGATCATGACATCATTAAATGTATAGCGAGAATAGCTAAATTTTATAAACATGAAAGTTGTGGCCAATGTACTCCCTGCAGAGAAGGTTGTGGTTGGATGTGGCGAATGTTGGAAAGAATGGCTGATGGAGAAGGAACTCATAAAGAGATTGATCTTTTATATGATGTTACAAAACAAATAGAAGGACATACAATATGCGCTTTTGGAGAAGGTTCTGCTTGGCCAGTTCAAGGACTGATCCGCCATTTCAGAAAAGAAATAGAAAAAAGAAGTCACGAGGAACCTTTAGTTAAGAAAAAATCTAATATTCCTTATCTCATTGACCAGCATATTTTGGAGAAAGATAATGCCTAAAATTACAGTTAATAATAAAGAAATTATATTTGAAGAAGGTATGACCGTACTTCAAGCTTGCGAATTAGCTGGCGCCGAAATACCCAGGTTTTGTTACCATGAAAGACTTTCCATAGCAGGAAACTGCCGAATGTGTTTGGTGGAATTAGAAAAATCTTCCAAGCCAATAGCTTCCTGCGCTATGCCCGCAACTGAAGGAATGAAAATTAAAACTAATACTCCGTTCGTAGAAAAAGCCAGAAAGGGTGTAATGGAATTTTTACTAGCTAATCATCCGTTAGATTGTCCTGTTTGTGATCAAGGCGGTGAATGTGACTTACAAGACCAATCTCTTTTTTATGGAATGGATAATTCTAGATACACAGAAAATAAAAGACAAGTAAAAGAAAAATATATGGGTCCATTAATTAAAACTGTAATGACAAGATGTATTCATTGCACGAGATGTGTGAGATTTGCCACTGAAGTTGCTGGTATACCAGAATTGGGCGCTATTGGTAGAGGAGAAGATATGGAAATTACTACCTATCTGGAAAAGTCTATGGAGTCAGAATTGTCAGCAAATGTTATAGATTTGTGTCCAGTGGGAGCACTTACATCAAAACCATATGCATTCGAAGCAAGACCTTGGGATCTAAAAAAAACCGAAACAATAGATGTTATGGATGCAGTAGGATCAAACATAAGAGTTGATACATACGGGAGAGAAGTCAAGAGAGTTTTGCCTAGAGTGAACGAAGATATTAATGAAGAATGGATATCTGATAAAACTAGATATTCGTGTGATGGTCTTTCAAAACAAAGGTTGGACACCCCATATATCAGAGAAAATGGAAAACTGATAAAAGCATCATGGAACCAGGCTTCCAACTTATTAATAAGTAAATTAAAAACTTTTGATCCAAAACAAATCGGAGGTTTAGTGGGAGATCTAGCAGATTTAGAAATGATTTATAGTTTCAAAAGTTTTTTTGAAAAATGTATTGGATCAAGCTATATAGAATCTAGGCGAGATAGAATTTATCTTAATCCGCAAGAAAGAATTAATTATATTTTTAATTCATCAATTAACGGTATAGAGGAAGCGGATTTTATTCTTTTAGTAGGAACAAATCCAAGACTAGAAGCAACTATACTAAACGCTCGAATTAGAAAAGCCTATGTAAAAAATGGGGTAAAAATTTATTCAATAGGTGATCCTGGAGATTTAACTTATCCATATAAAAATATTGGTTCAAGCACTTCAGTAATTAAAAATATTGTGTCAGATTCTCATGAAATTTCAGGGAAAATAAAAAAATCAAAGAAACCGTTAGTTATCATAGGAGAGTCTGCTCTTTACAGTCAAGCAGGTCAATACGTTTTTGAAACGTTAAAGAGTTTTTTGGTAGAGAAAAATTTTATTAGAGAAGATTGGAATGCTTTAAATGTACTTAGCCAACAAGCATCAAGAGTTGGAGCGATTGATTTAGGTGTATTTTTAATAAGCGGCGATGATAATTTTAATTTTTTTAATATGTTAGATAATGATGATTTTAAATTTCTATACTTGTTGGGAGCGGATAATATTAGTTTCGATAAAAAAGATAAATTTGTGGTTTATCAAGGGAGTCACGGAGATAAAGGTGCAGAAATTGCAGATATAATTTTACCTGGAGCAGCGTATACTGAAAAAAATGGCTTGTTTGTCAATTTAGAAGGAAAATTGCAAAATGCATATAAAGCCTCATACCCACCTGGTGATGCCCGTGAAGATTGGCTTATTTTTAAGGATCTTGCAAACTTAATGAAGAAAAAAATTGGATATCAAAATGCTCAACAACTAAGAAAATTAATAAAGGATGAAATTGAAAAAAAAAATAAAAAAAGAAGATATTAAAGTTAACAAAGTTAACTTTGTTGAACAAAATATTTCAATAAAACCAATCGATTATTACTATTCAAATTCAATTGCTAGATCATCAAAGGTGATGAGTGAATGTAGACAAATTTCAAAAAAGTTTTTATTTACGGGTATTGAAAAGGCTAGCTAATGATTTACATCAATATATTTTTCAGTGAAATTTATAAAATAATTTTTTTACTTTTGCCAATTCTAGTTTCGGTCGCTTTAATAGTTTGGCTTGATAGAAGAGTTTGGGCTTTTGTTCAAAAAAGAAGAGGGCCTAATGTTGTAGGTCCTTTTGGACTTTTACAAACTGTAGCTGACGCGCTTAAATATATTTTTAAAGAAATAATTATTCCTGCAAGCGCAAATAAAACTATATTTATTTTAGCTCCAATTATTACATTAACATTATCTCTGATAGCTTGGGCTGTGATACCATTTAGCAATGAAATGGTTTTATCTGATATTAATGTAGGAATATTATATTTATTTGCGATTTCTTCTTTAAGTGTTTATGGAATAATTATGGGAGGGTGGGCATCAAATTCAAAATATCCTTTTTTAGGAGCAATTAGGTCGGCCGCTCAAATGGTTTCATATGAAGTATCAATTGGTATAATAATTATTAATGTATTGTTATGTGTAGGCTCTTTAAATCTAAATAAAATAGTACTAGCACAGGAAAATGTATGGTTCATTTTTCCACTTTTTCCTATGTTTGTTATTTTTTTTATATCAGCCTTAGCCGAAACAAATCGACCACCTTTTGACTTGCCCGAAGCTGAATCAGAGTTAGTTGCTGGTTATCAAACTGAATATTCAGGAATGATGTATGCTATGTTTTGGCTTGGAGAATATGCCAATATTCTTCTTTTGTGTGCATTGGGATCGATTCTTTTCTTAGGTGGATGGTTAAGTCCTATTGATATTTTTCCATTTAATGCAATTCCTGGACCATTCTGGATGATATTTAAAATTTTAGGACTTTTTATTTTATTTTCTTTGGTAAAAGCAATAGTTCCTAGGTACCGTTTTGACCAATTGATGAGATTAGGCTGGAAAATTTTTCTTCCATTTTCATTGTTATGGGTAGTTTTAACCGCAAGCTTTCTATTTTTTTTAGATATGCTGCCTTCTACAGGATGAGTAAGTAATGAAAATTAATAGAATAATTAAAACTATATTTATGGCAGATTTTATTACGGGACTGCTAATAGCAGTTAAAAAAGTTTTTAATTCAAAAAAAACCATAAATTATCCTTTTGAAAAAGGAAAAATAAGCCCACGTTATAGAGGAGAGCATGCCTTAAGAAGATATCCAAACGGGGAAGAAAGGTGCATAGCATGCAAACTTTGCGAAGCAGTTTGTCCCGCACAAGCTATAACAATAGAATCTGAAATTAGAAGTGATGGAGCGAGAAAGACAACCAGGTATGATATTGACATGCTCAAGTGCATTTATTGTGGTCTATGTGAAGAATCTTGTCCTGTAGACGCAATTGTCCAAGGCCCAAACTTTGAAT
The DNA here is from genome assembly GCA_003214615.1 of Pelagibacteraceae bacterium AG-414-E02. GTDB lineage: Bacteria > Pseudomonadota > Alphaproteobacteria > Pelagibacterales > Pelagibacteraceae > AG-414-E02. Next base: position 23,233 of record QCLK01000006.1, read on the forward strand.
TTGGAACAGAAACTAGAGAAGAGCTTTATTATAACAAAGAGAAACTTTTAGAGAATGGCGATAAGTGGGAAAGCATTTTAGCAGAAAACATTAAATCGGACTCAGTCTATAGATAAATGCTAGCACATACTTTATTTTTTTATTTTTTTTCAACTATAACAGTGTTTTCTGCAATTATGGTTATTGTTACAAGAAATACTGTTTATTCTGTTTTTTTTCTAATCTTAGTTTTTATAAGCGTCTCAGTCTTATTTATTATGATTGGTGCAGAATTTTTAGGAATGATAATGTTGATTGTTTATGTGGGAGCCGTAGCAGTTTTGTTTCTTTTTGTTGTAATGATGTTGAATGTCGTTGAGCAAATAACGCAAAAACCCAAACGAAGTGGAATAATTAACAATATGTCAGTAGGCTCAATTGTGGGAGCAATTATTTTTCTTGAATTATTAGTAGTAATTGGTGGGTGGAAATATAAAGGAACTTTTTTACCCTTATCGTTTACAAGTACTAATTCGGATTTAACTAATACTCACGCATTAGGAAATATTTTATATACTGATTACATTCATCTTTTTCAAATATCAGGAATGATTCTTTTGATAGCTATGATAGGTGCTATCACACTTACATTTAGTAAAAGAGAAAATGTAAAAAGACAAAAATATTTTGATCAAATACAGAGAGAAAAGTCCAGTGGAGTTTCATTAGTTGATGTTGAAAGTGGAAAGGGTGTTACGTTTGATGAGTGAAATAGGATTAGGACATTATTTAACTTTAGCAGCTATTATTTTTACTATTGGTATAACTGGAATTTTTTTAAACAGGAAAAATGTTATCATTATTTTAATGTCAATTGAATTAATTCTTTTAGCTGTCAATATAAACTTAGTATCTTTTTCTATTTATTTACAAAATTTAGTTGGTCAGGTTTTTGCGATGTTCATTTTAACTGTAGCTGCAGCTGAAGCTGCCGTAGGTTTAGCTATAATTGTAATATATTATAAAAATAAAGGTTCAATTGATGTTGAACGAATTAGTTCTTTGAAAGGTTAACATGGAATATGGAATTGTATTTTTACCATTAGTAGCATCAATTGTTTCTGGTTTTTTCGGAAAAAAAATAGGAGTTAAATCATGTCAAATTTTAACATGTTCTTTTGTATCAATTTCTGCAATTTTATCTTTAATCATTTTTTATCAAGTAATTGTAAGCGGTTATACTAGCAATAAGTTAATATTTAATTGGATTGGCTCAGGCAATTTTTATGTTAATTGGTCAATTAGTATTGATACTTTGACATCTGTAATGCTAGTTGTTGTGAGTCTTATATCATCAATCATTCACTTTTATTCAATTGGTTATATGAGTCATGATCCACACAAACCTAGATTTATGGCATATTTATCTTTATTCACTTTTGCCATGTTTACGTTAATTACTGCTGATAATTTTTTACAGCTGTATTTTGGATGGGAGGGGGTTGGACTTTGTTCTTATTTTTTAATCGGTTTTTGGTATAAAAAACCAGCAGCTAACGCAGCTGCAATCAAAGCTTTTATAGTTAATAGAGTCGGTGATTTTGGATTTGCGATTGGTATTTTTTTAATTTTTTTATTTTACGGCACCGTTAATTACAATGAGGTTTTTCAACAAACTCCACAACTAGTTCAAAAGGAAGTTATTTTTTTTGGAATTGAATTTAGTTTAATAACGTTAATATGTTTACTGCTTTTTATTGGAGCTATGGGCAAATCTGCACAGATTTTATTACATACTTGGTTGCCTGATGCCATGGAAGGTCCGACTCCTGTGTCTGCATTAATACATGCCGCAACCATGGTGACCGCAGGTGTATTTTTAGTAGTAAAATGTTCTCCGTTATTTGAATATTCTCAAACAGCATTAAATGTTGTTACTACGGTTGGTATGTTAACAGCTTTTTTTGCTGCTACAGTTGCGCTTGTACAAAATGACATTAAAAGAATAATTGCCTATTCAACTTGTAGTCAATTAGGTTACATGTTTTTTGCAGCAGGGGTAGGTGCTTACAATGTAGCAATTTTTCATTTGTTTACTCATGCATTTTTTAAAGCACTTTTATTTCTTGGTTCAGGATGTGTAATTCATTCGTTCAACGAAGAACAGGATGTTCGATTTATGGGAGGTGTCTGGAAAAAATTACCATACACTTATGCTTTAATGGTAATTGGAACACTAGCATTAACAGGCTTTCCGTTTTTATCAGGCTACTATTCAAAGGATGCAATTATCGAATTTGCTTATTTAAGAGGTAGTACATTCGGATATTGCGCTGCAGCAGTAGGAATTTTTACTGCTTTGCTAACAGCAGTTTATTCGTGGAGATTAATTTTTAAAACTTTTCACGGAAAATATAATAATAAAGATAATAATTTGAGCTCAATTCATGAATCTCCATTAATAATGTTACTTCCTTCATTGTTATTAGCTATAGGAGCAATTTTTACAGGTATTTTATTTAAGGAAATGTTCATAGGAAATAATAGTACGCAATTTTGGAATAATTCAATTTTATTTTTACACATTTTTCAACACGGTCATCCACCAACTTGGCTACTTATATTAACACCTTTATTAGTTATTATAGCAATTCCGTTCTCATACTATTTATTTGTAAAAAATGAAAAAATTTTAAAAAATTTTATTTTAAAGAATCAATTATTATATAATTTTTTATTAAATAAATGGTATTTTGATGAATTATATAATTTTATATTTGTTAGGACCTTTAAAAAAGTCGGTCTATTTTTTTGGAGGAAAGGCGACATCAATACAATAGATCGATACGGTCCAGATGGACTTTCAAGAATTGTTAAAACTATATCAGATAAAGCAGTTAATTTTCAAAGCGGGTACTTATATCATTATGCTTTCGTAATGTTGATTGGTTTTTCAATACTACTAACTTATTTGATTTTATACTAAATGAACTTTCCTATCTTATCAGCAATTATTTTCATTCCACTTATTGGAGCGCTATTCATATTAATCACAAAAGGTAATCAAAAAAATATAGAAAATAATTCTAAATATGTTGCAATATTTTCTTCTCTAGCCAATTTTTTACTTTCTATCTTTCTTTGGTTTTCTTTTGATACAACTACGCCAGATTTTCAATTTGTTGAAGAAAAAAATTGGATGAGTGGTTTTGTAAAATTTCAGCTGGGAATTGATGGAATTTCTATTTTATTTATAATGTTAACAACTTTTATAACGCCGATTTGTATTTTTTCAGGAATTCATAGTCTAAAATTCAAAATTAAAGAATTTTTAATTGCAATTCTTGTAATGGAAACTTTGATGATTGGAGTTTTTTGTTCACTTGACCTTGTAATTTTTTATTTATTCTTTGAAGGTGGTCTCATTCCAATGTTTTTTAATCATAGGTATCTGGGGAGGTCCAAAAAGAGTTTATTCAGCCTTTAAATTTTTTTTATTTACCCTACTTGGTTCAGTATTAATGTTAATTGCTATAATTTCGATATATTGGATTACAGGAACAACAGATGTAATTAAATTATTAAATATAAGAATACCTATAGAATATCAGTATTTACTTTGGTTAGCTTTTTTTAGTTCATTTGCTGTTAAATTACCAATGTGGCCAGTACATACATGGTTACCTGATGCGCATGTAGAAGCTCCTACTGCTGGCTCTGTGATTTTAGCAGCAATACTTTTAAAAATGGCTGGATACGGATTCTTGCGATTTTCACTTGGCATGTTTCCGGTGGCCTCAGATTATTTTACACCTCTAATTTTTACATTAAGTGTAATTGCAATAATTTACACTTCATTAGTAGCACTGATGCAAGATGATATGAAAAAGTTAATAGCATATTCCTCCGTTGCTCATATGGGTTTTGTGACACTTGGCATTTTTTCTCTAACTAAACAAGGTCTAGAAGGAAGTATAATTCAAATGATAAGTCATGGGTTAATATCAGCCTCACTTTTTTTATGTGTCGGTGTTTTATATGACAGATATCATTCGCGTATGATTTCGTCTTATGGTGGATTGGTCAACATTATGCCCAAGTATGCCCTTGTATTTATGATTTATACATTGGCAGCTTTAGGGCTTCCAGGAACAAGCGGTTTTGTAGGAGAGTTTTTAGTTTTAGTAGGAACTTTTCAAAAAAATATTATTGTAGCTGTATTAGCGAGCTTAGGAGTAATTTTAGTAGCGGCCTATATGCTTTGGTTATATGGAAGAGTAGTTTTTGGAAAATTAATCAATTCAGAAATTAAAAAGATGACAGATTTAAATAATACAGAAAAATATATTTTTGCATCTTTAGCTTTTTTAATATTGTTCTTTGGAATTTATCCAGAACCTTTACTAAATACTATTAATGTCTCTATCAACAGTTTAATAGAAAATTATCAAACAGATTTAAGTTTTCATTTGGCTAAATCAACTAATTAAATGCAAACAATTATTTATATATTACCAGAATTATTTTTATCTTTAACCATCATGTTTCTTTTGATGGCTGGTGTTTTTATTAAGAAAAGTTTTAAGCTGGTAAACTTATGCACAATTGCAAGTTTAGCATTTGCAATCGTGTTAGTTTTAAATCAAGCAGACGAAATAACTAAAATTTTTAATGATAGTTATATAATTGATAGACTCTCGATTTATATGAAAATACTTACATTGTTATTTTGTATATTTGTTCTTCTCTCATCTAAAGATTATTTAAAAATTAACAAAATTGATAAAATGGAGTATCCAATAATTGTTTTGGCATCTACTCTTGGTATGATAATCATGATTAGTTCATATGATCTAATTGTTTTTTATCTCGGTTTAGAACTACAATCTCTTTGCTTATATATTTTGGCATCATTTAAAAGAAACGAAGATAGATCAACAGAAGCTGGATTAAAGTATTTTGTGTTAAGTGCACTCGCTTCTGGTCTTTTACTCTATGGATGTTCTCTTATTTATGGTTTTACTGGTTCAACAAATTTTGAAATAATTTCTAATAAATTAGACCCAAGTAATACAGGAGCTGTATTTGGTATTGTTTTTATAATTGTTGGATTAGCCTTTAAAATTTCTGCAGTTCCCTTTCATATGTGGACACCAGATGTTTATGAGGGTTCACCAACTTCGGTAACTAGTTTTTTTGCGTTAGTTCCTAAGATTGCAGCTTTAACAGTTTTTATAAGATTTATGTATGTTCCTTTTGTAAATGTTTTCAATCAATGGCAAACAATAGTTATATTTATATCGATAGCTTCAATGATTTTGGGAGCTGTTGCTGCCATTGGTCAAAATAATATTAAAAGATTAATGGCTTATAGCTCTATAGGGCATATGGGCTATGCATTAGCGGGTTTAGCAACAGGAACAAATTCAGGAATTCAAAGTACAATTATTTATTTAATAATTTATCTAGTGATGAACCTTGGTGCTTTTGGATGTATTTTTATGATGAAGAGAGAAAATACTTTTTTTGAGAATATTAATGATTTATCAGGATTGTCTAAAAATCATCCTATACTTTCGTTAAGTTTTTTAATTATATTATTTTCGCTAGCGGGAATACCCCCACTAGCAGGCTTTTTTGCAAAATTTTATATTTTCATGTCAGTTATTGAATCTGGGATGTATACATTAGCGATTATAGGATTAGTGACAACTGTTGTTTCAGCTTTTTATTACCTAAGGATTATAAAAATTATTTACTTTGACAAACCCAAAAAACCATTTGAGCAAAGTTACGATTGGGGTCTTAAAGTTTCAATGATACTATCAAGCATTCTAATATTAATTTATTTTATGTACCCTTCAATACTGATTGATATAGTTTCATCAGTTGTAATTTATTAATGAAATTTGAAATTTTTAAGTTCGGAAGCGTAACCAGCACTAATGATGTCGCTATAAATTTAATAAAAGAAAAAAAGAAGATGGATGGTTTTGTTTATGCTGACATTCAAACAAAAGGAAGGGGAACTTATGGTAAAAATTGGATTTCAAATAAAGGAAACTTGTTCAGTACAATATTTTTTGTTATGCAGAAAAACTATCCTTCATTTAATGAGTTTTCAATTATAAATGCAGTAATAATTTCTAACGTAATTAAACATTTTTGCTCAAAAGAAAATATAAATTTAAAATTTCCTAATGATATTTTTGTCAATGGTAAGAAAATTTGTGGTTTGTTACAAGAATTTATTTCATTAGGAAGTAAGAAATTTTTAATTGTGGGGATTGGATTAAATATCCAATCTAATCCAAATATAAACAATGGTTATAAAGCTACCAATATTCATCTTGAAACTAAAACAAGACCAAAGATGGAAAAAGTAATTGATTTAATCATTTCCTCCTATAGAAACTTCTTTGTAGATCTAGGTTCTTATAGTTATGAAGATTTTAAAAAAAAAGCACAATCAATGGCTTTAAATAAAGTGGAAATTCAATGAATATATTAATTGGAGATATAGGTAACACAATAACAAAAGTTTGCTTAGTTAAGAACAGCAATTCAAAAGTAAAAAAAATTGTTTATTTAAATACTAAAAATATTTCTTCAAAAAACTACTTAAAAAAAAAACTTAATGGTATTATTGGAAAACAATCAGTAAATAAAATTGCACTATTTTCAAGCGTAGTGCCAAAATATCAAATAATACTGAGAACTTTCCTAAGAAAAAGCTATAAAGTTTTTTTAAAAGAAATTAAAGAAAAAAAAATTAATAAAATAGTAAAGATAAATATAAAAAACAAAAATCAGGTCGGATCAGATAGAATCGCTAATGCTGTTGGTGTCTATAAAAAATATAAAGTTAATTGTATTGTCCTAGATTTTGGTACAGCTACTACTTTTGATGTAGTAACTAAAAGTGGAGTCTATAATGGAGGAATAATAGCTCCAGGAGTGAACCTCTCAATAAAAAGTTTAACTAGCTCAGCGGATCAAATCCCACCTTTTTCAATAAAAAAACAAAAAAAGGTTATTGGAAAAAATACTGTCGAAGCTCTAAATTCGGGATTTTATTGGGGCTACTCAGGTTTAATTAACAATATTATTTTAAAGATTGAAAAAGAAACTAGGCAAAAATATAAAGTTATTTTTACAGGAGGTTATGCTGATCTATTTAAATCTTCTATAATAAGACCATTTACTGTAGATAAGAATATTACTATTAGAGGTATAATTGAAATTTACAAAAAAAACAAACAACGCTTAAGTTAAATGAAAAAAGAAGAATTTATTTTTTGTCCATTAGGAGGTTCAGGTGAAATAGGAATGAACATGAACTTATTTGCGTATGGTAATGTTAAAAATAGAAAGTGGATTATAGTTGATATAGGAGTGACATTTGCTGATGATACGATACCGGGTATAGATCTAATTTATCCGGACCCTGGTTTTATAGTTGAAAAAAAAGATGATTTACTCGGTTTAGTTTTGACACATGCGCATGAAGATCATATTGGAGCTATAGCGCATATATGGCCAAAATTATTATGCAACATTTACGCAACACCATTTACGAGCGTCTTGATTCAAGAAAAATTTAAAGAAAAAAAAATTGACTTAGGGAATAAGTTAAAAATTGTACAACTCAATGGCAGTGTTGAACTAGGTCCATTTAAAATTGAATTCGTAACATTAACTCATTCAATACTAGAACCAAATGGCCTTTGTATTCAAACACCTTCGGGAACAGTTTTACATACAGGCGACTGGAAATGTGACCCAAATCCTTTAATTGGAGAAACAATCAATGAAAAAAAATTAAAACAAATTGGGAATGAAGGAGTTCTAGCAATGATTTGTGACTCAACAAATGTATTTAGTCCTGGAAGAGCTGGATCTGAATTAGATGTAAGAGAAAGTTTATTAAAAATAATGCAAAATAAAAAAAAGAGAATAGTTGTTACTTCCTTTGCTTCGAATGTTGCAAGAATGGAAAGTATTTTTTATTGCGCACAAAAGATTGGGAGACAAATATCCTTAGTAGGTAGGTCTATGCATAGAATTTATAAAGCTGCAAGAGAATGTGGATATTTAAAGAATTTAATTGAACCTATTGACCCAAGAGATGCTAAAAAAATTTCTAGGGAAAAAATTGTATATTTATGTACCGGCAGTCAGGGAGAACCAAACGGCGCAATGATGCGTATCTCTAACTATATTCATCCCGATGTTTTTATTGAAACTGGAGATACTGTAATATTTTCATCAAAGATTATACCTGGAAATGAAAAAAAACTTTATAAACTGCATAACCAGTTAGTTAAAAATGGAATTGAAGTTGTTTCGGAAGAAAATGAATTTGTACATGTGTCAGGACATCCTAATAGAGAAGATTTAAGCGATATGTATAATTGGGTTAAACCAAAATCTGTTATACCTGTACACGGAGAACATAGACACATGGCTGAGCACATTAATTTTGCTAAAGAAATGCAAGTACCTTATCCTGTAAAAGTTGAAAATGGAGACATAGTTCAATTACATCCCGGAGAGAAACCGAAGGTAATAGATAAAGCACCTGTTGGTAGAATATTTGTAGATGGAAATATAAGTGTGGGTGAAGAATCTCAATCAGTAAAGGATAGAAAAAATTTGTCTTATAATGGGTTTTTAGAAATAACAATAATTATAGATAATATTGGATCAATAATAAAAAAGCCTATTATTTCATTTAAAGGAATTCCTAGTAATGGAGAAAATAGTAATTTTATTTTTGATTTGGAGGATAAAATTCAAGATATATGTAAGTCTTTCTCATTAAAAAATTCTAGGCAGGAACAAAATTTGATAGAAGCACTTAAGATTAATTGTAGAAAAACTGTTAAAGAAAAGACTGGAAAGAGACCATACACAAACGTAAATTTAGTAAGAATTTAAAAAATAAGACTTATGTATTTATCTAAACTATTTATTCCCTTGCTAAAGGAAACTCCATCTGAAGCAAAAATTAAATCACATCAGCTAATGCTTAGAGCTGGTATGGTTAAACAATCTTCCACAGGAATCTATTCGTGGTTACCTTTAGGATTCAAAATTATGAAAAAAATTGAACAAATTGTCAGAGAAGAGCAAAACAAAATTGGTGCGCAAGAATTATTAATGCCAACAATACAGTCTGCTGAAATATGGAAAGAAAGTGGAAGGTATGATGAATATGGAGAAGAGATGCTGAGAATAAAGGATCGTCAAGGTAAAGAAATGCTTTATGGACCTACAAACGAAGAATTAATAACTGAAATTTTCCGGTCTAGTGTTAAATCATACAAATCATTACCGCAACTTTTGTATCACATTCAGTGGAAATTCCGTGACGAATTACGGCCAAGATTTGGAGTTATGAGGTGTAAGGAATTTTTTATGAAAGATGCATACTCTTTTGATTTAAATGATGATGAGGCAAAGAAATCATATAATAAAATGTTTTTTGCTTACTTAAATACTTTTAAAAGGTTGGGGCTTACAGCTATACCAATGGAAGCCGACACAGGGCCGATTGGTGGAGATCTTTCCCATGAATTTGTAATTTTGGCTGAGACCGGAGAAAGTCAAATTTATTCAGACAAAAGAATTTTTGATATTGATATTAACAAACATGATAATTCAGATGGCTCAATAAAAGAATTAAGAAAAAAATATGATGAATTTTATGCAGTAACTGATGATAAGTTTAAAAAGGAAGATTTTGAGAAGAAAGTAAAAAAAGAAAATCAACTAATCACCAAGGGTATCGAAGTGGGTCATATTTTTTATTTTGGAGACAAATATTCGAAACCTTTAGATTGCTCAGTAGATTTACAAGATGGAAAAAAAGTAAATGTAAAAATGGGATCATACGGAATTGGAGTTTCAAGATTGGTAGGAGCAATAATTGAAGCTAAGTTTAATAATAACATCATGAAATGGCCATTCTCAGTTTCTCCTTTTGATATTGCTATAATACCAAGTTTACAAAAAAATGATAAATCAAATTATTTAAAAGCTGAAAAAGTTTATAAATTTTTAGTTAAAAATAAAATAGATGTTTTATTTGATGATACTAATGAGCATCTATCCGCAAAATTTAAAAAATTTGATTTGATAGGAATTCCTTATCAAATAATTTTAGGATCCAAATCAACAGAAGATAAATTTGAGTTTAAAGAAATTAATGGAAAAACTGAAAATTTATCTTCAGAAGAAATTAAAAATAAATTACTTAACAAAAGAAATTTCAATTGATTTCAAAAGTCGAACGAAAGATAGCATTTAGATATTTAAAACCCAAAAGAAAAGAAGGTTTTTTAAAAGTAATTTCTATTTTTTCATTTACAGGAATAGCTTTAGGAGTAGCTATTTTGATTATAGTGATGTCTGTTATGAATGGTTTTAGGACTGAACTAATTAATAAAATTTTGGGTTTTAATCCTCATGTTATTGTTAAACCTTATGAAAGAGGTATTAGTAAAAAAGATTTTGATAAAATCAGCGAATTAAAAGAAAATATATCTCGATCAGCTTTTACTTTCAATGGACAAGGAATACTAATAAACAGACAAAATACAACGGGTGTATTAATACGCTCCACTGCCAATGATGACATTCATGAAATAAATTTAATCAAAAATGGTATAATAGATGGTTCTTTGGAATCTTTTAAAAAAGGAACTGTTTCTATAGGAAAAGAATTATCAATATCATCAGATTTATTAGTTGGCGATGAAATTACATTAATGTCAACATCCAGTATTCAAACACCATTCGGAAGCTTACCTCTGCAAGAAAAATTTATTATTTCATCAATCTTCAGCACTGGTTTAGCTGAATTTGATCAAAATGTGATTTTTATTCCTTTCGAAAATGCAAATTCATTATTTGAATTGTCTGACCAAGATATAGATTTAGAAATATTTTTAAAAAAACCAGAAAAAGCACAAGCATTTAAAGATCAAGTACAAAATTTGCTCATGGAACATTATGTTTATTCCTGGGCAGATCTTAATAAATCTTTTTTTGGAGCACTTAAAGTTGAAAGAAATGTTATGTTTATCATTTTAACATTAATTATTATTGTAGCAGCTTTTAATATAATATCAGGACTAACAATTTTAGTTAAAAATAAAACTAAGGAAATTGCTGTACTTAGAACATTAGGTGTCAGCAAACAATCAATATCAAAAATATTTTTTCTTACAGGATTTACAATAGGTTTTTTTGCAACAATTACGGGAATTATAATAGGTATTTTGTTTTCTTATTATATAGAAGAGATAAGAATATTAATAACATCGATATTTAATATAAGATTATTCCCAGAGGAAATATATTTTCTAAGTCAAATGCCTTCAGAAATAAATTTGGGATATATAACCATTATTTTTATTTTTTCTTTATTAATCACTTTTTTAGCAACAATTTTTCCATCTATATCAGCAGCAAAATTAGATCCCATCAAGGCATTAAAATATGAATAAGGAAATAATTAAATTATCAAAAATTTCTAAGAAATTTCTAAGTCCCGATAAGAATATTTCAGTTTTAAAAAACATAAATTTAAAAATTAATAAAGGAGAATTAGTTTCATTAGTCGGACCCTCTGGTTCAGGAAAATCAACTTTATTACATATTATAGCTTTACTTGACCAGCCTTCTTCTGGCGAAATTTTTTTTAAAAGTAAAAATTTCTCTAGGTCTAGTGATAGCGAAAAAGATATCGTAAGAAAAAAAGGTATATCAGTAATATATCAGCAAAATAATTTATTAAGTGATTTTACAGCTTTAGAAAATGTCACTATTCCCTTATTGAATAATGGTATTGGAATTAATGATGCAACTAAGAAAGCAACTAAAATCTTATCAACAGTTAATCTATCTAAAAGACTCAATCATTTTCCTAGTGAACTATCAGGAGGAGAACAACAGAGAGTTGCAGTATCCAGAGCATTAATTACCGAACCCGATATAATATTAGCAGATGAGCCAACAGGAAGTTTAGATAGAAAAACCGCTGACGAGATTTTTTCTTTATTTTTAAAAATGAAATCAAAAAATAGAGCAGTGCTGTATGCAACTCATAATAGAGAATTAGCAAATAGAGCAGACTATAAGTTAAATTTATTAGATGGTAATATAACAAGAAAATATGAATGAGGCTTATAGCACACAATTTACACACCTAAAAATTCATACTCAGTATTCAATTTGCGAGGGCGCTTTAAGAACATCAGAGTTAGCAAAATATTGTAAAGAAAATAAAATTCGTTCTGTTGGTTTGTGTGATTCAAATAATTTATGTGGAGCTTTGGAGTTTTCAGAATCTATAGCTAAATCAAAAACCCAGCCAATTATTGGAACTCAAATCGATATAAAACACAAAAATCAATTAGGTAAAATACCATTGTTTGCAAAGGATTTAGAAGGTTATAAGAATTTAATTAAGCTTTCTTCAAAGTCCTTTTTAGAGATTAATGATAATGAAGAACCTCACTGCAAAATAAGAGATATTGAACAAAACTATAAAGGCCTTATTTTATTAACAGGTTCTATTGATGGATTAATAGGAAAACTTTTTTTTAAAAATCTTACAGATGAAATTATAGATACCTTAAAAAAATTAAAAAAATTATTTAATAATAATCTTTACATAGAAATTCAAAGGCATAATGACGAAGGCGAAAAAATCTATGAAAGATTTTTATTAAATGTAGCTGCAAGATTACAGATTCCGACAATAGCTACACACGAAGTTTTTTACTTAGAAAAAGATATGCATGAAGCTCATGACGCATATTTATGCGTAGGGGAGAAAACCTATGTGAATGTTAAAGATAGAAGAAAATATTCAAATGAACATTATTTAAAGAGTTCTGAGGAAATGTACAAAATTTTTCATGATTTGCCCGATGCATTAGAAAATAACAAATATTTTCCATATAGAGTTTCATATAGACCAAAAAATTCATTACCTATACTTCCCAACATACAAGAAAGCAAAACTGATAGTGTGGATAATCTTTTGGACAAGGAGTCTAAAGAGGGTTTAAAAGAAAAATTAATTGAATATGTATATCCAGATTCAGATAAAAAAAGCAATGATGAGATTAAAAAACAATATGAAGAAAGATTAAGACATGAAATAAATATTATTTCTAAAATGAAATATTCAAGTTATTTTTTGATTGTTTCTGATTACATTAAGTGGGCAAAGAAAAATAATATTCCAGTAGGGCCAGGAAGAGGATCTGGCGCAGGTTCTTTAGTTGCTTGGGCACTTTCTATTACTGATATTGATCCAATTAAATTTGGTCTAATTTTCGAGAGATTTTTAAATCCAGATAGAATTTCTATGCCTGATTTCGATATAGATTTTTGCGAGGAGAAAAGAGATAAAATTTTTGATTATTTAAAACAAAAATATGGAAAAGGAGTTGCTCATATTATCACCTTTGGAAAACTTAAAGCCAGAATGGCTTTTAGAGATATAGGAAGAGTACTGGGCTTATCATATGGACATGTAGATACATTGTGTAAAATGATACCTTTTGATCCGTCAAGGCCTTTAAGTTTAGAGGAAGCGATAGCTCAAGAACCAAGAATAAAAAGTGAAGCTCAAAAAGACCCAAGAGTAAAAAAGCTTATAGAAATTTCAAAAAAGTTAGAAGGGTTGAATAGAAATATGGCCACCCATGCAGCTGGAGTTGTTATTCCAGAAGAAAATTTAGCTGAACTTGTTCCTTTATACAAAGACACCTCATCAAATTCACCTTTACCATCAACCCAGTTCGATATGTATTCTTCAGAAAGTGCCGGACTTGTAAAGTTTGATCTACTTGGTTTAAAAACTTTAACAGTAATAAATAAAACAATTTCAATATTAAAAGAAAAAAAAATAAATTTAGATATAAGAAAAATTAAACTAAATGATTCTAAAATTTTTGAGCTTTTAAGTTCAGGACACACTGTTGGCTTATTCCAACTAGAAAGTTCCGGTATGCGCGAAGCTTTAGTAAATATGAAACCTAACAAATTTGAAGATATTATTGCATTAGTTGCATTATACAGGCCAGGTCCAATGAGCAACATCCCAATCTATAATCAATGTAAGCATGGTGAAACAAAACCTGATTACTTACACCCCAAAATAAAAAAAATTTTAGAGCCAACATATGGTGTAATTATTTATCAAGAACAAGTTATGCAAATTGCCCAAACCTTGTCAGGATTTTCTGCAGGAGAGGCTGATATTTTAAGAAGAGCAATGGGAAAAAAGAAAAGATCAGAATTAGAAAGACAGAAAGAAAGATTTATCAACGGTGCTGTAAAAAATGGAATTAATAGGGAAACAGCCAGCCTTATTTTTAAAAAAATCGAACCGTTTGCCGAATATGGTTTTAACAAAAGTCACGCAGCTGCTTACGCAATGATTGCTTATCAGACAGCATATTTAAAAGCTTATTATCCAAGTGAATTTATAGCTGCATCAATGTCCAATGAATTGTCCAATACTGAGAAGTTGAGTGAATTTTTTGAAGAATTAAAAAGATTGAAAATTAAAGTCCAACGACCTTGTATTAATAAATGTTTCGCAGAATTTGTATCAAAGGACAATTTACTCTTTTACTCTTTAGGAGCTATAAAGAATGTTGGATTTGATGCTATTTTTAGAGTGGTACAAGAAAGAAATAAAAATGGAGAATTTAATTCTATAAGTGATTTTATTAATCGAGTAGATCCAAAAAACATAAATAAACTTCAATTAGAAGGATTAGTAAAAGCCGGAGCATTTGATTCTATTTTTACAAACAGAAAGGTTCTTTATGAGAATATTCCTAACATAATACAAAATTCAAAAAATATCTTTGAAAACAAGATTAATAACCAGTCAAGTCTATTTTCTGAAGAAAATAGCAAAATATCATATCTGATTATTGATAAGAATACTTCAAATTGGACTAAAGATGAAATTTTATCAAAAGAATTTGAATCGGTTGGCTTTTATATTTCTAACCATCCATTAAATAATTACAAGGATGTTCTTGAGCAATACAAAGTAAAAACATATAAAGATTTTGAAGATAGTAAAGATAGCGAATGTTTTATTGCTGGAACAATCTTGTCTATAAAAGAGAAAAAAACATCAAAAGGAAATTCATACGCAATTTTAAAATTCAGTGATTTAAGTAAAGTTTTTGAAATTTTTCTTTTTTCAGAAATTTTAGAGAAAAATAGAAAGAATCTAATTGAAGGAAAATCATTTTTACTTACTGTTATAAGAGATGTGGAAAACAAAGATAACCGTTTTAAAAGATTGAATGTTAGAAAAATAATTAATTTAAATGAAATTGCAAAAAAGAATTATAATGATGTATTTATTGAAATTGATACGGCTGAAAATTTAAATAAACTCTATGAAAATATTAAAGAAAAAGGAGATGCTAAAATAAAAATATCTATACAAGAACAAGATAAAAATTATTTATTTGAGCTTAAGGAAAAGAGAAAATTTAATTACGAGATGTTAAAACATTTGAATAAGGAGCGTTATATAAAGAAAATAACGGTTTAATTAATTATTGAATTCCTTAGATTAAAATAGTAGAACTTCAGCAAAAATACGCACACAATTTTTGGTTGAGAAACCTCCGGTCCTTAAGTGGAACAAATTGTGGTGGAATAACCGGAAAAATTATGAAATTACCAACTGTTACAATAAAACAATTATTAGAAGCCGGAGTTCATTTGGGACATAAAACTTTTAGATGGAATCCTAAAATGGGCAAATATATTTTTGGCTCAAAAAATTCTATACACATAATTGATCTAGTACAGACTTTAGAATTAACAAATGCAGCTCTTCACGAGATTTATAAGTGTATCACAGCAGGTGGAAAGATATTATTTGTATCAACCAAAAAACAAGCTGCTGAAACCATATCTAAATTAGCAATAGAAACAGGACAGTACCACGTTACACATAGATGGCTTGGAGGTATGTTAACTAACTGGAAAACAATATCTAATTCAATAAAACGATACAAAAAACTTTCAGCAGAACTAAAAAAAGATAATACCGGTTTTACAAAAAAAGAAAATTTAAAGCTGGGGATTCAAAGAGATAAACTGGAAAGATCACTAGGTGGAATTGCAGATATGAAAAAAATACCCGAAATGATTTTTATAATTGATGTAAATGTAGAATCTCTTGCAGTTAAAGAAGCTATAAAATTAAATATTCCTATCGTTGGTATAATTGATACAAATTCCGATCCAACGGGTATAAATTTTCCAATTCCTGGAAATGATGATGCTAGACGCGCTATTAATTTATATTGTGAATTAGTAAAGCAAACAATATTAGATGCGCAGAAAAATATACCATCCAAAGATTCTGACGAAGCTAACGCTGATAAACAAGCAGAACTACCCAAATCGAAAGCTACATCTGAACCTGCTGATGATAATAAATCCAAAAATGTAGAGCCAAAGAAAAAAACTAATATAGTAAAAAAGAAGACAAAATCTATTATTTCAAAGATTAAATCGTTAGCATCAAAAAAATAATATAAATATAATTTTTATGTCATCTGATAATTTATTAGAAAAAGTTAAACAATTAAGAGAAATTACTGGAGTTGGATTCAAAGATTGCAAGATTGCAATAGATGAAACTAAAGGTGATATAGAAAAATCTATAGAGCTGCTAAGAAAAAAGGGAGTAGCCAAGGCAAACAAGAGAATGGAGAGAGTTGCAGCAGAAGGAGTTATTTCCATTTTTGAAAAAGATAATAAATTTTCAATGGTAGAAATAAATAGTGAAACTGATTTTGTAGCAAAGAATAATGATTTTATTAATTTTGCTGAAGAGCTTTCCAAATTGACATTAAATAATTCAGGAAAAATGGATGATATTATAAAATCTAAAATGGAAAATAATAAAATAGTTAAAGATAATTTAGTTTCATTAATATCTAAAATTGGTGAAAAAATAACTTTTAGAAGATGCGCCTATATGGGTGAAAATAAATCAATAAACTTTTCATATATTCATTCACCATTAAAAAAAAATGTCGGTAAACTTGGAGTGTTACTTAGTTTAGACACAACAAAACCCAAACAAGAAGTACAAGATTTAGGAAAACAGTTATCAATGCAAATTGCAGCATTATCGCCTTTAGCAATAGATAAAGATGGATTAGATAAAAAAATCTTAGAAAAGGAGAGAGAAATCATCACGGAAGAATTAAAAAGAAGTGGAAAGGAATCTAAGATTGTTGATAAAATTGCTATTGGTAAATTAAATAAATTTATTAATGATAACACTTTATTAAACCAAGAATGGATTATGGATCCTAAAAAAAAAGTTAAAGATATTATTAAGGATTTTGCTGGAAAGGACAAAATAAAAATACAGAGCTATGTTAGATATAAAGTTGGCGAGGGAGTGTAGTGCTTAAATGAGTTCAGATGATGTAATTAATAATTGCAAAACAAAGATGAAGAAAACTTATGATGTATTTAAACAAGATTTATCATCGTTAAGAACAGGTCGTGCAAATGCTTCAATGCTAGATATTATTAAAGTTGAAGTCTATGGGCAGAGTATGCCAATAAACCAACTTGCAACAATATCTACTCCCGACGCAAGAACAATTAACGTCCAAGTGTGGGATCAAAATAATGTAACAGTAATTGATGCTGCTATTAAAAAATCTAATTTGGGGATAAACCCACAAATAGATGGCCCCTTACTTAGGATTCCTATTCCAAGTTTAAACGAAGAAAGAAGAGCAGAACTAAAAAAAATTATGGGGAGCTTAGCTGAGAAAGCCAAAATTTCAGTAAGAAATATTAGAAGAGAATCCAATGATATATTAAAAAAAGATCTCAAAGATAAAAAAATCAGCGAGGATGAAAGTAAAAATTCTGAAAAAAAGATTCAAGAATTAACAGATAAACAAATCTCTGAATTAGAAAAAAAATTAGAAGAAAAAGAAAAAGAAATAATGACTGTATGAACGAGTTAAATCATGTCGCTATAATTATGGATGGTAATGGGCGATGGGGTTTGAAAAAAAATAAATCAAGAAATTACGGTCATTTAAATGGCTTAAAATCTGTCGAAACTGTTATCAAATCTTCAATAAAAAATAAGATCTCATATTTAACTCTTTACACCTTTTCTACAGAAAATTGGAGAAGACCGGAAAGCGAGATAAATTTTTTATTTGATTTAATAAGAAAATCATTAAAAAAAAATTTAAAAAAAATTACTAAGCAAGGAATTAAAATAAATGTTATAGGAAGCAGCAAAGGTCTTCCAAAAGACATAAACAAAACAATAAAATTTATTAAAAACAAAACATTTAAAAATAAAACAATCACACTAAATCTTGCACTTAACTATGGATCTAAGGAAGAAATTGTTAATGCATGTAATAAATTAATTTTAGAAAAAAGTAAGGTTATAAATGTTAGCAATTTAGAGAAAAAGCTATATACAAGCCAAATTCCAGATCCTGATATATTAATAAGAACTGGCGGGACCAAAAGATTAAGCAACTTTTTATTATGGCAGCTAGCTTATACAGAAATTTTTTTTGTAGAAAAGCTATGGCCTGATTTTAAAGAAAATGATTTTAATAAAATTATAAGTAAATTTTATAAAATAAAAAGAAATTTTGGTAAAATATGACAAATTTACAAAAAAGAATATTAACAGCTTTAATTATATTACCCTTGTCACTTTTTTTTCTATTAAAAGGGGGATATTTTTTAATATTTTTTTTAACTTTAGTTTTTTTGACTGGTTCATATGAGACATTTAATGTCTTTAAGAAAAAAATAACTATATTATTTCTACACACAATATTAATTTTGTCTTTATTTTTTATTTACTTTCTTAGGAATGATTACAACTTTCCGCAAATCTTACTTTTTTGGGTGATAATACTTTGTATATCATCCGATATTGGTGGATATACTTTTGGTAAAATTTTTAAGTGGAAGAAATTAACTAAAATAAGTCCAAAGAAAACTATTTCTGGAGTTTTTGGATCCTTTTTCTTTTCACTAGTATGGTTAATTTTAGTTCATCAATTATCTAATATTGGAACATGGTCTATTAATTTTTTAAGCTTGAAATATATTATACTGACTTTATTTTTTTCTATGATAGCACAAATTGGAGATTTAACTATTTCATATTTCAAGAGATTGGAAAAAATTAAAGATACCGGAAAAATTTTGCCTGGACATGGGGGAATATTTGATCGAATTGATGGTTTAATTTTTGTAATTATTTTGACATTCATTTTATATATTTTAAAATTTATTCCATAATGAGAAAAAAAATAGCAATACTTGGTTCAACAGGTTCAATCGGAAAATCAACTCTTGAAGTTATTAAAAGAGATAAAAAAAACTTTGAAATAGTCTTGCTTTCAGCAAATAATAATTACAAAAAACTAATCCAGCAAGCTAAAGAATTTAAGCCAAAATCTGTTTTAATTAAAAATAAAATCTATTTTTCAAAAGTTAAAGAGGGGTTAAAAAAATTTAATACAAAAGTATATACAGGTAATGTGCCAATGAAAAAAATTGTAAAAAAAAAATTAGATTACACGATGGCGGCTATAGTAGGTTTAGCAGGATTACAACCAACGCTAGATGCTATACAAAATAGTAAAATTGTAGCGATAGCCAACAAAGAGTCTATTATTTGTGCCTGGGAAATTTTATTAAAATCAATTAGAAAAAATAAAACAAAAATATTTCCCGTGGACTCAGAACATTTTTCTATTATGGAGTTAACCAAAGGTTCTATTAATGAAGAGATAGAAGAAATAATTATTACTGCTTCTGGAGGTCCTTTTTTAAACTTACCCTTGGGCAAATTAAAAAAAGCAAAACCCAGTGAAGCTATTAACCATCCAAACTGGAGCATGGGAAAAAAAATATCCGTTGATTCTGCAAATTTAATGAACAAAGTATTTGAGGTAATAGAGGCCTGTAAAATTTTTAATTTTGATAACGAGAAGTATCGTGTTGTTATACATCCACAATCTTATGTTCACTCCATAATCCGTTTCAAAAACGGTTTAATAAAAATGATTTTGTATAATGCAGATATGAAAATCCCTATTTCTAATATTTTATATGGAAAAAAAAACCATTTTTTGGATGTTAAGAAAATTAGTACAAAAATATTAAATAATATTACTTTTCAGAAAGTTGATATTAACCGATTTCCTTCAATAAAACTCATTAACAAAAGTTTGAAAATGGGAGCTTTGACGCCTACCATAGTAAATGCTTCTAATGAGGTGCTCGTAGATTTGTTTTTACGCAAGAAAATAGGATTTTTAGACATTGTAAAAACAATAAATAAAATTTTTAAAGATAAAGATTTCAAAAAATATGCTAGAAGAAAACCTAGTAGCATAAAAGATATAAAAATAGCTGACAATTGGGCTAGATTGAAAACAAAGAGCATGTGTGTAATA
Organism: Pelagibacteraceae bacterium AG-414-E02; assembly: GCA_003214615.1. Taxonomy (GTDB): domain Bacteria; phylum Pseudomonadota; class Alphaproteobacteria; order Pelagibacterales; family Pelagibacteraceae; genus AG-414-E02. Next base: position 43,752 of record QCLK01000006.1, read on the forward strand.
TAAGAATTATGAGAAAATTATTAAAATTATTTTCTACCTTAGCTTTATTATTTTTCATATTTACGGCTAACTCTTACTCTGAAGTTGTCAATAAAGTAAAAGTTGCTGGCAATGACAGAATCTCATTAGAATCTATAATATTATTCGGCGATATAAAAATGGGAAATAACTATGAAGCGCAAGATATAAATACTTTAATTAAGAAACTTTATGAAACAAATTTTTTCTCAAATATATCAGTTGAATTAAATGATGGTCAGTTAATTGTCACAGTCCAAGAAAATCCAATTGTTAACTCAATAGCCTTTGATGGTGAAGAGGCTAGTAAATATATTGACGCTCTTACTGAATTACTTACTCTAAGAGAAAAAACTTCATTTGTAAAAAATTACATCAAATCAGATATTAATGTAATAAAAGAATTTTACAGACATTTAGGATTTTACTTTGCAACAATAGATTTAACAGTAGAAACATTAAATAATAACAGGGTAAATTTAATTTATAAATTAGAAAAGGGTGAAAAAGCCAAAATTTCTAAAATATATTTTTTAGGTGAAAAAAAAATGAGAGCCAACAGATTAAGGAATATTATAACTTCACAAGAATCTGCATTTTGGAAAGTTTTTTCTCGTAACGTTTATTTAAATAAAGGAAGAATTGAACTAGACAAAAGGTTGCTTAAAAATTATTACAAAAATAAAGGTTATTATGAAGTTGATATAACATCTAGCAATGTTGAATATTCAGAAGGTGAAGGTTTTGTTCTTACCTATACAATTAATGCAGGTAAAAGATATAAATTTAAAAAGATATTTATGGATGTTCATGAATCGTTAGATCAATCAGCCTTTCTTAGTCTAGAAGAAGATTTTAATAAAATAATTGGAGGATGGTACTCTCAAAGTCAACTAACTGAAATTTTAGAAAAAATAGATAAATTAAGTGAGCAAAAAGAATTGCAATTCATAAATCATGGAATAACCGAATCGTTAGATGATGACGGAGTAGAAGTTAAAATAAGAGTTTTTGAAGGTGAGAAATTTATGATTGAAAGAATAAATATAGTTGGGAACAATGTTACCAATGATTCAGTTATTAGAAGTGAAATGCTAGTAGACGAGGGAGATCCTTATAGCGTTCTTCTTGTAAACAAATCTTTAAATAAATTAAGAGCGAGAGGAATTTTTGGAAATGTAAAACACGAAATTTCTGAGGGTTCAACGCCAGATTTAAAAGTTTTAAAAGTTTCTATTGAGGAAAAAGCTACAGGAGAAATTTCAGCAGGAGCTGGTGTTGGTACTGATGGAACTTCTGTAATGTTTGCGGTTTCAGAAAATAATTGGCTAGGAAAAGGAATTGTGTTAAATGGAGCGGCAAATGTATCTGAACAAAGTGTAAGTGCTAATTTATCTCTTAATAACCCGAATTATAATTATTCTGGAAATGCAGTATACGGTGATATTAATGTTGCCGCTGCTGACTATTCAACAACTTCTGGTTATGAAAGCTCAAAAACTGGAGTATCTTTGGGGACTTCATTTGAGCAGTATGAAGATATATATTTTTCTCCATCATTAACAGCTAGCTATGAAGATATTGAAGTCCAGGATTCAGCTGCTGCTACTTTAAAAAAAATGGACGGAACGTATACCAACGCTGACTTTTTCTACGGGATAACTTTGGATAAGAGAGATCAAGCATTTCAGACTACCTCCGGTTATAAAACAACATTCCTACAATCAATACCTTTAATTATGGATTCATCATCACTATTAAATGGAATCGATATGAGTTCATATTATTCAGTGTCTGAAGATATAATAGGTTCTTTAAAAATTTATGGACGTTCAATACATGGTTTAAATGATGAAGATGTTAGATTGACTAGTAGATTACATATACCTTCAAAAAAAATAAGAGGTTTTGAGGCAAGACGAATTGGGCCAAAAGATGGAAATGATTATATAGGGGGGAATTACGCAACAGCAGTGACTCTCGAAGGACAATTACCTAATTTATTGCCAGAGGATACAAGGACAGATATTAGTGTGTTTATGGATTCAGCAAATTTATGGTCAGTTGATTATAACGACACTATAGATGATTCTAACAAAATTAGATCGTCTGTTGGGATAAGTGCAAATGTCTATACTACAATAGGCCCATTAAGTTTTACAGTAGCTCAAGCATTAAGTAAGGCCAGTTCTGATAAAACAGAAACTTTTAACTTCAGATTAGGAACTTCTTTTTAATGAAATATTTTGTAAAATTTTTTGTAGTTACATCTTTTCTTTTACTTTGTACATATTCATTCGCCGAAGATCATGACAAACAAAAAATTGCATATATAGACATGACATATATTTTAAATAACAGTAAAGCTGGAAAAGAAGCTCAAGAGTTTTTAAAAAAAACTTTAAAAAGTAGCCAAAAAGAATTTGCGGATAGGGAAAAACAATTAAAAAAAGAAGAAACTGATTTATTGAAACAAAGAAGCACTTTATCAGAAGAAGAATACAAACAAAAGGTTACTGAATTGAGAGGGAAAGTAAACAAATATCAAGCACAGAGAAAAGAAATATTAGATAAACTTACAACGCAAAGATCCGAAGCAAGAAAAAAATTATTAGAAAAAGTGAACCCTATTATGGAAAGATATGTAAGAGAAAATAAAATTTCATTTGTTTTAGAAAAAAAGTTTGTTTTATTAGGATCAACTGAATCGGATATAACGAAAATAATTGTTAATGCGTTAAACGATGAGCTTCCATCACTAAGTTTAAAATAAAATGCAATCAAATCAGTTTTTTCTCAAAAAGGGACCTTTTTCCCTTAAAGAAATCGTAAAGAATATTAATTGTACTGGTGATTTTTTAAAAAAGCAGGATGATAAAATTTACAACATAGATTCACTAGTAAATGCATCTGGAAAGGATATAACTTTTTTTAATTCCATCAAATATAAGGAAATATCTTCACGAACAAAAGCTTTTGCATGTATCACTTCTTCAAATCTTTTGCAATATCTCCCAGATCAATGCATCAAACTTAATGTTAAAAATGTTTTATTTGCTGTTACCCAGGTGTCAAAAATGTTTTATCCCAAAGCTGATATTGATTATCCTGATGAAAATTTAGAAAATTCAGAAAAAATTAAAAATATATATCCAAATGTTAAGTTTGGAAAAAATGTTTTAATTGGAAAAAATGTAAATATAGGAAAAAATACACATATCGGTAGCAATAGTGTAGTTGAAAGTAATGTAAATATTGGCGAAAATTGTGTTATTGGATCATTTGTTCTTATAAGAAATTCATTAATTTCAAATAATGTAAACATACAAGATGGATGCAAAGTTGGAGTTAAAGGTTTTGGTTTTATCCCTGATAAAAATAAAAATATAAGAACTCCTCATATTGGAAATGTGGTATTTGAAGAAGGAGTTGAAGTTGGAGCTAATAGTACGATTGATAGAGGATCAATAGCAAATACAAAAATTGGTAAAAATACTTTTTTAGATAATCAGGTTCATGTTGCTCATAATGTGCAAATAGGAAAAAATTGCATGATAGCTGGACAAGTAGGTTTTGCAGGTAGCTCAATCATTGGAGATAATGTAGTCATAGGAGGACAAGCTGGTATATCTGGCCATCTTAATATTGGAAACAATGTGAAAATTGGAGGCGGAAGTGGAGTAATAAATGACATTCCGGACAATTCACAAGTAATGGGGTATCCCGCTATATCATTAAAGGATTTTGTAAAGCAAAGAAAAAAAAATGCAAAGTAGTTCTATTGATAAAAAAAAAATAGAGAGTTTATTACCACATAGGGAACCTATGTTATTAATAAATAAATTAATAAATATAGTTCATTTAAAATCTGCCACAGCAATAGTAGATGTAAAAAAAACATCTTTCTTTGTACAAGGCCATTTTCCCGGTCAACCAGTAATGCCAGGAGTTCTTATAGTAGAAGCATTTGGTCAAGCCGCTGCAGCTCTAACAGCATACGGTATTGATCCCAAAGAATATGAAAATAAATTGGTATATTTAATGAGCGTTGAAAAAGCAAAATTTAGAAACCCAATTATACCAGACTGTGAATTACATTTAGATATTGAAGCTATAAGATCCCATGGCCGTGTTTGGAAATATAAAGGAATAGCAAAAGTAAATAATAAAGTGATGGCAGATGCACAATGGTCAGCAACCATTGTTGATAGGAAAAATGATTCATAACTCAAGTGTTATAGATAAAGGTGCAAAAATTGGTCAAAAAGTAAAAATTGGGCCTTTTTGTTACGTTGGACCACATGTTACAATTTTTGATGGCGCCGAGCTAATTTCAAATGTTCATATTGAAGGTAATACAAAAATAGGCAAGGGAACAAAAATTTTTCCATTTGCTAGTATAGGTACACAACCTCAAGATTTAAAATATAAAGGAGAATCTAATAGCCTAGAAATTGGAGAAAATAATATGATCAGAGAATATGTTACTGTGAATCCAGGAACTGCAAAAGGCGGCGGTAGAACATTAATAGGAAATAATTGTTTGTTGATGATCTCATCACATGTAGCCCATGATTGTTCCATTGGTAATGATGTGGTAATAGCCAACAACGTTCCATTGGGTGGTCATGTCACTATAGAAGATTCAGTTGTTATTGGAGGTAATTCTGCAGTTCAGCAATTTACTAGAATAGGGCGACTTGCAATGATAGGTGGTATGACCGGCGTTTTAAAAGATGTAATACCATTTGGTCTATCTTTTGGAAATAGAAATTATTTACGCGGCATAAATCTCGTAGGTCTTAAAAGAAAAAATTATGATAATAAAAAAATAATGGAACTTAATAGCGCTTTTAAAAAAATATTTGCTTCAACAAATCTCCACGAAAACTTGAGCAAAATAAATGGAGAATTTAAAGATAACGATTTGGTTGCGGAAGTGATTAATTTTATAGCAAAAGACAAAAAGAGACCTATTTGCACACCTCAGTCTGAATAATGATTGGCTTAATATTTGGAGAGACAAATTTTCCAGCTCAAATTTTACAGAAAGTCAAAATTAAAAATTTAAATTATTTAATAATAGATTTAAGTAAAGGAAAAAAATTTAAAGGTGAAAAAAATTCTTATACTGTTTCAATTGGTCAATTTGGAAAAATTCTTAATATTCTTAAAGAAAATAAATGTAAGAAAGTCTTGTTTGCAGGGAGTGTTAAAAAACCAAATTTCTCAAAACTTAAATTAGATATTAAAGGCATTTATTATATTCCTAGAATTATTAAAAGTTCGAGAATTGGAGATGCAGCTATTTTAAAAGAAATAATAAAAATATTAAAAAAGGAAAAAATTATTACAATAAGTTCTCTGAGTTTTAATCCTGAACTAACACTAAAAAAAGGAAACTACACAAAAGTTAAGCCAAATGTTGAAGACAGATTTGATATTAAAAAAGCAATTACAACATTAAGCAGATTAGGAAAATATAATTTTAGCCAAGGTGTAGTTGTTAGAAATAAAAAAGTTATTGCTATAGAGGGTAGAGGCGGTACCCAAAAAATGTTAAGACTTTGTAAGAGCAAGAAATTTATTAATAAGGGTGTTCTTGTTAAATTTCCTAAGAAAAAACAAGATTTGAGAATAGATTTGCCTACTGTGGGATTAAGAACCTTAAAGCAGTGTAATTCCGCAGGATTAAAGGGAATAGTCTTAAGAGATAAATGCAATGTTTTTCTAGAAAGAAAGAAATGCATCAGCTTTGCTAATAAAAACAAAATGTTTATTACGGCAAAATGAAAAAAATATTTGTATTAACCGGAGAGCCTTCAGGAGATAAATTAGCTTCAAAAGTTATTGGACGTCTTAAAAGTTCTAGACATGATATTGAGTATTTATCAGTAGGCGGTGAACATTTAAAAGCTTTAGGTATTAAATCACTTTATGATCTAAAAGAAGTTACTTATCTTGGATTTACAAGAGTTTTGTTAAATATTTTAAAAATTAATAAAAAAATAAATAATACTGTAAAAGAAATTATTAAATTTAAGCCTGATATTTTATTTTCAGTGGATAGTCCTGATTTTACTCTACGCGTGGCTAGAAAGGTAAAAAAAATCAATCCAAATATAAAAACTATCCATTTTGTTGCGCCACAGATTTGGGTTTGGAGAGAACACAGAGTTAAAAAGCTTAAGTCTTTTTTAGATCATGTGTTATTACTGTTTCCTTTTGAAAAAAAATACTTTGATAAGGAAAGTATTCAATCAACATTTACTGGACATCCTTTGCTTGACGATCAGGAAAAAAGTAAAATTGATATCAGTCAAATTATTAAAAAAGATAAGAAAATTATATCTATATATCCTGGCAGCAGATTAACAGAGATTAATGTTTTAATTCCAATTTTATTTACATTTATTAAATTGATAAGCGAAAAGCATAAAGATTTATATTTTGTTTTTCATTCAACTAATGAGCATGTTCAACTAATTCAGAATTTTCTAAAAAAGGAAAATCCTAAAAATTGTGGAGTGATAGTTGATGAAAAAATTAAAATGCAAATTCTTAGATCATCTATTTTTGCCATAGCAAAATCTGGAACTGTATCATTAGAGATTTGTAATGCAAAAATACCATCTATAATTATTTATAAGATGAACAAGATAAATTTTTTTATTGTTAAAATGTTAGCAAAAGTAAAATTCGCTAATATAATTAATATAGCAGCTAATGAAGAAATAATACCAGAGTTGCTACAATCCAAGTGTAATCCAAAAAATATTTATAATACAGTTGATCACCTTTTAACTGATAAGCAATCATTAGAAAAACAAGTAAGCAAATCTCAAAAAATTATTAGTGATTTTAAAACTGATAGGTCTACTGAAATTGCGGTCGAAGTTTTACTTAATCATTTTTAATCTTTTAATAATTTCATTTTTATCTAAAGATAGAAGAATATTATAAAGACCCGGACCAAATTTAGATCCTGTTAGTGCAATACGGATTGGTTGTCCTACACCTTTAAAATTTGTTTTGTGTCTCTCAATTAAATTATTGACAATTTTCTCAATAGATTCTTTAGTAATTTTTGAGATTTTTTCATATTCGTTTGTAAAATCAATTAGAATTTTTTTAGAATTAGCATCAAGTAGTTTTAAATCCTCAGATGAAATTATTACTGTATCATTTAGTATATACTGTGCATTAGTGTATATATCATTAAGTGTTTTTGCTTTATTTTTTAAAAAAATTTAAAGATTCTAAGAGTTTTTTTTCTTTATTAGAATCAATTTTTTTTCCAAATTTTTCACAATAAGTTTTTAGAAATTCAAATAATTCTTTTTCATTTATATGTTTTATATAATGTTCATTTAGGGATAAAATCCTGGTAATATCAAGTTTTGATGGGGATTTACCAATTCCTTTTAAATCGAATAATTCAATGCTTTCTTTTAAAGTAAATATTTCTTTATCTTTGTGTGACCACCCTAGGCGTAACAAATAATTTCTTAAAGCATCTGATATAACTCCTAGCTTAATATAATCATCGATTGTTGAAGCTTTATCTCTTTTAGATAATTTTGAACCACCTTCGCTATGTATTAATGGAATATGGGCAAACTCAGGCAATTTCCAATTCATAGCTTCATAAATCTGTTTTTGTTTAAAAGTATTTATTTTGTGATCATCCCCTCTAATTACGTGGGTTATATTCATCAAATGATCATCTACAACAGCAGATAACTGATAAGTTGGAGTTCCATCTTTTCTTAAAATTACAAAATCTTCTATTATAGAATTTGAGATATTAATCTCACCTTGTACCAAATCTCTTACTATGGTGTTTCCGCTTATTTTACTTTTAAATCTTATTACAGGACTTATATTTTTTGGGATTTCTAAATTTTTAGAATCTCTCCATTTGCGATTATAGACAAAAGGAATTCCTTTTTTTTTAGCTTTTTCTTTTTGCTCTTTTATTTCTTCCTCAGAACAGTAACAATGGTAAGCAAAACCTTTTTTTAATAATTCCTCAGCTATTTTTTTGTGTTCGTTGATATTTTTTGACTGAATATATTCTTTATCATCGTGCTTTATACCAATCCATTCCAATGATCGAATTATTTGGATCTTATATTCATCTTTAGATCTTTCTTTATCAGTATCTTCTATTCTTAAGTAAAATTTGCCTTTATTGTTTTTTGAAAATAACCAATTAAATAAAGCAGTTCTTACACCACCAATATGTAATGGTCCAGTTGGAGATGGAGCAAATCTTGTTGCTACTAAACTCATAAATTATTCTTAGACTATTTTATTGAAAGTTTCTATACAAAGATACCAAGATCCCCTGAACTTTTACTCTATCAGGCCCGAAAATTTTGGTTTCATATCTTTTATTTGCGCTCTCCAGGGCAACAACTTTACCTTTTTTTCTTATTCTTTTAAGCATTGCTTCATGATCATCAATTAAAGCAACAACTATTTGTCCATTGTTTGCTGTGTTAGCTTTTTTTACAATAACGGTATCACCATCATTTATCCCAGCTTCAATCATTGAATCTCCTGAAATTTTTAAACCAAAATGTTCTCCATTTTTGCTTAGTTCTTCTGGAATAACCACTCTACTAACTTCATTTTGTATTGCCTCAATAGGTGTTCCGGCTGCAATTTTACCCAATACAGGAACTTCATTTATACTTTTCTTCGTATTTTCTGTATCTAAACCACCTTTTATAACGCTTGGGGAAAAAGAATTGTAAATATCGTTAGCGCTAGCTGTTTCAGGAAGTTTTAGAACTTCTAAAGCTCTAGCTTTATGAGCGAGCCTTTTTATAAAACCTCTTTCTTCCAATGCTGAAATAAGTCTATGAATTCCTGATTTTGATTTTAAATTTAGAGAATTCTTCATTTCTTCATAAGAAGGAGAAACACCAGTTGATCTGATTTTTTTATTTATAAAAAGAAGCAGGTTTTTTTGTTTTTTTGTCAGCATAGAACAAATATCGTACATTTATTGTTCTATAAAAGTTCTTATTTTAAATCAATGTGAAAAAAACCTTATTTTTAAAGGGTTATTTGAGTAAATTCTCTTGTTTTAGAGGCAATATTTTTACTTTTGAGAAGTGATTCACCTATAAGGAAATTATAAATTTTGGCATTTTTTATTATAAACTTTACGTCTTCGCTTGAGTTTATTCCGCTTTCACAAATTAAGGGGTTTTTATGTGAATATAACATTTTTGAAAGCTTAATTGATGTATCTATAGATGTTTTTAAGGTTTTTAAATTTCTATTATTTATACCAATAATAGAATCTTTAAAAGACAAAGCAATATCCGCTTCATTTTCTGTATGGACTTCAATTAAAGTTGAAATATTCAAATCTTTCGCCGCCTGGTACAAATCCTTAGCAAGTGATTTGTCAACTGCAGATAAGATAATTAATATGCAGTCGGCCCCAAAACTTTTTGCTAAAGCAACTTGATAAGTATCAATAAAAAAATCTTTACATAAAATTGGAATTTTATGATTATTTTTTATATCTCTTATATATTCAAGCTTGCCTAAAAAAAAATCTTCTTCTGTAAGAACAGAAAGAAAAGAAGCTCCATTTTCAATGTATAATTTAGATATTTCTAAGTGATTAAAGTCTTTCACTATAAGTCCAGCAGAAGGACTTGATTTTTTAACTTCTGCTATTATTGATATTTTTTTTTCTAGGCATCTTTTTTTTAACTTATCATTAAAATTTATAAAACATTTAGCTTCTTTAATACGATCAAAAATTTCATTAGATGAATATTTTTTTTTATAGATTGATATTTTTTCTTTTTTACTTTCAATTATTTTTTTTAACACGTTATTCATCTTAAATAGTTTGAATTTTTCTCAGATGTGTCAAAGCTTTACCCGATACAATATGATTTTTTGATGATTGATAAGCTTGATCAAAATTATTATATTTACCAGAAACAATAAGAGCAGCAGCAGAATTTAAACAAACAGCCTCAGAGAATTCATTTTCTTTTCCATTAAAAATTTCAATTATTTTCTCAGCATTATAATTTGAATCTTTTCCTTGTAAATTACTGGGATTATTAAATTTAATTCCTATTTTTTTTGGGTCTATTACTATTTCGTTAATTTTGCCGTCTAATACTTCTACTATATTAGTTTGTGCAAATGGTGATATTTCGTCCATTCCATCTTTACTATGTAATATCCACACGTGTTTTGAACCTAAATTTTTCAAGGCTTGTGCAAAGGGTAGCAACCATTTTGTTGCGAAAACACCCACAACT
>QCLK01000007.1 GCA_003214615.1 Pelagibacteraceae bacterium AG-414-E02
ATAATTTTAAACTAACTAAAGGTGTTATCCAAGATACGGAGTTAGAAGAAAATGATTGGGATGGATTAATCCAAAATTTTAAAGATATAGTTAAGGAAAAAACGAAAAAAAATTTTCCCCAAGACGTAAACGAGCAGTTGTGGGGAGCTATTAGTGCAGTTTTTTTATCTTGGAATAGCAAAAGAGCTAAAACTTATAGAAAAATAAACTATATACCTGATCACTGGGGTACAGCAGTTAATGTTCAAGCAATGGTATTTGGGAATATGGGTGAAAATTGTGCTACTGGTGTGGCTTTTACTAGAAATCCTTCAACAGGGGAAAAAGAATTGTTTGGCGAGTATCTAATTAATGCCCAAGGAGAAGATGTAGTTGCTGGTACCAGAACACCTCAATACATTTCAAAAAAATTTAAAAATAGTTCCAATGGCAAAGGTTTGTCGATGGAAGAATCTATGCCCAAAATTTTTCAACAATTGAAGAAAATTTTTAAACTCTTGGAAAAAAAATATAGAGACATGCAAGATATCGAATTTACCGTTGAAAATAATAAATTGTGGATGCTGCAAACTAGATCTGGAAAAAGAACTGCAAAAGCGGCTGTAAAAATTGCAGTTGATATGGTTAAAGAAAAATTAATTTCAAATAAAGAGGCAATTTTGAGAATTGACCCAAATGTTCTTGATACTTTATTGCATCCTACCCTAGACGAAAAAGTTGAAAAAAAAATAATAGCATCAGGACTTCCTGCATCTCCAGGAGCAGCAAGTGGAAAAGTAACTTTCTCTGCTGATGAAGCAGAAAGATTTAAAGAACAAATGCAAGATACAATCTTGGTAAGAGTTGAAACTTCCCCAGAAGATATTAATGGAATGCACGCTGCAAAAGGTATTCTTACTTCAAGAGGAGGGATGACTAGCCATGCAGCCGTAGTTGCAAGGGGGATGGGTAAGCCATGCGTGTCTGGGTCAAGTGAAATTAAAATTGATTATGAAAATAAATTATTTAAATCTGGTGGTTATGAAGTAAAAGAAGGAGAAATTATAACGATAGATGGTGGAAGTGGAAAAGTGATGCTTGGCAAGATTCCAACTGTTAAACCCAATTTATCAGGAGATTTTTCAAAATTAATGAACTGGGCTGACCAATATAGAAAACTTAAAGTAAGAACAAATTCAGAAACACCTTTGGATACAAAAACTGCAAGAGATTTCGGTGCGGAGGGTATTGGCCTATGTAGAACTGAACACATGTTTTTTGATGAAAAAAGAATTATTTCTGTGAGACAGATGATACTTTCAAAAACATTAGATGATAGAAAAAAAGCGTTAGAAAAATTACTTCCTTATCAAAAAAATGATTTTGTAGAAATTTTTAAAATTATGAGTGGCTTGCCTGTAACAGTTAGGCTTTTAGACCCTCCATTACACGAATTTTTACCAAAAACTGATAAGGATATTGATGATATAGCAAAAGAATTAAAAATTAGCAACAATGACATTAAATCTAGAATTTCCGAGCTTCATGAACAAAATCCTATGTTAGGACACAGAGGATGTAGATTGGGAATTTCTTTTCCAGAAATTTACGAAATGCAATGTAGAGCAATTTTTGAAGCATTAGCTGAATGTAAAAGAAAAAAAATAAAATTGGTTATACCCGAAATTATGATTCCATTGGTGTCTACTGCTGTAGAAATTGAAATACTAAGAAATTTAGTTGATAGAACTGCACAAAAAATACAGAAAATGCATTCAGTAAAAATAAAATATTTTGTAGGTACCATGATAGAACTTCCTCGAGCCGCAATAAGAGCTAAAGATATTGCAAAGTTTGCTGATTTTTTTAGTTTTGGAACAAATGATTTAACTCAAACGACCTTTGGTATCAGCAGAGATGATTCAGGAAAGTTTCTAAATGATTATGTTAATAATAAAATATTTAATAGAGATCCATTTGTTAGTATTGACGAACGAGGAGTAGGGGAGTTAATTAAAATAGCAACAGAACGTGGAAGGGCTCAAAAAAAATCTCTTAAACTTGGAATTTGTGGAGAACATGGGGGAGATCCTGTAAGTATTGAATTTTGTGAAAAAACTAAATTGAATTATGTTTCTTGTTCTCCGTATAGAGTTCCCATAGCTCGATTGGCAGCAGCACAGGCGTATTTAAAAAAAAATAAAAATTAAAATTTAATTTATTGTAACGTTTTATTATCTTGAAAATTTAAAATACCAAAGCTGATAATCTCATCAAGTATTTTAGCCTTATCTTCAACTTTTATAGTTTCGATTAATTTTTGCTTTTCTTCTACAGAAAAAGGAGAAATCATGGCTACAGTATTTACTAAATTATCTAAATCAAGCTTAGCGTATTCATTATAATCTATGGGATAGTTCATCTTTTGAAAGAAAATTTTTAGTTTATTTAACAAATTTTTTTTATCATAATTAATTTTTTGATCATTTTTTTCTTCCAGATCTGTCAAAAATTCAGAATAATCAACTTCAAATATTCTATATAGCTTTTCTTTTTTAAATTCCCTTTTTATTCTAAATCTAATTATACCAGAAAGACTAATTATAAATCGTCGATCATTTGTTTCATTGAAACTTACAACTTTACCCAAACATCCCGTGTCATATACTTCGGGCATATTTCCAAACTTAGTTTTTGGCTGTACCATACCGAACATTCTATTTTCTTTCATGCAATCGTTGATTAGCTGGATGTACCGGTCTTCAAATATATTTAATGGCAAAATTGTTCTTGGAAAAAATATAGCTTCAGACAAAGGAAAAATAGAAATTTTATTTGGCAAATTATTTTTTTTCATCGCATACTTCTAATTTAAAGTTTACTGCTGGCGCGCTATGTGTAATTCGTCCTACTGATATCCTTTTAACTCCAGTAGAAGCAATTTTTTTAATATTTTTTAATGTAATTCCTCCAGAAGCTTCTGTTTCATAAAGTTTATTTGTAAGCTTGACACCTTTCCTGATATTTTTTGCATTCATATTGTCAAACAAAATTCTATTAAATTTTAAACCTATAATTTTTTTTAGTTGATTCAAGTTATCAACTTCTACTGTAATTTTTTTATTTTTTTTATTTTTTATAGCTCTTTGTACTAATCTGCAAATATTCCCTTCTATAGCAATATGATTATCTTTTATTAAAATTTCATCGCTAAGATTAAACCTGTGATTAATTCCACCACCTAATTTGACGCCATATTTTTGTATTACTCTTAAGTTTGGTAAAGTTTTTCTAGTACAGCAAATCTTACAGTTTTTACCTTTGATCCTATCTACGAATTTTCTTGTTGTTGTTGCTACTCCTGAAATAAGACTTAAAAAATTAAGCGCAACTCTTTCGCTTTTTAAAATTGATTTAGCTTTTCCACTTACTACAGCAATAACCTTGCCTTTTTTAGTTTTTTTTCCATCTCTAATTTTTATTTTAAAAACAATTTGTCTATCTGAATATTTAAAAGCCTCTTTTGCAAAATTTAATCCACCAATTACACAATTTTCATTTGAAATTATTTTTGCTTTTATTTTCTTATTATCTCTAATGAGTTGAGTTGTAATATCTCCAGAAGGTCTTAAATCTTCTGACATTGCATGTTTTACTAAATTTTTTGTTATCACGTTTGAAAAATTAACGTCCTATAGCTGCCATTCTTTGTACAGATTTTCTTGCCATAGCTGCTATATTGTGCCCAATTTTAATTTCATTGGTTTCATTTTTTAAGCAGTCATATATTTTATTAAGCGTAATTTTTTTCATGTGGGGACAAAGATTACAAGGTTTTATAAATTGAACATTAGGATTTTCGATCTGAACATTATCACTCATTGAACATTCTGTTACTAGCAAAACCTTTTTAGGTTGTTTTTCTTTAACATATTTTACCATATTTGAAGTGGATCCTGCAAAATCAGATGCACTAATTACATCAGGTGGGCATTCTGGATGTGCAATAACTTTAATATCAGGATTTTCTTTTCTAATATCTTCAACTTCTTTTCCTGTAAATTTTTCATGAACTATACAAGTGCCCTGCCAAGAAATAATTTTAACTTTTGTATTTTTTTGAACATAGTTAGCTAAATAATGATCTGGAAGAAAAATTACTTTATCTACACCAAGAGATTCTACAACTTTTACTGCATTTGCAGATGTACAACATACATCTGATTCAGCTTTAACTTCAGCGGATGTGTTTACATAAGTAACAACCGGAACACCTGGATATTTTTCTTTAAGCATCCTCACATCTTTACCTGTAATTGATGAGGCTAGAGAACATCCTGCTCCCATATCTGGTAACAATACCTTTTTATTTGGATTCATTAGCTTTGCAGTTTCTGCCATAAAATGTACCCCACACATTACAATAATATCAGCACTAGTTTTTTCTGCTTCTACAGCTAAAGCTAGCGAGTCGGCAGCTATATCGGCTATACCATAAAAAATTTCAGGTGTTTGGTAGTTATGGGCTAATACAACAGCATTTTTTTCTTTTTTTAGTTTATTAATCTTGTGAATCAATGGAGCATGAAAAGCCCACTCAACTTCAGGAATATGCTTAGAAACTTTTTGGTAAATATGATCGGTTTCTATTTTTATTTGCTCTTTTATTTCCATAATCAAAATCTATCAACTTGAAGATAAATTGTCATTCATTTATTCTGACGCAGAAGCGGCTATGCTGGAATTGGTAGACAGGCTTGGTTGAGGGCCAAGTGGGGTTTCCCAGTGAGAGTTCGAGTCTCTCTAGCCGCACCAAATATGATAAGAAAACTATTTTTATATGTTTTTTCTGCTCTAATTTATTGCGACATGATGTTAGCAGAAAGTTCATTACCCGAATGTGATGGTAATGAAATTACTAACCCAATAAAAAAATATTTTGTAGCTAAAAAATGGTCAAATTGCCATGGCACTTTCTTAGATTTAAAAGGCAATCCAGGATATATCGGTGAATTTTTAAAAGGACAGCCTAATGGAGAAGGAGTATTCCAACAAGCTGGAAGAAAATATATTGGTCAGTGGAAAAAGGGCAAACAACATGGTCAAGGTACTTATATATATCCCAACGGGGATAAGTATGTTGGTGAATGGAAAAAAGGAAAATATTATGGGGATGGTACATATACTTACGCAAATGGAGACCAGTACATAGGAGAATGGAAAAAAAATAAGTACAACAAGCCTGATAATCTAAGTGAGCGTAGCGGACAAGGAACATACATTTATGCCAATGGTGATAAGTACGTTGGCAAATGGAAAAAAGGTTTAAAACATGGAAAAGGAACTTTAACATATTCTAATGGAAGGGTTGAAAAAGGTATTTGGAAAAATGATAAATTTGTTAAGAGAAAGTAAAAAGCTTATGATGTTGTAATGGGCATCAATATATTCTTAGCAATTATTTTTGCTGCATTTTTACATGCCATTTGGAATGGTATGGTAAAAAAGCAAGACGATAAGTATGTTGCTTTAACAGCTATAGTTTTGGGTCATGTTCCGATATCTTTAGTTGTTATATTTTTAAATCCAACACCTTCTATTCAGTGCATACCTTATATTTTTATCTCATCAATATTTCTTGTTGGATACGAATGGTGCCTTTTGTCAGCTTACAAAATTGAAGACTATACAAAGGTTTATCCGATAGCCCGTGGTTCAGCTCCAATTTTTATTGTTATCATAACTTGGATTTTGTTTGATTTAAATATTTCTAAATTTGAGTTAATGGGTATTTTAATAATTTCCTCAGGAATAATTATTTTATGTTTGCAAAACATAAAAAGCTTTAGAAATTACTCAGCAATAACTTATGCAATTGGAACAGGTCTATTTATTTCTTTTTACTCAATTACTGATGGATATGGCGGCAGGGTAAGCGCCTCCCCATTAAGCTATACAGCTTGGTTGATGATACTCAATGCCGTTGCATTTTTAATTTTATTAAAAATTATTAATAAACCCAACATGATTAAAAAAGTTATGAGCAAAGGAAAGAAAGTTTTTTTTATTGGAGGAACACTTTCTTACATAGCTTATGGAACAGTAGTTTGGGCTTTTACATATGCTCCCGTATCAATAGTTGCAGCTTTAAGAGAAACGAGTATAATTTTCTCTCTTATAATTGGTTCTATTTTTCTTAAAGAACACTTTACATTTTTAAAGGCCGGATCTGTATTAGTTATATTTTTTGGAGTTATTTTAATTAAATTTTTTTAGATAAATAGACTAAACCCATTCAGGTTTTAATATTTTAACTTTAGAACTCCCACAAGTAAGCTCTGCATTATCGAATTCATTTAGGTCTGGATCCACAACTTTAATTAGAGCAAATGAATAAGGTTTATCAATCATTATTTTTCCAATTTCGCTATTATTAAATTTGATTATATCATTTTCACGAATCTCACCAGAAATTTTTTTAATTGGCATTATTCTTCTTCTTAATTTGTTTCTTAATTTAATTCTTGAGGTATTTTCTTGTCCTACATAGCATCCTTTTTTAAAATCAATACCATTTAATTCATCTAAATTATTTTCAATACCAAAAATTTTATCTTTTAATTTAGTAAGATTAAGTTGAGGAATTCCTAGGCTAAAACTTTTTTCATAATAATTTTTTTTATCAATTTTTTTTAAACTAAGTTTTTTTATTATATTTTCAGCATTTTCAATTTTTGTAATTATTTTTGCTCCAAGGTTTTTATTTCTTGGATCAACATAAATTCGTTCATTTTCGCATGATAATGTTGAGCCTTCTTTACAAGATAAAGCTGAGCCTTCTACGTGTTGGGTTTTGGTAATTTCTTTAAATTTTTCTAAAGAAATAATAATGTTAGTGTATTTTTTACTAACATCTATTAAGTTCACTTTTGCTCTAAGTTTGTAGAAATTAAAAATCTTTATAATTTCTGAAGTTATTTTTTTTTCACATTCTAGCAAATACCCATCTTCAAATTTTAATATAAAAAATTCATATAAATATTTACCCTGAGGAGTAAAAATTGATGAAAATAACGACAAGCTATCTGTTATTTTTTCAATATCATTAGTGACAATATTTTGGAGAAAAGATTTAGCTTCATCGCCATTTATCTTTACAAAGCCTCTATCATCAAGAATTGTAGTTTCGTTGATTTCCATATTTGCAAATATACATAGTATAATATATTAAATAGTTAGAGAATGTCTTCTTCTTTTGATCTTATCATTAAAAATGGCAAATGTTTTATAGATGGCCAATTAAAAAAAGCCGATATAGGTATATCCAATGGAATAGTAAAAAAAATAGGCAATATAGATAGTTCTAATCAAAAAGTTTTGGATGCTACTAATCTTACAATTTTACCTGGAATTATAGATACGCAAGTTCACTTCAGGGAGCCTGGCTCGACTGATGTTGAGGATTTAGAGTCAGGAAGCAAAGCTGCCGTATTAGGAGGTGTAACCTCTGTTTTTGAAATGCCAAACACTAATCCACCAACATCTAACCAAACAGAATTTAATAAAAAACTTAGCTTGGCTAAAAATAGAATGTTTTCTAATTACGCTTTTTATTTTGGTGCAACTCCACAAAATATGGAAGACTTACAAAAGGTTAATGAGCTTGAAGGATGTTGTGGAGTAAAATTATTTGCTGGTTCTTCAACAGGAAATCTTTTAGTTAAAGATGAAAAGGATATTGAAAAAGTTATTTCAAATAGTTCTAAAGTTGTTGCTATCCATTCAGAAGATGAAGATATCTTAAATATTAGAAAAAAATTTATAAAAAAAGGTGATGTTAGTTCTCATCCAATATGGAGAAATGAAGAATGTGCAATGTCTTCAACTAGGAGAGTAGTAAAAATCGCGGAGCGTTATAATAAAAAAATTCATGTTTTGCATGTTACTACAAAAGAAGAGGTAGAATTTTTATCAAGATACAAAGGTAATGTTAGTTTTGAAATTACACCACAACACTTAACTATAAGTGCTCCACAGTGCTACAAATTGTTAGGATCGCTTGCACAAATGAATCCTCCAATTAGAGAAAAGAAACATCAAGATATGCTTTGGAAAGCAGTAAAGGATAGTGTGGTTGATACCATTGGCTCAGATCATGCCCCGCACAGTTTGGAAAATAAAAAGAAAGAATATCCTCAAACCCCATCAGGAATGCCAGGAGTTCAGACGCTCGTACCACTTATGCTTAATCATATAAACAATAATAAGTTAACGTTAAACCAATTCATAAAATTAGTTTGTGAAAATCCAGTAAGAATTTTTGGAATAAAAAATAAAGGTTACGTTAAAGAGGGATATGACGCTGATTTAACTATCGTAGATATGAATATGAAAAAAGTTATTAAAAACGATTGGATTGCAAGTAAATGTGGCTGGACACCATTTGATGGTTATGAAGTAAAAGGTTTTCCTTTAGGAACGATTGTAAATGGAAAAGCAATTGTTTGGAATGGTAAGCTTATCGAAAAAGCCAATGGCAAGCCTTTAAGATTTTAAAATATTATGTTTTTTAAGATCTTCTTTTATTTCATTTAAAATAGCTGGGTCATCTATTGTAGCTGGCATTTTATACTCTTCACCATCAGCTATCTTTCTTACAGTTCCCCTCAAAATTTTTCCTGATCGTGTTTTAGGTAATCTTTTTATAACAATCGCAGTTTTAAAAGCTGCAACAGGACCAATTTTTTGTCTAATCATTTGCACGCATTCTTTTGAAATATCTTCATGATTTTTAGTAACACCCGCTTTAAGCGTTAATAATCCAATGGGTAATTGTCCTTTTAATTTATCTGCAATTCCTAATACTGCACATTCTGCAACGTCTTTATGTTCAGCTAAAACTTCTTCCATAGCGCCTGTCGATAATCTGTGACCAGCAACATTAATAATGTCATCGGTTCGTGACATAATCCAAACGTAACCATCTTCATCAATGTGCCCTGCATCATAGGTTTGATAATAACCAGGATAATTGGACATATAAGTTTCTTTATATCTTTGATCGGCATTCCAAAGGGTAGGAAAAGTTCCTGGAGGAAGAGGAAGTTTAACCACCACATCTCCCATTTCATTGGGTTTAGCTACTTTACCGTCACTCTTTAATATTTTTACATCGTAACCTGGAACGGGTTTACATGCAGATCCATATTTTGTTTTTTCTAGTCCTATTCCTGTGCAATTTGCGCTGATCGCCCAACTTGTTTCTGTTTGCCACCAGTGATCAATGACTGGAACTTTTAATAAACCTTCTGCCCATTTTAATGTATCTGGATCCGCTCTTTCACCTGCAAGAAATAAAGATTCAAATTTAGATAAATCATATTTTTTAAAAAAATTTCCATTAGGATCTTCTTTTTTAATAGCTCGAAATGCAGTGGGAGCAGTGAAAAGTGATTTAACTTTATGTTCAGATATAATTCTCCAAAAAACTCCTGCATCAGGTGTTCCAACAGGTTTTCCTTCAAACAGTACAGTCGTGCATCCATGAAAGAGTGGAGCGTAAACAATATAGGAATGTCCTACTATCCATCCGATATCACTTGCTGACCACCAAACATCATCTGGATCGATGTTATAAATATTTTTCATTGTCCATTTAAGTGCAACGATGTGCCCACCGATATCTCTGACAATTCCTTTTGGAACACCTGTTGTACCCGATGTGTAAAGAATATATGCATAGTCGTTAGCATTCATTTCAACACACTCAACTGGTTTTGCATCTTTTATAGCATCATTCCAATCAATTTCATTTTTTTCTAAATCAACTTTAAAATCTTTTCTTTGGTAGATAATACATTTTTCAGGTTTATGTTTTGCTAATTCAATCGCTTTTTTAAGTAATGGTTTATATTCAATTGTTTTTCCTGGTTCGTAACCACACGAAGCTGATAAAATAATTTTCGCTTTTGAGTCATCAATTCTACTTGCAAGTTCGTTTGAAGCAAATCCTCCAAAGACCACAGAGTGGATAGCACCTATTCTTGCACAACCCAACATAGCTATGACAGCTTCAGGTATCATAGGCATATAGATTATAACTCTATCTCCTTTATTAACTCCTTGATTTTTTAAAGCACCTGCAAAAATTGAAACTTGGTCTTTTAGTTGTTTGTAAGTTATTTTTTTTTGTGATTTTGTTATTGGGCTGTCATATATAATTGCGATTTTTTCACCGTGCCCATTTTTTACATGTAAATCAATTGCGTTATAGCAAGTATTTGTAACACCATCAGAAAACCATTTATAAAAAGGAGGATTATCAGAATTTAGAATTTTTGTCGGTTTTTTAAACCAAAATATATCGTTTGCTATTTCAGACCAAAAACCTTCAGCATCTTCAATAGATCTTTGGTAAGTCTCTTGGTACTTAGTCGACATTGGAAAATTCCCTCAAAACTATTAAAACATATCATTTTATCTATTGCATTATTTTATTTAGCGTATATCTAGATACAAAAAACATGCCAAAAATTACTTATATTGAACATAATGGAAAATCACATACGATTGACGTACCAAGTGAATTGAGTGTTATGGAGGGAGCTGTTCGAAGTAATATCCCTGGAATTGACGCCGATTGTGGAGGAGCTTGTGCTTGCGCAACATGCCACGTTTATGTAGATGAAAAATGGTTTGATAAATTACCCAAAAAAGTTGAAGCAGAACAAGATATGCTCGATATGGCTTTTGAACCAAATAAATTCAGTAGATTGTCATGTCAGATCATAGCGACGGATGATCTTGATGGTTTAGTCGTAAAAATGCCATCAAAGCAGGCATAATTTAATTATGATAAAAACAGATGTCTTAATAATCGGGGCGGGGCCAGTTGGTTTATTCGCGGTACATCAATTAGGTATAATTGGACTTAAGGCAGAAGTAGTTGACAACTTAGATAAAATCGGTGGTCAGTGTATAGAACTTTATCCTGACAAACCTATATATGATATTCCCGCTATACCTGAATGCACCGGAGAAAGTTTAACAAAAAGCTTGTTAGAACAAATTAAACCTTTCAAAGCTAATTTTCATTTAAACGAAAGAGTACAATCAGTTACCAAAGAGGGCAATAATTGGAAAGTTACGACTAGCAAGGAAAAAATTTTTATTTCATCAAGCATTATAATTGCAGGTGGAGTTGGTTCTTTTGAACCTAGAAAATTTTTAATTAAAGGTACAGAAAAATTTGAAGATAAAAGTATTTTTTATTCAGTTAAAAATAAAAATTTCTTCAAAAATAAAAAAGTTTGTATTTTTGGTGGTGGAGATTCAGCTTTAGACTGGGCAACTGAATTATCAAAAACTTCTGAGGTAGTATTGATACATAGAAGAAATGAATTTAGAGGAGCCGAACATAGCGCTGAAATTGTAAAGAAATTAGAGAAAGAAGGTAAATTAAAAATAAAAACACCGTTTCAAATGAATTCTTTAGAAGGTCAAGATAAACTAGATTCAATAACTATAAAAAGTGAAGATGGTAAAATAGAAAAAATTGCGACTGATTATGTTCTTGGTTTTTTCGGATTGATAATGAAACTAGGACCTATTGCAGAATGGGGTTTGAATTTAGAAAAAAAAGCCATACCAGTAAATACAGAAAATTTTGAAACAAACAAAAAAGGTATTTTTGCAATAGGAGATATATGTACATACCCAGGAAAGCTAAAATTAATTCTATCTGGTTTTCATGAAGGTGCGCTTGCTGCAAGAGCTTGTTTTAAATTAGCTAAACCAGATGAAACTTATAGGTTTGAATATACAACAACTTCAAAAAGTATGCAGGAAAGACTAGGTGTAAAAAAAAGTGATTGAATTATTTTATGCTAGTACTCCAAACGGGAGAAAAATATCTATCATGCTGGAGGAAATAAAATTTGAATACAAAATTACAGAAATAAATCTTTCCAAAGGCGATCAATTCAATTCTGATTTTAGAAAAATAAGTCCACTTAGCAAAATACCAGCAATAACCGATCATAAAAATAAGATAAGCATTTTTCAATCTGGAGCCATACTAATTTATTTAGCAGAATTGAGTGGAAAATTTTATGATGTAGAAAATAGAAATCTAATTAACCAGTGGTTAATGGCTCAAATGGGAGATATTGGCCCTATGCTTGGTCAACATCATCAATTTCATCATTACAATCCTGGCAAAAGTACATTTGGTGAAGAAAGATATTTTAATATCGCAAAAAGATTATACAAAGATTTAGATGAACATTTGTCATCTTCAGTTTTTTTAGCTGGGGAAAAATATTCTATTGCAGATATAGCCACTTTTCCCTGGATAGCTCGACATGATTGGCATGATATTGGGTTAAGAAATTTTAAAAATCTAAGTAAATGGTATGAAAAAATTTCTGAACGAAAAGCGGTAATAAAAGGTTACGATTGTTTAAATACTGGAGAAAAAATACCAAAAATTTAATTTAAATATCTGCGAATATTTTTTCATTCTTTTCATGTTTTTCTTGAGCTTCAATTGAAAGGGAGGCTATAGGTCTTGCAAGAAGCCTTTTAATACCAATAGGTTCGCCAGTTTCTTCGCAGTAGCCATAGGTATTATCCTCAATTTTTTTTATAGCTTTTTCAATTTTTGATAAAAGTTTTCTTTGTCTATTTACTGTTCTCATCTCAACATTTTTTTCAGTTTGAGACGAAGCCTGATCTATTACGTCGGCTGATGAAATTTCATGATCAATTTCATTAAAATAAAGACTTTTGTTGTTGGATTTTATTATTTCGTTTTTCCATTCAGTTAGTTTTTTTTTAAAATACGCTTTTTGTTTTGCGCACATGTATTTTTCTTTTTCATTGGGGATGTATTTTTTCGACATAGTGTATAATATAATTATCTTTAAGGACGGTGAGTATAGGTGTGTTTTTTCAGGTGTCAATAGCTCCAAACTTGTATAAATTCTTATTTTATGTTGATTAAAAAAAACTCAATTAATAAAATTTTAACAATTTTTTTATTTCTTCATTTACTTATATGGACATTAATTCCAAGCATTACTAATACAAATCTGCCGCTGGATACAATAGAGGCTTTGGCTTGGGGAAGCGATTTAGACTGGGGTTTTAGCAAACATCCCCCATTAAGTGCATTTGCGGTTGAAATTTTTTATAAAATATTTGGCAATCAAGATTGGGCATATTATTTTTTAAGTCAAATTTTTGTTGTATTTTCCTTTTTTATTGTTTTTAAATTTTCTGAAGATTTTTTTAAAAACCCAATTCTAAGTTTAATTTCAATTTTGCTTTTAGAAGGTATATATTTTTATAACTTTACTACACCAGAGTTTAACGTAAACATATGTCAGTTACCTTTTTGGTCTTTAACAATTCTATATTGTTGGAGAGGGTTAAAAAATAACATGATAAATGATTGGTTATTATTTGGTTTATTTGCTGCTCTTGGAGTTTTATCGAAATATTTATTTATTTATTTGCTTGTTGCAATGGATTTATTTTTTCTTTATATGATTATTAAAAAGAAAATTAATTTAAAATGTTTAGCGTCTTTAATTCCTTTTTTTCTAGTTTTGCTACCTCATTTAATATGGCTTATAGAAAATGATTATACTACTATTGCTTACGGTTTTGATAGAACGGGAGCTGGAGATCAAAATTTTCTAGATCACTTATTTCTTCCTATTATATTTCTAGGAAAACAAATTGGAATACTCATACCATTTTTTTTAATGGCTTTACTTTTATTTTCAAAGATTAAAACAAAATTTAATTTTAAGGATAAAAAATTATTATTTTTATTAACTATAAATATTATTCCAATCATATTAATGTTTTTAACTTCTATGATCATGGGTGTTAAAATCAGAACAATGTGGATGACTCCCTTTTATTTATTTTTTGGAGTATTATTAATTTATATTTTCCAATTCCAAATCAATTTAAATAAATTAAAGGGATTTGTTTCGTTATTCTTAATTTTGTTCGTTTTTTCTCCATTTGCTTACGCTTATGTTTCAATAACACAAACAGATAAGAGAACAGATTATAAAGGAAAAGAAATTGCTGAAAATGTTCAAAACATATGGAATAAAAAATACAAAACAAAGATTGTTTATGTTAAGGGGGATGAATGGCATGCTGGCAATTTATCCTATCATTTAGAGTCAAGACCGATATGGCTTTCTATTGATAGTGAAAAAATTATAAAATCGAAGGATATAATGTTACCGAACGAATTAAAAATACCAGTTAGATTGTATGGGGCTAAATGAAAAAATATATTATTTTAATACCTTTGTATAATGATTGGAAATCTGTTTCAAAATTATTAAATGAAATTGACCATCAGACTATTAACTGGGAAGCTGAAGTTTCTGTAATTCTTGTTAATGATGCTTCAACTGAAAAAAGATCCGGTTTAAACATAAATTTTAAAAAAATAAAATTAGTCAAGATTTTAAACATGAAAGAAAACAGAGTTCATCAAAGATGCATTGCTGCTGGTTTGAAATATATTTGTAAAAATGAAAATTTTGATCGAGTTATTGTTATGGATGGTGATGGTGAGGATAGACCAGAAGAACTTAATGACTTTTTTAAAAAGGCTCAAGAAAATCCAAATATGACAATAACAGGAAATCGATTTAAAAGATCAGAGGGTATTCTTTTTAAAATTTTATACGAAGTTCACAAGCTATTAACACTTATATTTACTGGAAAATTGATAAAATTCGGCAATTTTACTTGTTTACCAAGGGTACATGTTGAGCAGTTAATTCAAAAGCCATACTCGTGGAATTCTTATTCTAGTTCAGTTGTGAGAACAATTAAAGATAGGACTTTCATTTCTTCGACAAGGGGTTCCAGATATGTTTTGCCATCCAAGATGAATTTTTTTGCTCTTGTTTTTCATTCTCTTGCTATTATTTCTGTGTTTAGAAATTTAGTTATAATTCGATCGGCTATATTTATTTTAGTTTATTTATTTTTAATTTTTAAAAATATTACAACACTTAAACTTTTACCAATTTTATTTTTAATACTATTTGTTCTTTACATTTTAAAAATATCAACACGTGCAAATATGGAAGAATTTGATAAATCTTTAGAAAATATTGAAAGCACTGATATTTTAAAAAATTCTAACAGTGGGTAATAACTGGAAGCAGGAAGTATCGATTTTAGATGAATGCTGTTTTTTTATATTCCATTTTTTCTTTAAACCTGCCTGTGCAATACTTAAAGCATGTCGACCATATTTAGTATTAGTGTAATCAATTGCTCTCATTAATCTGGCTCTTTTTTCTTCATTGTTGATTGTTGAAAATAAGTTTTCATTATAAATGTTAGCATCTTTTAAATCTGAGAAAATTATACCAGTCTTTTGATATTTATACCCTTTTTTGTAAATGCTATCTAATGCAATCAAAGCTTGCTTTACCAACTCAATACTATCATTAGTTCTAATCGGCAGATCTATGCATTTTGCATTTGCATAATAATACTTATCTTTTTGGAAAGGGCTTGTTCTTATAAAGACAGTTATTTTTTTTATGGTCTGTTTATCTTGTCTTATTTTTTCAGCTGCATTGAGGCAATGCGTTGCTATGGCTTCGTTAAGTTCTTCTAGTTTTGTAACTTTTTTTCCAAACGATCTAGATACACAACAATTTTTTCTTTTTTCCTGATAAGGTTCCAAAGACACACATGGAATTCCTTTTAACTCCATTACTGTACGTGATCCAAAAACATTTGTATTTTTTTTTATCCATCCGTTATGCATATTTTTAAGATCATAAGCTGTATTTATTCCATTTTTAGTATAGAACTTTGTTAGTTGTCGTCCAACACCCCAAACTTCACTTATTTTAATTTTTGAGAGAAGTTTATCTATCTGTTTTGAATTTACTAAATCAACAACTCCTGATTTTTCTTTTTTTGCAATATAATTTGCAGCTTTACTTAAAGTTTTTGTTGTAGCAATACCAATGCTAGTTGGTATACCGGTCCACTTTAAAATAGTTTTTCTAATTTTATAACCATACTCTAATAAACTTTCATCTTTAACTGAAGATAGATCCAAAAAAGCTTCATCAATTGAATAAATTTCCATTTGTGGAGAGAATTGCTTTAAAGTTTTCATAACTCTTCTTGATATATCACCATATAATGCAAAGTTTGTTGAGAAAATTTTTACATTATTTTCCTTTACTATTTTTTTTACCTTAAAATAAGGTTCTCCCATTTTTATTCCTAAAACTTTAGCTTCTGTTGATCTAGATATTACACAACCATCATTACTTGAAAGTACCACAACTGGTTTTTTAGCTATTGATGGATTAAATAGTCTTTCGCAAGAAACATAGAATGAATTACAATCAACTAGTGCAATTTTATTTTTATTATAAAGCATGAATCACATAAGTTACTACACCCCAAATTAGAATTTCGGGATTTTCGGTTAAATTAATCTTATCTTTTATTTCTTTTGAACCCGAGGTTAAAAAAGATTGGTCATTTTTTTTTATAAAAGTTTTTACCACTAATTCTTCATTAATATTAACAATTACTGTAGAAAAATTTTTTGGATCCAAACTTTTATCTACGATCAAAAGATCTCCATCTTGAATTCCAACTCTATTCATAGACTTTCCTTGGACTCTAATAAGAAATGTAGATGGTATATTTTTTATTAAATGAGTATTAAGATCTAGATCATCTTCCACGTAATCTGTTGCCGGGGAAGGAAATCCTGCGCCAACTTTTTGTAAATGAATGGGTAATAGTAATTTCATAATGTTCTTATTTTGTTCTAATTTATAGCATAGAAAAAGATATAGCAAGATATGTAAAAGCGCCCAATAGGTTGTATTTTGAGTCCAAAAAAGAATCTTAATGGAATCAAAACATGAACATCAAAATTAGGTTTGGCTATGATGTGGATAACTATTAGCACCGTATGAAAATCATGCTAAAAAATTTAAATTAAAAAAACTAATGAAAAAACTAACTTGTCACTGTGGTGGAGTAGAGATCCAAGTCAGGATACCAGAAGAAGGATTTAAAAAACTTATGCGATGCAATTGTTCCTTATGCAAGAGGAAAGGATACATCATAGGAGTAATTGGATCATATGATGATTTGAAAATTGCCAAAGGAGAAAATCTTTTAAAACTTTATCAATATTATACAAAAACTGCCAAACATTATTTTTGCTCAAATTGCGGTATTCATACACACAGCAATCCTAGAATAAATCCAAAAATATGGGGAGTAAATGTGGCCTGCATTGAAGGAATAAACCCATTTGAATTGGAAAATGTCACGCTTAATGATGGCCACAATCATCCTCTTGATAAAAAAAAATGACAGAAACAGAAGATTGTTTTTTAAAAGTAAGAAAAGATTATCTAAAATTTTTAAGCAAAGAAAAGATTTATGGAGAATCTTTAAGAGCTAAAATAATAAGATTAAAAAAGTTTTATATACCGTTATCATTTTGGATAAATAGTAAATATAAACAACATGAAAACACCTTATTTTTGGGTTTTTCAGGAAGTCAGGGATCAGGAAAAACGACAGCAGCCAATATTTTAAAAATTATACTAAAAAAATTTTTTAAAAGAAGAATACAAGTTAGCTCCATAGATGATTTTTATAAAACTTTGAAGGTCCGAAACAAAATGTCTGATAAAATACATCATTTATTCAAAACAAGAGGCGTACCTGGAACGCATGATATAAATTTAATAAAAAATTTTTTTTATTCAATGAAAAGAAAAAAATTCAAAAAATTTAAAGCACCTAAATTTGACAAATCAACAGATGACCGTTTAAAAAAAAAATACTGGTATAATATAAAGAAAAAACCTCAAATAGTAATATTTGAGGGTTGGTGTATTGGCGCAAAACCTCAATCAAACTTTTTATTAAAAAAACCATTAAATTCACTTGAAAAATATGAAGATAAAGATTCAGCATGGAGAAAACGTGTTAATAAAAATCTTAAAAATGATTACAAAAAAATTTTTGCTATGATCGATTTTTTCATTTTTATGAAAATTCCAAATTTTAATTTGGTTTTTAAATGGAGGCTTTTACAAGAGAATAAATTGAGAAAAAAGTCGCATTCAAGAAAAAAAATTATGTCGTTTAATGAAATAAAACGATTTATTATGTTTTATGAAAGAATTACTTTGCAAATGATAAAAGATTTAAGTAAATCTGCATCTGTTGTTATATTTTTAAAAAAAAACCATGGAATGAAAAAAATATTATTTAGATCTTAAAAGATGAAAAATTTATTTAAAATTTTATTAATTATATTATTCTCCCTAAATTTCAATGAGTTGAAAGCTAATACGTTATTCGATTCTTTAAATTCAGCGTATTTAAATAATCCTAAACTAAATGCCGAGAGAGCAAAAATGCGAGCTTCTAAAGAAGAAAAAAGAGAAGCTGTTAGTGAATTTTTACCAAGTGTTACAATTTCTGGATATTCTAGTGAGCAAGATAATACGGGAGGAACTTCTGAATCGAATTTTAATCCATCCGAACAATCAATGAAAGTTGAACAAAAAATTTTTCAAGGTTTTGGAGGTGTTGCAAATCTAAAGAAAAAAAAATATGGGCAAGATTTAGCTGTAATTAAATTGAAAAAAATTGAGCAAGAAATTTTATTGTCTGCAGCAAAGGCTCATATGGATTTTTTATTAAACAAAAAAAAGGTAAATATTAATTTGATAAATATTGATTTATTAGAAAGACAAGTTGAAACAGACCAGAATAGGCTCGAAAAAGGAGAAATAAGTTTAACAGATTTAGCACAGTCAGAGGCATCTCTGGCAGGCGCAAGAGCAAAGTTAATTACTGCACAAAATGATTTGTTGTCTAGTAAAGCTAATTTTCAAAAAATAATTGGTAAAATACCAACAGAAAATATTCAGGAAATAAAAGAAATAAGTTTAAATCTACCCACGAGTTTAGCCGCAGCATACAAAATATCTAATTCTGAAAATCCTGATTTACAGATAGCAATGTTAGAGCACAAGCAATCTGAATTGGATGTTATGATTGCTGGATCTGATTTATCTCCTTCAGCCACGTTGTCCTATAAGATTGCAGAGCAAGATGATATGAGCGCTACAGTAAAAGATAGAACTCAACAAACAGTAACAGCAACAGCAACCTGGCCATTATTTTCAGGAGGAAGCAACATCTTTAATTTAAGAAAAGCTAAGGAGCTTAGAAATCAGAAAGAACTTTTGCTTGAAGATAGCAAAAGAGCAAATCAAACAAACATTGCTAATGCGTGGTCTAGCTATCAATCTTCAAAAGGCGTATTGAACTCAATTGAGTCACAGGTCAAAGCTGCAGAAATTGCAAACGAAGGAATAACTTTGGAATATGAATCTGGAACAAACAGGACTACATTAGAAGTAATACAATCCCGCACAATTTTACTTGATTCTAGAATTAATCTAGCTAGCTCTGAAAGAAATTTTCTTATTTCTCAATTTAATCTTTTATCGGCGATGGGCCGACTTACAGCTGCCGAACTAAATTTAAAGGAATAATTTTTTATTTTTCGCCAAAAAATGTTGTTTTTTAGGGGGTTTTAATTAACTGTTGATAAAAAGAACAAAATGTGTACATTTATATCTATGATTCGTTAATAAAAAAAAGGTAATTTATGACTAAAAATAACTTAAAAGTAGTAAAATCTGGAAAAAATCAAGAAGTAGAGTCCAAAGAAAAAAACAAAGCTTTAGCGGCGGCAATTAGCCAAATAGATGAAAATTTTGGAAAAGGTTCAGTAATGAAGCTAGGCCAAAAGGCTGCTATAAATGTAGAAGCTATATCAACAGGATCGCTAAGTTTAGATTTGGCCCTTGGTATAGGCGGACTT
>QCLK01000008.1 GCA_003214615.1 Pelagibacteraceae bacterium AG-414-E02
ATTTACTTTAATACTATGCAAGAGATGCGAAAGCATCAAAAAAATATAAGTAAAGGAAAAAAAGTAACCCATTGGGATTATGGAAGGCAGGGTAGTCAGACAACAATTCACTTACAAAATATTCTTAATGAATTAGAACAGTCTTACCAAGTATTTTTAACACAAACTGGATTTGGAGCGGTGGTTCTTGCAATCATGAGCGTTTGTAGACCGGGAGACGAAATTGTAATTTCAGATTGTGTTTACCGTCCGACTCAAAAATTAACAAGCCAACTATTAAAGGAATTTAGCATTGATGCCATATGGTATAATCCCAATAGTTTTGATGATTTAAAAAAAAAAGTTACTAAAAAAACTAAACTAATTTATGTTGAAAACCCCGGTAGTAATAGTTTTGAATTTCAAGACTTGGGAAAAATAGTTTCTTTTGCAAAAAGGAAAAAAATTTACACAGCTATTGATAATACATGGGGAACAGCTTTCTTTTTAAAGCCAATCAAATTAGGTTTCGATTTATCTATAACCTCAGCTACTAAATATTATTCAGGACATTCAGACGTTATGGCGGGAACATTGGCAGTTAGTAAAAGAGTTTATAAAAAAGTTTGGTGGTATAATCATCTTTCTGGATATAGATTGTCAGCAGATGATGCTTATTTAGTAATAAGAGGTTTAAGAACTTTGGATTTAAGAATGGAAAAGCATCAAGAAAATACTTCAAAAGTAATCCGTTGGTTGTCAAAACAAAAAAAAATATCTGAGATTTTATATCCTTACAAAACTTCTTCAAAAAATTATAAATTATGGAAAAAATATTATTCCGGTGCTTCAGGGTTACTTGGAATAATTATCGAAAGTAAAAATAAATCTTCCGTTTATAAATTTGTCAATTCTTTAAAGTTATTTGGCATAGGTTATAGTTGGGGAGGTTATTCTAGTCTGGCAGTTTATAACGATCCTGTCGAAATGGGAGATAGACAATTTTTTAAATTGAAAAAAAATAATCATCTGATTAGATTACATATTGGTCTTGAGGATACTAATGATTTAATAAGCGATTTAAAAAATGCTTTAAAAAAAGTTAAATAATGAAAGAAAAATTTTTTCCAAGTAACACAGCGCTTTTTACACTTATTTCAGCATGTTTCATAGTTGCGATATTTATGGGACTCCGGATGGTCTTTGGGTTGTTTACAGATTTTTTTGTAAAAGATTTACAATGTACAATTACAGAGTTTGGTTTGGCAATAGGATTGCAAATGCTAATGTGGGGTATGTTTGCACCAATCTTTGGTGCATTGGCAGATAAAATTGGAAGTGGAAAAGTTACAATAATTGCAGCTTTTTTTGTAGCATTAGGAATTTACTTACTTTATTCAGGACCAAATACAGGAATATTTTTTCAAATTAATCTTGGTTTATTAATTGGAATTGGTTTAGGAGGGACAGCAATAAGTGTTCAGATTGGTGCTGTTGGAAAACATTTTCCAAATAAAACTCGAGGAATGGCTATTGGGATTGTAGTCTCTATGGCATCAATAGGTTATTTTTTTTCTCCTATATACACAAAATTTGCTTTATCTGCTTTTGGTTGGGAAAAAACACTAAACACATATTTGTACTTTGTTTTATTTGGAATAATTGCTGCAATGTTTCTGCGTGAAGTTAAGAAAGAAAAGAATGTAGATGGTAGTACTAAAGTAGACAATCAAACTCTTACTGAGGCTTTAAAAGAGGCATTTGAACATAAAGGTTTTATACTCTTAATACTTGGTTTTTTTGTATGCGGTTTTAACATAACTTTAGTTTCAGCACATATTCCAAGTTATATTCAGGAACGTGGTTTTGAAATATGGACAGCTGCTGCAATTTTATCTTTAATAGGTCTTTTTAATGTTTTTGGAACATTATCATTTGGCTATTTATCAGGAAAGTATAGTAAAAAAATATTATTGAGCATTTTATATTTTGCTCGTGGAATTGTACTAATTTTGTTTTTAATTCTTCCTACATCAACTTACGTAGCAATAGGTTTTGGAGTGCTCTATGGATTTCTTTGGTTAGCAACTATTCCACCAACAAATGGTATCATTTCACAGATTTTTGGAACAAAATATTTAGCAACTTTATATGGAGTAGTTTTTTTTAGTCATCAAATCGGATCTTTTCTAGGAGCTTATTTAGGTGGATATTTTTATGATGAATATGGATCATTTGACTACGCTTGGTATTTATCCATAGCATTGTCTTTCTTTGCAGCAGCAGTTCATTTACCTATAGATGAAAAGCCTTTACCGAGGCTTGCTACAACATAAAAATTTATGAAAAAAATTCTTATAATGGGTCTACCGGGTTCTGGCAAAACAACTTTAGCTAAAGAATTAGTACCGATGTTAAAAGCCAAGTGGGTTAATAACGACAAAGTTAGAAAAGATTCTAATGATTGGGATTTTTCTGAAGAAGGAAGAGTAAGACAAGCAAAACGTATGTCAGAGATAGCTGAAAAATATAAACAAGATGGAAATTATGTTGTTTGTGATTTTATTTGCCCAACTCCTAAAGCAAGAGAGTTATTTAATGCAGATTTTATAATATGGGTAGATACAATTAAAAAAGGAAAATATGATGACACGAATGCAATGTTTGTAAAACCTGAAAAATTTGATTTCCATGTAACGAGTCGAGATGCTAAAGTTTGGGCAACGAAAATTGCGGAGAAAATAAAATAATGTCATACGAATGGGATAATAAAAAACCAACAGCACAAATGCTCGGAAGATGGCAACCCTTTCATGACGGACATTATGCATTGTTTGAAGAAATCATTAAGAAGACAGGGCAAGTCTGTATACAAGTTAGGGATGTTCAAGGCGTTGACGACAATCCTTTTGATTTTGAAACAGTTAAAAAAAATATTGAAGTAAAACTTAACCCAAAATATAAAAATAGATTTAAAATTATGTTGGTTCCTAACATTACTAATATTAGCTATGGGAGGGGTGTTGGATACAAAATTGAGGAAATAGTTCTGCCAGAAAAAATTCAAAAAATCTCAGCCACAAAAATTAGAGACAAATTGAGAAAAGAAGGAAAGCTCAAATAGCAATATACAACTTAAAGTTGATAATTGTTTTTCCCCGATACATTAATCAAGCTTGATTAAATCATAGAAACGGTTAAGAATTATTTTCAGAATACGGAGGAAACAATGTTTTCAAAAGAACTAAATAAAAAGCTGGATAAGTATCATTTACTTAACCACTATTTCTACAAGGCATGGAACGAAGGTAAATTAAATAGAGAAATAATCAAGGATTATGCTGAGCAATATTATCAACATGTGAAAGCATTTCCTCGTTATATAAGTGCAACACATTCTTTATGTGAAGATTTAAGCAAAAGAAAAATTTTACTTGAAAATCTTCAGGATGAAGAAAAAGATGGAGCGGATCACCCTAAACTTTGGAAAAATTTTGCAATTGCAATGGGAGCTGATAGTAAAAAAGTTGAAAACGTAAAAGCAGAAAAATTTACTACAGATTTAATTGATAATTTTTTCAAGAATGGAAGATCAAGTTATGCTGAGGGTCTAGCATCACTTTATACTTACGAAAGACAAATTCCAGAAGTAGCTGAAACAAAAATCAGAGGATTAAAAAATCACTATGGAGTTTCTTCAAAAGAAGGGTTAGAATTTTTTGAAGTTCACAAAGCTGCTGATGTTTATCATAGGGAAGCTTGTGAAAAACTACTTGATAGTTTGTCACCTGAAGAACAAAATAAAGCAGAAGTTTCAGCTTTATCTACAGCTAAGTATTTGTGGAACTTTTTGTCAGGTATTGCTGAAAAGCATAATATACCGCGACAGGTTGCTGCTTAATCAAACAGGAATTTTAACTTATAAAATTATAGATGGTTCTTTTTAGAACCGTCTATAATTAGTTTTAGACAGGAGAAGGTTTTTGATTACAACAAATCCATTTTCAGTACTTTCCGAAACAGTACCAGCTATTGCAATGCAAACTTTTGTTATTGTAATGGCTTTATTGGTAGTCGCAGGAACTTTGATAGACATTATTCATAAAAAAAATGTGAAGTATTTTTTTGAAAATGCAAAGAAAGCAAAAAAATCAGCAAAAAAAATACTTACTACAGGAGAAAAAACTGCTGTGGTTATTAAAACAATCGCCTATGATGTAGCGACTACATCAGAACTAGGCGCAGGTAAAAGAAGAGTGGCTCATCTTCTTGGCATGTATGGCACTATTTTATTTTGGGTTGGTTCGGTGATAATGATTTTTTGTTATGCTTCGGTATCTTCAGATACTCCATCACTCTGGCCAATCATTTGGCACGTTGGTGCAATAATGACTGTTTTGGGTGGATTTTGGTTTTGGTTTTTTTTAAGAGTTGATGTTTATTCTGAAGCTCATCCTTGGTACAGAATTATTAAAGCAGATTTATTCGTGCTTGCACTTCTTGCGTCCTCCACATTCGGTTTAACATGGTCATTTTTGCAATCATTAAATTTAGGCAATAGATGGGATGATAAATTGTTTTTCTTTTTATTTGTTTTATCTAATGTTGTTTTATTCGGTGGGGTTTATTGGTCAAAGTTTGCACATATGTTTTATAAACCTGGTGCTGCAATTCAAAAAAATTTAGCGGAAGCTGATGGTTCAAGGGATAATTTACCTCCCCCAGCTAATGCACCTGAGAAATTTGGCCTTGGGATAAAGCGTGAGGCACCAAAGCACTATTAATATGTATATAAATTATATAAAAAAGAGAGAACTGAAATAACCTATGTCAACTTTTGTATATATGACTCGTTGTGATGGATGCGGACATTGCGTTGATATTTGCCCATCTGATATCATGCACATTGATGAAACTATCAGACGCGCAAAAAATATTGAACCTAATTTTTGTTGGGAATGTTATTCATGTGTAAAAGCATGTCCAAATCATGCAATTGATGTTCGCGGTTATGCAGATTTTGCTCCCATGGGCCACAGCGTAAGAGTTAGAAGAGAAGAAGAGAAAGGTACTATTTCTTGGAAAATTAAATTTAGAAACGGAACAGAGAAAGATTTTGTTTCGCCAATTACAACAAAGCCATGGGGCAAATTTATCCCAAAACTCTCTGAAGGCGATCAACCAAATCAAGGAGAAATTAAATCTCAAATTCTTTACTCTGAACCAGAAGGTTTAAATACAAAAAAAGATTTACCAACTATTGATAAAAATTCATTTAAAAAAGGTGTTTATTATTAATGGCAAAAAGAAAAACTCATCTTGAAGAATGCGATATACTTGTAATCGGTGGAGGAATGGCCGGTACAGGAGCTACATTCGAAGCGAGACATTGGGGAAGAAATTTAAAAATTATTTGTGTTGAAAAGGCAAACATTGATAGAAGTGGAGCGGTTGCGCAAGGTCTTTATGCAATAAACTGTTATATGGGAATGCAGTGGAATGAAAATCAGCCAGAAGACCATGTTCGATACGCACGTAACGATCTAATGGGTTTGGTAAGAGAGGATCTTGGATATGATATGGCTCGTCATGTGGATTCAACAGTTCATATGTTTGACGAATGGGGTTTGCCAATGATGAAGAATCCAAAAACTGGACGTTATCAAAGAGAAGGTAAATGGCAAATAATGATTCATGGAGAAAGCTACAAACCTATAGTAGCTGAGGCTGCAAAAAAATCTGCTGATAAAATTTATAATAGAATAATGATTACGCATTTGTTGATGGATGAGAATGACAAAAATAGAGTTGGTGGAGCAGTAGGATTTAATATGCGTACAGGTGATTATTATGTGTTTCGTGCTAAAACAGTAATTGTTGCGGCTGGAGGCGCATCACATATTTTTAAACCTAGAGCAGTAGGCGAAGGAATGGGAAGAACTTGGTATGCTCCTTGGAGTAATGGTTCTGCTTATGCTTTACCAATTGAAGCTGGAGCTAAAATGACTCAAATGGAAAACCGAATTGTTTTATGTAGATTCAAAGATGGATATGGTCCTGTAGGGGCTTATTTTTTACATTTAAAAACTTACACACAAAATGCAAATGGTGAAAATTATGAAAAAAAATGGTACGAGCAAACCAAAAAATTAGTAGGTGAATATATAGACCATCACCCAACACCAACATGTTTACGAAACCACGCTTTTGTTCAGGAAGTAATGGCAGGCGGCGGACCAATTCAAATGGTTACCAAAGAAGCTTTTCAAGATCCACACTTAGAAACAGTCGGTTGGGAAAATTTTCTAGGAATGACAGTAGGACAAGCAGTTGTTTGGGCATCCCAAAACATTGATCCAAAATATACCAATCCAGAACTAACAACTTCTGAACCGTATGTAATGGGTTCTCATGCAACATGTTCAGGAGCTTGGGTAAGTGGTCCAGAAGATATATCTCCTCCAGAATATTTTTGGGGATACAATAGGATGATGACTGTTCAAGGTCTTTTTGGAGCAGGGGATACGGTTGGAGGAAGTGCCCATAAATTTTCATCGGGTTCTTTCACCGAAGGTCGTTTAGCAGCAAAAGCTGCAGTTAAATATATTGAAGATCAAAAAGCACAAAACATTAAAGTAAGTGAAAAACAGTGTGAAGATTTTAAAAAAATTATATATAAACCATTAGAAAATTATACTGTGGGCAGAAATGAGATTACTGGTGGTACAGTTTCTCCAAGTTATTTTTCTCCAATTCAAGGTCTTCAGCGTTTGCAAAAAATTATGGATGAGTATGTTGGAGGTATTTCGGTTAATTATATGACTAACGGAAATTTGCTTAAAAGAGGTTTGGAATTGTTACAATGGTTACAAGAAGATCTAGAACATATTGGAGCTGAAGACTATCATCAGCTTATGCGCGCCTGGGAGTTAAAACATCGAGCTATAACTTCACAATGTGTAACCGAACATACTTTGTTTCGAGAAGAGACACGTTGGCCTGGATATTATTATCGTGGAGATCATATGAAATTAGATGATGAAAATTGGCACTGTTTAACTGTGTCTCGTCGCGATCCTAAAACTGGAAAGTTTAAAATGGAAAAAATGCCGGTTTACCACATAATTGGAGATGAAGAGAAAAAAAAGGCCTCATAATCTTAAAAAATGAGCCTTCTGGATAAAAAAGACCAAGAAATATTTAAAATTGCCGAACCTATTTGGGACAACCTAGTGAAATCATCAAACATGAAGGATTATGGAGGATTTACCAGAGATTTTTCATCACAGATGTTGTATGGCGCTAATGAAGTAGAGCTAGGAAAACAGTGGGCAAGCAATAAATTATTGACAAATTTATCCCAGGACAAAGAGTTCTTAGGATGTTTAAGACGTAATGGTTTTGTTACTGTGCTTTTAAAACAGAAAAGTGACAAAGTTCCAGGGGATTTTTTAGGCCGATTAGTATTAGGGGTTGAAGGTGAACAAATCAAAGTTTTTGGCGCAACAATCTTTTAATTATAAATTTATAAAATAGATCTAGACAAGCACTCTTAACTCATGTTAAGAAAAAAAAATGTTACAATCTCTTAAGAAATTGCCTCAACGAATAAATCTCAATTCCCGTAAAATAGGTCTCCAATTGGTACTTTTAATTTGTTGGGTGATAATTCTTGTTGGAACCTTTTCATTTTTGAGCTAAAAACTTACCTTTTTTCATCATCTATTTATTGACATTATTATGTACTAAGAATAATTGTTAATTACGATTTTATGGAAATTTACTTACCTATAGTTGAAGTTCAAATAAATGTAATATTAGTTCTTTTTGTTAGTTATGTAATAGGATTTTTATCTGGGCTGTTCGGTGTAGGAGGGGGATTTTTAATGACTCCTTTTTTAATATTTATGGGTATACCTCCTGCATTTGCTGTTGCAAATGAAGCAAACAATATTTTAGCTTCTTCAAGTTCTGGTACCTTAACTCATTGGTTTAAAAAAACTCTAGACCCTAAAATGGGTTGGATGATAATCGCAGGAGGTTTAGTTGGTACTGCTTTGGGTATGTTAACCTTTGGATATTTTAAAGGTATAAATAAAATAGATATAGTTATCACATTAGCCTATATGTATGTCCTTGCCATCGTGGGTAGTTTTATGCTCAGGGATGGCATTATGGAAATTGATAGAATTAAAAAAAAAGTAACAATTAAAAAAAAATTACATACTCACTATTGGATACATGGGTTACCTTTTAGAACTAGATTTAAAACATCTAAAGTATACGAAAGTGCATTAGTTCCAATTATTTTAGGTGTAGTTGTTGGTTTCATTGCTGCAATCATGGGCGTTGGAGGAGCATTTTTGATGGTGCCTGCAATGATATATTTAATTGGCATGCCGATAAAATTAGTGCCGGGAACTTCTTTGTTTGTGACAATATTTGTTACAGGATTTGTAGTTGTTTCTCATTCTTTTACATATAATACGATCGACTTAGTTCTAGTCTTAATATTAATTACAGGTTCAATAGCAGGCGTTCATTCTGGTCAAAAAATTGGACAAAAGCTTCAAGGATCAGAACT
The DNA here is from genome assembly GCA_003214615.1 of Pelagibacteraceae bacterium AG-414-E02. Lineage (GTDB taxonomy): Bacteria > Pseudomonadota > Alphaproteobacteria > Pelagibacterales > Pelagibacteraceae > AG-414-E02. The sequence continues at coordinate 8,564 of QCLK01000008.1, forward strand.
AAAAACATTGCTTGCTTTGCTTATGCTTTCGGTAGGAGTTTTAATGGCATATGATACTTTTTTTAGAAATGGAAAACCAAGTATTAGAATTCCAACCGATAAAATTGTTGAAATTAGTGAATTCGGAAATACCATTTTTAATTTATCAACTAATTATCCAATAGTTTACGGAATTTCTTCAATATTTTTGGCATTAGTTGCTGGAGTAGCAGCATCTTTTGTAAGAAGACAAATAAGCAGATGGAGATCTGAAAGATTAAATAAACCCTCAATGTATTAGTGAAATTATTTAATGAGAAAAATAATTATTTTTTTAAAATTGAAATTTTATTTATATGTGATGGTTTTGATTCACAGCAGCCACCTAAGATTGTGGCGCCAACACTAACCATTTTTTTAGAAAATTCTAAAAATTTAGTGTCTGTGTAGTCATCTCTAGTTCCCATAACTTCAACCGGATTTGCTCCAATTTCATCGCTAGGTGATGCAAATTTATGGACTGGAACTGGTTCTTCTGCTTTCCATAGATTTGCTTTATAGCCAAAAGGGAGGTTTAGTTTTTTAACTTCATTAATCGAATTTTTAATTATTTCAGGAGATACACATGCCAATATAACTCCTAACCAATTTTTGGTTTTACATTTTTTAACTACTTCATCTACACTTTCATTTGAAGGAAGTTTGCCATTTTTTTTAACATGTAAACCAACTAATACTGGTAAGTTTAATTTTTCTGTAACATTAAGTGCTATTTCACATTCTTTACTACCGCACAAAACATCCAGATAAAAAAAATCTACAAAGGGTTTTATTAATTTAGCTTGGTCATAAAATCCTTTTTCAATTATTTTTCTGTCTCTTTGATCTAATACATAGGTGTTATTTTGAGCCGGTAAGCTTCCAGCAATTAAGATATTTTTTTTTGAAATTTCTTTGGCTTTTAAAGCAAGTTCTCCAGCTTTTTCATTCGCATAATTAAAATGCTCTTCCACATTATTTTGTGCCATTCTTACTCTTCTTGCAGAGAAATTATTTGTAATTATGACTTCAGCCCCTGATTTTATAAAATCAAGATGAGCATCTACCACTAGCTGATGATATTTCTTATCTATTAAAGCAGTTGCTGACCACAAACTACCTTTAGGTTTTAAACCCTTGGCAAGCAAATGTTGACCCATCCCTCCATCCAGGATTCTGACTTTGGAAAAATAATTTGTATTCATTATGCACTTCTATAGAGCTTAGTTATTATAAACTCTCTATGACCTAAAGCTTCAGCGCATGTTAAGCGACCATTTGCAGTTTTAACAGTAACATCGATTAAAGCATCACCCGCTTGGTCAATGTTCATTTCTCTTTTTAATATTTTAGAAACATCTAAATCAATATGTTCACTCATAGTAGCAGCAGTTTTTGGGTTTGCGGTTAATTTTACAACAGGTTCTATAGCATTACCTATAATATTTCCTTGGCCAGTTGGAAATAAATGAACTGTGTAACCAGCTGCGGCTTGTAATGTAAGACATTCACCAGCAGCAGATGATGTATCCATAAAATGCAAACCTGAATTTTTTTTAGGCTCTTCAGCAGGTCCAAGTACATCGATAAATTTAACTTTTTTTCCAATTTTTTGAAGATTTCCAAAAGCTTTTTCTTCGATGGTAGTAAGACCACCTGCAATATTTCCTGCTGTTGGCTGACTTTCAGAAAGATCATTAGTAGCATTTTCTAAAATAAAATCGTTATATGCACTCCAGGTAGACATAAATTTTTTTGATACTTCAGCATTTTTACCTCTTGTTGCACATACTTTTTCCGCTCCTGTTAGTTCAGAAGTTTCTCCAAAGCATAAATTAACGCCTAGCGGATCTAATTTATCCATTAAGTTTCCCACGGCTGGGTTAGACGCTAGTCCTGAAGTTGTATCTGATTCTCCACATTTAACAGAAATCCACAAATCACTTATAGGACATTCTATTCTTTGTTTTTCACTTGCCCACTGAACAAACTCTTGTGCTTTTTTAGAAGCTTTCATAGTAGTTGTGATATCCCCTTGTCCTTCAATACTAAATCCTTCGACTGGCTTTCCGGTTTTGGCAATTGAGGGCCACTCTTTTCTATTACAAGAACTCATTTCGCTCATACTAATTCCAAAAGCTCCATCACCTGCAAAACCAACTACTGGTACATCAGGACATCCAATCTTTGCACCGAGTATTGCTGGAAATCCGTATCCACAAGGACCAAAAAGACCTGGTGCTAAATATTTTCTTCCTTTTTCAAAAGTTGGATAGGCATTTCCAATTGCACAATTGTTTCCTATATCGCTAGAAATTATAGCATCTTTTGGAAGTCCAGCTTGAATAGCTCTCCATGCCATGCGTGGTGACATTCTATCTTTGTCTCTCTGACGAGCATCTTTATTCCATGTTGTACCGGGGTCATCTTCTTCATGATCTAGGCTCGTAAGAGTTTGCAACCATGCTGATTTTGTTTGATGAATTAAATTTTTACGTTTTTCTCTGTCAATATCCCCAGCTGATTTAGAAAGCTTTGTCAATAATTGTTGTGCTACTAATTTTGCATCTCCACAAATCCCAACTGTAACTTTTTTTGTTAATCCAATTCTATCAGAATTAATATCTACTTGAATTATACTTGCCTCTTTCGGCCAATAATCAATTCCATATCCAGGTAAAGTTGAAAAGGGATTTAGTCGTGTCCCTAAAGCTAAAACAACATCAGCTTTAGCTATTAATTGCATCGCAGCTTTTGATCCATTGTAACCTAATGGACCCACAGCAAGCGGATGACTTCCGGGAAAGCTATCGTTGTGTTGATAGCCTGAACAAACTGGTGCATCCAATCGTTCTGCCAATTTTTTACAATCTTCAATAGCATTACCTATTACAACACCCGCGCCAGATAATATTACAGGAAATTTTGCAGCTGATAATAATTTTGCTGCATCGGAAATTGCATTTGCACCACCGGCTTGCCGTTCAAGTCTAACAATCGGTGGAAGTTCTATATCGATAACTTGAGTCCAATAATCTCTTGGAATATTAATTTGAGCAGGAGCAGATCCTCTAATTGCTTTTTCTATTACACGATTTAAAACTTCTGCCGTACGAATAGGATCTCTAACTTCTTCTTGATAACACACCATATCTTTAAAAAGATTCATTTGTTCAACTTCTTGAAAGCCACCTTGACCCATTGTCTTATTTGCTGCTTGAGGTGTAACCACAAGCATCGGGGTGTGGTTCCAATAAGCTGTTTTAATTGGAGTTACTAGACCTGTAATACCTGGACCATTTTGAGCTATGCACATTGCTATTTTTCCAGTTGCACGAGTATAACCGTCAGCTATTAATCCCCCATTTGATTCATGGGCAACATCCCAAAATTTAATACCCGCTTTTGGAAAGAGATCTGATATTGGCATAAAAGCAGATCCAATAATTCCAAATGAATGTTGTATGCCATGCATTTGCAGAACTTTTACAAAAGCTTCTTCAGTTGTCATTTTAGTCATGATATATTCCTAAAAAATACTTTAATTATATCAATTTTAAGGCTATATCCAG
>QCLK01000009.1 GCA_003214615.1 Pelagibacteraceae bacterium AG-414-E02
ACAAGCACTAGAGATAGCCGATACACTTATTAAATCTGGATCAATCTCAGTTTTAGTAATTGATTCTGTTGCTGCTTTAACACCAAGAGCAGAATTAGAAGGAGAAATGGGAGATCATCATGTTGGTTTACAAGCAAGATTGATGAGTCAGTCTCTTAGAAAATTAACTGGTTCAATCGCAAAAACTAATACCATGGTTATATTTATTAACCAAATAAGAATGAAAATTGGAATAATGTTTGGTAACCCTGAAACGACATCTGGAGGCAATGCTTTAAAGTTTTATTCTTCAGTACGAATGGACATTAGAAGAATAGGAGCTATTAAGGAAAAGGAGCAAATTATTGGAAATTCCACTCGTGTAAAAGTCGTTAAAAATAAAGTTTCACCACCTTTCAAAGTTGTTGAATTTGACCTGATGTACGGTAAAGGAATTAGCAAATCAGGTGAATTGATCGATTTAGGTGCCAAAGCAGAAGTAGTTGAAAAGTCAGGTGCGTGGTATGCATACAAAGGTGAGAAAATTGGTCAAGGAAGGGAAAACGCAAAAATTTATCTAGAAACAAACCCTAAAATTGCTGCGGAAATTGAAATGGCAATTAGAACCAAAGCTGGTTTAATTTCTAAAAAAATTGAAGGAAATCCAGCAGCTGAAAAAATAGATACTAGCAAAAAAGATTAAATATTTAAATAGTTAGCCCTCTTAAGAAAGGTGTCAAATAGGCACCTTTCTTCTCTGTCTAGACATAATACCAAAAAACTGTATTTAATAGATAAATGGCAGAGAAAACATTAAAAAATGTAAGAAAATCGTTTTTGAATTATTTTTCAAAAAAAAATCATAAAATAGTGGATTCTAGTAATTTGGTACCAAGTAATGATCCAACTTTAATGTTCACTAACTCCGGAATGGTACAGTTCAAAAATGTTTTTACAGGCTTAGAAAAGCGCGACTATAAAAGAGCTACCACTTCACAAAAGTGTGTAAGGGCTGGTGGAAAACATAACGACCTAGAAAATGTAGGCTATACTCCGAGACACCACACATTTTTTGAAATGTTAGGGAATTTTTCTTTCGGAGATTATTTCAAAGATGTAGCAATTGAATTAGCTTGGAATTTAATAACCAAAGAATTTAAAATATCAAAAAATAAACTTAGTGTAAGCGTTTATGCAGCTGATACAGAATCTTTTAACTTATGGAAAAAAATTGCTGGTCTACCAGAAAATAAAATTTATAAAATTTCAACAAGTGACAATTTTTGGTCTATGGGTGATCTCGGCCCTTGCGGCCCTTGCTCAGAAATATTCTATGACCATGGTGAGCATTTAAAAGGAGGTCCACCAGGAAGTCCAGATCAAGAAGGAGATCGTTTCATTGAAATATGGAATTTGGTTTTTATGCAATTTGAACAAATATCAAAAGATAAAAGAATAGACCTTCCCAAACCGTCTGTGGATACAGGTATGGGGTTAGAAAGAATTTCAGCATTACTTCAAGGTACGCACGATAATTATGAAACTGACCATTTTAAAAATTTGATGAGTATTTCGGCTGACCTAACCAAAACAAAAATAACAAAAGAAAATATTGCTAGTCACAGAGTTATAGCAGACCATCTGCGTGCTAGCGCATTCCTCCTTGCAGAAGGAGTTCTGCCTTCCAATGATGGAAGAGGTTATGTTTTAAGAAGAATTATGAGAAGAGGAATGAGACACTCTCATACTTTAGGAAGTAAAGAACCAATTTTTTATAAAATTGCACCAACATTAATTAAAGAAATGTCTGATTCATACCCTGAACTTAAATTAGCAGAACCTTTGATTATAGAAATGTTAAAAACAGAAGAAGAAAAATTTTTTAGTTTATTGATAAGAGGAATGGAAATTTTAGAAGATAATTTAAATAAAATTAAAAATCACGAACTTCCAGGCGATGTAGCATTCAAACTTTATGATACTTACGGCTTTCCCGTAGATTTAACCCAAGATATTTTAAAAAATAAAAATATTAAAGTTGATATATCTGGTTTCGAAAGGGAGATGAATGAAAGAAAAAAGAAAACCAAACTAGCATGGAAAGGTTCTGGAGATAAAGCTGTCGATAAAATTTGGTTTAATTTAAAAGATAAAATAGAACCGACAGAATTTCTTGGTTACGAATATAATAAATCCGAAGGTATTGTTCTAGCTTTAATAAAAAATGGTAAAGAAGTAGAAGAAATAAACGAAAATGATGAAGCAGAAATAGTTTTAAATCAAACTCCTTTTTATGGAGAGTCAGGTGGTCAAATAGGTGACACTGGAACTATTTCAAATAAAAAATTTACTTTCCAAGTTAGTGACACTCAAAAAAAATTTGGGGACATATTTGTTCATATTGGTAAGTTAATAAAAGGAAATATTAAATTAAAAGATTCTGTAAATTTGGTTATAGATGTTGAAAGAAGATCTAACATTAGAGCATATCACTCAGCAACTCATTTGTTGCATGAAGCGCTAAGAAGAACTCTAGGCAAACATGTTATTCAAAAAGGATCTTTCGTAGGACCAGATAGGTTAAGATTTGATTTTAGTCATATGAAATCTATAGAAGAAAATGAAATTGTAAAAATTGAAAAATACGTTAATGAAATGGTTAAATCTAATAGTGAAGTTAGGACAAGATTAATGACACCAAAAGAAGCAGTAAATAACGGAGCTTTAGCTCTCTTTGGTGAAAAATACGGTGAAGAAGTTAGAGTTTTATCAATGGGTGGTGATGAAGACAGATATTTTTCAACAGAGCTGTGTGGAGGGACGCATGTGAAAAATACTTCTGAGATTGGTAATTTTAAAATTATAAATCAATCCTCAATCGCATCTGGCGTTAGACGAATTGAAGCTTTAAGATCAAAGCAATTAGAAGATTATTTAAGAAAAAAAACCAAGGATTCTGCTGATTTAAATAAAGCTACTGAAGACAAAATAAAAAATCTTGAAAATAAAATTAAACATTTGGGAGTTAAACCTAAAGCTGTAGCTTCTCTTCCAAATAAAGAAAAAGTAAAAAAATTAAGTCATCAGCTAGAACAAATAAATATTCAAATAATTTTAAAAGACAAAGGTAAAAATGAAATAAAAGATGAAAATATTAAAGGTACAAAAGTAAGATTTCAGCTTGTTAAAGACTATCCCTCAAAAGAATTAAGATCTTTAATTGATCAGGGAAAAAAGGATTTAAAAGAAGGAATAGTAGTTGCTTATTCTATAGCTGACAACAAGATTGGAATTGCAGTTGGTGTCACAAAAAGTTTGGAGAATAAATATAATGCTGTGGAGTTAGTTAAAATTGGCTCTTCCGTCATTGGTGGTTCAGGAGGAGGAGGAAGAAAAGATTTTGCTCAAGCTGGTGGAAACGAACAGTCAAAGATTAAGGAATCTTTTTCAAAAATATTGCAAAAAATTAAGTAAATTTTTTTATAATATTTAAGACAAGTCTATTGCATATTTTTTAAGTTTTTCAAGAGGAATTATACTTAGAGTTTTTTTGTTTGTTTTTTTTAAAAAAATTCGGCAAGCTGTTCCAGCATCGATTGATTGAGCATAAGTTTCAGTGCACACACACCAACTATCTCCTTCTTTTAAACCTGGAAAACCATACTCTGGATGTGGTGTAATTAAATCATTTCCATTTTCTTTTGCCCACTCCAAAAATTTATTTGTAACTTTTGCGCATACTGTATGAACCCCGTGGTCCATTTCATCCGTATTACAACATCCGTCTCTATACCAACCTGTTAAAGGTTCAGATGAACATTTTTCAAGTTTTTGGTCTAATACATTTCTTTGATACTCTTCACTCATTATAGTTTAGTTGGATTAGGTTCATCTTTATAAACTTTTTTTGGATCAAATATCTTTTCTTTTTCTTTATATACCATTTCTATTTCTTCATCGTTTTTAATTTTACCTAAAGGTATAGATCTGTAAAAACATGATTTATATCCTACGTGGCAACTAGCTCCTTTTCCTATATCAACTGTTAACCAAATAGAGTCTTGATCATCGTCAATTTTAATCTCTTTAACTTTTTGAACAAAACCACTAACTTGACCTTTGTGCCAGATTTTGTTTCTTGAACGACTCCAATAATAAGCCTCTTTATTTTCTATTGTTTTTTTTAATGCTTCTTCGTTCATATATCCGTGCATCAATATGTCACCAGTGTGGAAATCTGTCGTTATAACTGGAATTAAGCCATATTTATCAAATTTAGGAGCTAAATACTTGCCTTCTTCAACTTCTTTTATATTATCTCTTTTTTTAAACATAATTTAAACTATATAAGTATTTAAATATTAACTTTGTTAATAACATGAAATTAGTAAAAGACACAGACCAGTTACAAAAAAAAAATCAGGGAATTTCTGATGAAAAGGCTGAAGAAGCCATAAGAACAATCATTAAATGGATCGGTGAAGATGATAAACGTGAAGGATTAGCATCGACTCCAAAAAGAGTAATCAAAGCTTTTAAAGAATATTTCAAAGGTTATACTCAAAATCCCAAGGACTATTTATTAAAAACTTTCAGCGAGGTAGAAGGTTATGACGATATGGTTATAGAAAAGAATATTAGTGTTCAAAGTCATTGTGAACATCATATGGCACCAATTGCTGGAGTAGCACATGTAGCTTACATTCCATCAACTAAAGTTGTGGGTCTAAGTAAGCTTGCAAGAGTAGTAGAAGTTTTTTCAAAAAGGTTACAAACCCAAGAACGCTTAACCATGCAAATAGCGAAGACAATTATGGACGTATTACAACCTAGAGGTGTTGCTGTGACTATAGATGCCGCTCATCATTGCATGACAAATCGAGGCGTTAAAAAAGAAAATACAACAACAGTAACAAATTATTTCCTTGGTTCTTTCAAGGACGATTTAAGTTTTCAAAATCGCTACTTAAGATATATTAATAAAGATTAACGTTTATTAATTATTTATCTAACAAATTAAAATGAACGAAAAGTTTAAAGCTATAGTAGTTAATCAATCTGCTGATCATTTCTCAAGAGAAGTAAAAGATTTAGACAAAAATTTTTTGAAAGATGGAGATGTCTTGGTAAAAATTGATTATTCAGATTTAAATTTTAAAGATGCTATGATTTTAAAAGATGGTGGAAAATTAATAAAAGAATATCCAAGAATACCAGGCATAGATTTTTCAGGAACAATTGAAGAAAGCAATGTTGGAGAATATAAAAAAGGTGATCAAATTATAGTAAATGGATCCAGAGTTGGCGAGTTATATCATGGAGGATATTCACAATATGCTAGAGTTAAAAAAGAATTTATAATTAAAAAACCTGAGGGGATAACAACAAAACAAGCAATGATGTTGGGCACAGCAGGATTTACAGCTATCCTTTGTGCATTTGCTGTCAAAGCAAGAGAAGAATTATTGTTAGGAGAAAAAGTCAATGAAGTTTTAGTAACAGGGGCAACAGGTGGTGTAGGAAGCGTTGCTGTAATGGCTTTATCTAAACTAGGATGTAATGTTACTGCAATTACAGGAAAAATGAAACAAAGTAGTTATTTAAAAGATTTAGGCGCCAAAAATGTAATTGATCGAAAAGAATTTGAGGTTGATCCTAAACTACTTGGTAAAGGAACATGGGATGGAGTAGTAGATACAGTTGGTGGAAATATTTTAGCAAATGCAATTTCGCAAACAAAACATTCTGGAATAATTGCTGCTTGCGGAAATGCTAGTGGAAATAAGCTAAATACCTCAGTAATTCCTTTTATTTTGAGAGGTATAAAATTATGGGGTGTTGACTCAGTAGCTATCAGCAAAAAAAGAAAAGAATTTGTTTGGGGAGAAACGCCCAAGCTTATTGATTTCAATACATTAGAAAAATCGATTAAAGTTGTAAGTTTAAATGAGTTACTAAGTATTTTTCCAAGTATGCTTGAAGGAAAACTAACTAATAAAATACTAGTAGACGTAAATAAATAATGGATTGGGACAAACTTAAAATATTTCATGCAGTTGCAGAATCTGGAAATTTTACTAAAGCAACCTTTTCTCTAAATTTAAGTCAATCAGCTATAAGCAGACAGATTCAATCCTTAGAACAAGAACTAAAAACACAATTATTTGAAAGACATGCGAGAGGTTTATCTTTAACTGAAAATGGTGAATATTTATATAAAACGGCTCATGAAGTAATTTCAAAACTTAAAGATGTTGAATCTACGATAATGGATAAAAAAAATAAGGCGAGTGGAAAAATAACAGTTACCACTGTTGTTAGCTTTGGAACTACTTGGCTTACTCCAAGAATTCAAGAGTTTATGAAATTAAATCCTGATGTAGAGGTCGAGCTAATTTTTGATGATAAAGAACTTGATCTTAGTACTCGTCAAGCAGACATTGGGATATGGATGAGAAGGCCCAAGCAATTAAATTATATTCAAAAAAAATTAATCGATATCCATTATCATATATATGGTTCTACAAAATATTTAGAGCAAAGCGGACATCCAAAAAATGTTTTTGATTTAAATAAACACAAGTTTATTTCATATGGTAGAGGCGCTCCCTCACCAGTTTTTAGTCCAGATTGGGCATTAAAACTTGGACTTAAAGATAATAAAAAGCGAAAACCTGTTATGAAAGTAAATAGCATATATGGTTTACTTCTAGCTGTTCAAAGTGGAGTGGGATTAGCAGCTCTTCCAGATTATATTGCTGTAAATGTTCCTAATATAGTAAAAGTTTTGCCTAATATTGAAGGTCCAAAATCCGAAGCTCATTTTGTATATCCTCAATCTTTGAAAAATACGGCCCGAATAATAGCTTTCAGAAATTTTTTGTATAGTAAAGTTAGTAAGTGGGAATTTTAAATATTATTTAGAAGTATTTGCTTTTATTTTAAGAACCGCACCTTCTTCAATTGATAAAGTTTTCTGACTAAGTACGCCCTCAACTTCTGCTGTGCTTCTTATTTTTATTCTGTCCGAATTTATATTACCTTTAATCTTGCCGCCTAAAGATGCTTCTTTTGAGGTAATATTTCCTAATATATTTGATTTCGAATGAGTTTGAATTTCGTTCGCTTTAATATCACCGTTAATTTTTGCATCTAAAATTATTTTATCTTTCTCTATTAAATCACCTTCAATAGATACATCAGATAGCAGTGTTGAAGTTTTTTCTTCAGCCATATAAATCCTTACAACCCAGCATATACATAGATGTATAAAGCTCAAACACACTTTTTGGTTGTATTGTCTGCGATATAATGATACTGATAATCATTATCATTGCAAATGATTATCAATATCATTAAACGTATTGGTTTAATTAACAGTAATGAAAGGAAACTAAATGAAGAAAATTATTTTATTAATATCAATTTTTTTCACATTGATGGGTACTTCAAATGCTAATGAAGTAAATATCTTTAGTGCTAGACACTACGATTCTGATGTTCAGTTGTATGAAAAATTTACTAACAAAACTGGCATAAAAGTAAATGTAGTATCTGGAAAAGATAAAGCTCTTCAAAAAAGAATAATCGAAGAAGGTGAAAGCTGCTTAGCAGATTTATATATTACAGCAGATGCTGGAAGATTGGGTGCTTTTCAAGCAAAAGGAATGTTTCAAAAAGCAAGTTCTAAAGCTTTAAAAAAAGTAATACCATCCAATTTCAGATCTGCTTACTGGTATGGAATAGCTAAGAGAGCACGTGTGATTTATTATGATCCGTCACGTACAAACCCTCCAAGCAATTTAACCTATGAAGATTTGGCTGATCCTAAATATAAAGGAAAAGTTGTGATCAGAAAATCTAGCAATGTATACAATCAGTCTCTTGTTGCGTCTCTAATTGCTAACAACGGCAAAAAGAAAACTGCAGAGTGGGCTAAAGGTATGGTCAACAACATGGCTAGAACACCAAAAGGTAATGACAGAGCACAAATCTTAGCAGTTGCTGCTGGTGAAGCAGATTACGCTGTTGCTAATACGTATTACATAGCTTTGATGTTATCTGGTAAAAAAGGACCAGAACAACAAGCTGCGGCTAAAAAAGTTAAACCTTTCTTTCCTAATCAGGATGGAAGAGGAACTCATATGAATATTAGTGGAGGAGGGGTATTAAAACATGCACCTAATAAAGCTAATGCAATTAAGTTATTAGAGTTCTTATTAACTAAAGAAGCTCAACAGCATATTGTTAACAATACTTTCGAATACCCAATGATAGAGGGTGTCGAACCCAATAAATTGATAGCTCAGTTTGGTCTTGGATTTAAACAAGATTTAAAAACTAAGGTATCAAAATATGGGAAAAACCAAGCTGATGCTTTAAAAATAATGACTGAAGCAGGTTGGGAGTAATTAACCATCCCGGTTAAACATGAAGCGCACAAAAAAAAGAAAATTAACTTTAAACAAACCCTCATTTGATTTAAACAAATCTTCTTCTGGATGTGCGCCATGTTTAAAAGAAGTCACAAAAATTGATAAAAAAGTTAACAAAAGATCATTAAATGAAATTAAAATAGATGAAATAAAATCTATTGTCAGATCAATTTTTGAAAGTTCAAATGTTAGCAAAAAAATTTAGTTTTTGGTTTATCAGTTCTTTTTTTATTTCACTTTTAGTAGCGTTACCAATAATAACGGTTTTTTTAGGTTTTTTTGAATCAACATCAGATTATTTTTCACTTTTAAAAAATACATTCTTATTAAAGTATATTTCCAATTCTATTTTACTTTTGATAGGAGTATTATTTTTTACATTTTTATTTGGAGTTGGTGCTGCATATTACGTTTCATTTTATGAATTTCCAGGAGTAAGTTTTTTTAAATGGTTACTTATATTATCTTTTGCTGTTCCAGCTTATATTTACGCATATTCACTTACAGCTTTTTTTGAAAATTATGGCACATTATTCTCAATTCTTACTTACTTGTTCGGACCTTATGAATACAATTCTTTAATACCAAAGGTAGATGGTCTATTTGGTTCAATAATATCTATTTCTTTTTCTTTATTTGGTTATGTATATGTTTTATCAAGAGCTTCATTTTACTATCAGTCTCAAAATTTAATAGATGCCGGAAGAAATTTAGGCTTATCTCCAGGTAAAACTTTTTTAAAAATCATCCTCCCCTCTGCGAGACCAGCTATAGTTGTTGGGTTATCATTGGTAGCAATGGAGACTTTGTCTGATTTTGGAACTGTCGACTTCTTCAGTATATCAACATTTACAACGGCTATATATAACGCATGGATTGCTTTTGATGATTTAGCCTCAGCCAATCAATTTTCATTTATATTATTACTTTTTATTTTATTTTTATTTTTTATTGAAAATTTTTCAAGGAGAAAGGCTAGATATCACTCACCATCAAGAGGAGGCTTTATAAAGAGGCCTAAAATCAAACTTAAAGGTCTTAAATCTTTTTATGCAATAAGTTTTTGCAGCATATTATTTTTCTGCAGTTTTATATTCCCTGTTTTTCAGATGATATATTGGACTATTAAATTTCCTAAATATCTAAGTGACTTAAATTTTTGGAGTCTGGGATACAACACGCTATTACTTGTTTTCTTATCCTGCGCATTGATGATCTTTTTTTCCTTTATTTCTAATTATGGAAATAGAGTGACAAAAAAGTAAATTTCTTGGAATTTTAACAACCTTCTCAATATCTGGATATGCAATACCAGGAGTAATATTAGCTGTAGCTTTTATCACGTTAGTTTCTTATCTAGATAATTTTATATTTTTTAATTTTAAAAATTTATTTATAGGTTCAATATTTGGTTTAGTGATAGTCTATTTTGTAAGATTTTTTGCATTATCATCTAATGGAATAAAATCTGGTTATTTGAAAATTAATCAATCAATGGACGAAAGTGCATATCTTTTAGGATATTCGAAATTTAAAACTTTCACTAAAGTGCATATACCTTATCTTAAAAACAGCGTGTTATTGATAAGTATTTTAATTGCGATAGAAATAATTAAAGAATTGCCCATAACTTTAATTTTAAGACCATTTAATTTTGAAACATTCGCGACCACGGCCTATATTTATGCCTCACAAGATCTTCTGGAAGCTGCCGCAGCACCTTCTTTGCTTCTTATTTTAACTGCTAGCGTGTTTATTTTATTTGTTTCAAAATATATACTATCTGATAATTAATAAATTAAATGAGTCAAAATTTTTTAGAAATCCAAGACGTTACTTTTGCAGCAAGCAAAAAAAATAAAGTTAATAATGTTACTTTTAATTTAGAAAAAGAAGGTGAAATAATTTGTTTATTAGGACCATCAGGAATTGGAAAAACAACAATCCTCAGAACAATTGCTGGATTAGAAAAAATTGAGACTGGTAAAATTATTTTAAAAGGAAAAACTATTTCATCATCTGATTTTCATATGGAGCCTGAAAAAAGGAATATAGCTCTTTCTTTTCAAGAAAACTGTTTATTTCCCCATTATAATGTTGTTGATAATATTAAATTTGGAGCTGACAGAAACAAAAATAAAAAATTTAATTTTACAGTATATGATTTAATTAATTTATTACATTTAGAAGAAATTCAGCAAAAATATCCACATGAAATTAGTTCAGGAGAAGCACAAAGAGTTTCCTTGGCCCGTTCTTTAATGTCAAAACCAGATCTGCTTCTTTTAGATGAGCCTTTTTCAAACATAGATCAGAGTTTAAAAGAAGAATTACAGTTAAAGATTAAAAAAATTTTAAATCAAGTTAATATTTCAACAATAATAGTTACACATGATTCTTACGAAGCTTTTTACATGGGAAATAAGTGTGGAATTATTCTTAATGAATCTTTGAAGCAGTTTGACATTCCTTATAACATTTATCACTACCCTAATTCTGTAGAAGTAGTTAATTTTTTAAATAGAGGAATTTTAATAGAGGCAAAAGTAATTGGAAAAGATACTTTAGAAAATACTGAATTAGGCACAATAAAAGGCAACTTTATTAAAAAGCAGACTATTGGTTCTTTAGTTAAACTTTTAATTCAACCAGAAGATCTGGAACATGACGATAAAAGTAACTTAAAATTAGAAGTAGTAGATAGAAAATTTAGAGGAACTAATTTCATTTATACTCTCAAAACAATGAATAACCAACTTATTCCAGTTTTTGTCCATTCTCATCATGAACATCAACATAAAATAAGTGATAAATTTGGAATTAAAAGACCTATCTATATTGATCACCTGGTATGTTTTTAAAATGATAAAAATTTAGATAATGACGCAGCATTCGAAGAGTTATCTAATTTATTAAATTAAAGTTTAGATTGTTGCTTACACAATAAGAGATTGATAATATAACGATATTTTAGGGGGGGTGTCCGAGTGTGGACTGAGATTATACCCTAAGAACCTGACCGGTAATTCAGTGAGGG
>QCLK01000010.1 GCA_003214615.1 Pelagibacteraceae bacterium AG-414-E02
ACCAGAATCACATGTTATCAAGATTCTTACTTTGCTATTTAATCTCAATCTTTCCTCCTAAATGTTTAATTAAAGAGATAAAACCTGGAAAAGAAGTATTTACCGTTTCAAAATTATGAATTTTAAATTTACCACCAAGCAACAAACCAAGAATTGTCCATGACATAGCTACACGATGGTCACCTTTTGGATAAATATCAAGTTTTTTTTCATTTTTTATATTTGGATTGCCAAATATTTTTAAACTATTAATTGTAGATTTTGTTTTTATACCTAATTTGTTTAATCCAGACTCGATATTTTTGATACGATCAGATTCTTTATGTCTTAATTCACCGATACCATTAAATTTTGATATTCCTTTAGTTATAGCAGCCATGATAAATAATATAGGCAACTCATCTATAAGGAATGGAACTATTTGTTTAGGACAATTAATGGGTTTTAAAATAGAACTTTTGACAATAATATCTCCAACAGGTTCATCACTAGATCTTTTTTTTAAATTTTTTACTTTAATTTTTGCATTCATCCTTTTTTTTAAAATATTAATAAATCCCATTCTTGTAGGGTTACAATTAACATTTTTGATTAATAATTTAGATTTAGGAGTTAACAGTGTTAAAGCAATAAAAAATGCACTCGATGAAAGATCGGAGCTTATATTATAATTAAAATTGCTAAGATTTTTTTGGCCATTCAGTAGGATTAAATTACCTTTTTTTAATTTTTTAACTTTAATATCTGCATTTATTTTTTTTAAAAAAATTTCCGTATGATTTCTACTAATTTTTTTTTCAATTATTGTTGTGGTTCCAGGAGTATTGAGACCAGCAAGCAATAAACAAGATTTAACCTGTCCAGATCCCAAATGTTCTATGTGAGTTTGTGCTAACGGCATACTAGTCCCCTGGATTTTGAGAGGAAGTGTTGATTTATTTTTGGGGTAAAAAAAACAGCCAATTTTTTCAAGGTGATGTGTAATCCGCGACATGTCTCTACGATTCATTGAAGAGTCTCCATATAAAAGAAATTTACCGGGATGTGTTGCTAATAATCCTGACAAAAGTCTTGCTGTGGTGCCACTATTTCCAACATAGATTTTAGTTATTTTTTTATTAGTTTTAAAAGAATTTATTCCATTTCCATATACTCTATAAATATTGCTAATTTTTACTACTCTTACTCCTAAAGTTTTTAAAGCTTTTACACAATTTAAAACATCTTCGGATTCTAATAAATTTTTTATTTTAGATAATCCAATGCATTGGCTAGCTAAAATTAGCGCTCTTAAAGATAAGGATTTATCTCCTGGAATTTTTATTGATTTATTAAATTTATTGAGTTTGTCCTTTACTAAGACAGAAAATTTTTTTTTCATTGAGAGTTAATAGGTAAAATCTTCACCAAAATATAATTTTTTTGCTTCCGTAGTATTTACAATTTGTCGAGGAGTTCCATTTGCTACTATAGTTCCATTTGCAATTACGTAGGCTCTGTCCACTACAGAAAGGAGTTGAGATGCATTGTGATCAGTAACTAACACTGCACATCCACGTCCTTGTAGCTTTAAAAGTAGTCCTTTAATATCTTGTATTGAAAGCAAATCTACACCTGCAAAAGGTTCATCCAAAAGTAAAACTTTAGGATTGTTTATAAGGCATCTAGCTATTTCTGTTCTTCGCCGCTCGCCTCCAGATAGAGCTGTAGCTTTAACATCTCGAAGATGAGTTATAGAAAATTCAGCCATTAATTTTTCCACAACTGACTTTTGGTCATTGGGCCTTTTTATTGATATTTGGGCAATTCCCAATAAATTTTCATAAACTGAAAGGCCTCTAAAAATTGATGTTTGTTGTGGCAGGTAGGCAATTCCCAACTTAGCTCTTTGATGAATAGCTAAGTTTGTTAATTTTGTGCTGCCTAAAAATATGTCTCCGTAGTCACATTTTAATAAACCTAATACGATGTTCATGAATGTACTTTTGCCAGCACCGTTACTACCCAGTAGACCTAACATTTCACCCTGGTTTAAATGAATATCAATTTTTCTCAAAACATATCTATCCTCGAAAGATTTAGAAATATTTTTAGCTGATAATATAGGCTTTGATTTAAATTTTATTATTCTAAATTTTTTAACATTATTCATTTTGTATATTTTACTTTTACTGGTTTATCACTGAACATAGAAATTTCATACAATTCAGTTTCAAAATCATATCTAACTTTATCAGCCATTAAAGAACCACTATCGCCTGTTAAAATAACATCATTATACACTGACGCGTAGTCTTCATCTGCTAATAAATCTAAGTTTTGGGATAAAATTATAGTTTCCCCATCTGTTGCTTTGACATTTTTTTTAAAAAAACAATTATAACTCGATTTATCATATATACCTTCGTCGCTTGTTATAGTGATGACTCTTCCGTCACGCATATATAAAGTTACATGCATGTTGTTCATATAAACAATATCGGGTTCATCATTAAAAATATGTGCTTTATAAGATT
>QCLK01000011.1 GCA_003214615.1 Pelagibacteraceae bacterium AG-414-E02
CTATAATACCGGAAAAGATTATGAAAATGGTAACATGGGTCATAGGCCGGGAATCAAAGGTGGATACTTTCCGGTTCCTCCCGTGGATAGTGCTCAAGATATGAGGGGAGAATTTTTAAAAGCTCTAAAAGATATGGGTATTAAAGTAGAAAAACACCATCATGAAGTTGCTCCAAGTCAACATGAGCTTGGAATGTATTTTAATACATTAACTACACAAGCGGATAATATGCAGTTGTATAAATATGGAGTTCAAATGGTTGCTCACTCCTTTGGTAAAACTGCAACATTTATGCCAAAACCAGTAAAAGGTGATAATGGTTCTGGTATGCACACACACCAGTCTCTATGGAAAGGAAGCACAGCATTGTTTTCTGGAAACAAATATGCAGGATTGTCTGATACAGCTTTGCACTATATTGGTGGAATATTAAAGCACGCCAAAGCTATTAATGCTTTTTCTAATAGTACAACTAATAGCTACAAAAGATTAATACCTGGTTTTGAAGCTCCAGTTTTATTAGTTTATTCTGCAAGAAATAGATCTGCTTCTTGTAGAATCCCGATAACATTAAATAAAAAAGGTGCTAGATGTGAAATTAGATTCCCGGACGCTGCAGGAAATCCTTATTTAACATTTTCCGCTATGTTAATGGCTGGATTAGATGGTATCAAAAATAAAATTAATCCAGGAAAACCAGTTGATGAGGATTTGTATGCAATGCCTGAGGATAAAGTAAAAAATATTCCTACTGTTTGTGGTTCTCTAAGAGAAGCAATGGAAAATCTTGATAGAGATAGAAAATTTTTGACTCAGGGTGGTGTATTTACTGACGACCAAATCGATGCTTATATTGCGTTAAAATTCGAGGAAATATATAAACTAGAACATACTCCACATCCTATGGAGTTTGAAATGTACTACAGTTGTTAGTATTATTTTTTACTTTTTAAAATTTTATCGTCAGCTATCTTATTTTTATTTACGCCTTCTTTGATAGTGTAGTCTAAGGTACCGTGAGCTCCAGCTTCAACGGCCTTACGTTGAGTTCTAAACAATGCTTTTTCTTTAGCTTGTTCTGCTAATTTGTTCGCATGTTTTCCCAAATGCTTAGTATCTCTCATGCTTAGGATTATATACAATTCTTAATTGTACAGCAATATAGAATTAGATCTTGAATGATTCTCCACATCCACAACGTTCGGTTTCGTTGGGATTTTTAAATACAAAAGTTGACGAAAGTTCTTCTTTTTTATAATCCATTTCTGTTCCCAAAAGATACATAATTGCCTTAGGATCGATTAGAACCTTTACTCCTTTATCCTCAATAATTTCGTCATTTGGATTGGTACTTTTTGCATATTCCATAACATATGACATACCAGCACAACCTCCTGACGCCACACCAACTCTGACTCCGACTATTGGTTCTTTTGCTCCAGCTATAATTTCTTTTACTCTTTCTGCAGCTCTATCACTTAATGTTATTACCTGTTTGTTCATAAATTTAGTTCCAACTTTGCAGCTTCAGACATTTTATCTTGGTCCCAAGGAGGTTCCCATACCAAGTTTAAATTTACATCAGAAACTCCATCTACTTTCTTTATATTCTCTTTAACTTCATTAGGCAAACTTTCAGCAACTGGACAATTCGGTGAGGTTAATGTCATATCAATATTCACCTTGTTTTTTTCATCAACATCTATTTTATAAATTAAACCTAATTCATAAATATTTACTGGTATTTCAGGATCATAAATTTTTTTTATTTCTTCTATAACTTTATTTTTGATATCGCTCATTAATCAATCGCCTCTATATTAACCTCTTCTTTTTTTCCTTCCATTGCTGAAACCAAAGTATGCCAAGACAAGGTAGCACATTTCACTCTCATTGGAAATTGTTTAACTCCTGATAATGACATAAGTTTAATTTTTTCATCTTCATCTAAATGGTTTGATTGTATTTCTGAGGTATTTTTTATCATATTTAAAAAGGCTAGCGTTATTTCTTTAGCTTCCTGAAAAGATTTACCTTTAACCAGCTCT